>NZ_NNRN01000046.1:0-504816 GCF_002252535.1 Brucella lupini
CGAACCAACCTGCCGCTAGCAGCGTCGCCGCCCTCGTTGTGGAGGCGTATATAGGGGTGACACCTCATATCTGTCAACAGCGACAATGAAGTTTTTTGATGTTTTTTTGACAACTTTCCACAAGCCGTCGGATTTCCACGTATTTGCCTTATATTATAGTGCACTCATTGCACCAACCGCACTTGGGAGGGCCTTAAACCGGCCTTATTGCCCTAATAATTTCCGCGAAACTTTTGAAACCGACAATGAACCATACTTTGCAAGCGATTGTGGAAATCGTTGTCTGGCAGGCTTGTCGTTGACTTACGTTTCTTCGGCAGGCAAAACTCACATGCCCGTTTGGGAGCCTTCCGACAGAATGGAAGACACCTTAATACCGGATTGGCGGTTTGTCCGCTTTTCCGACAAACGATTTCAAGCACGTTTTGTGCGGTCAGTTATAAAGAAGGACCGGCTACAGCAGTATGAAAGAGATGGGGCCGAACAATCTCGATCCGGGTGACGAGCCCCCGCTCAGTGTAGGCGGACGGCGGCGGCCACCAGATCGTCGTGAAGTTTCTGCCCGCTGGCTCGCTGGAACCTTCCTGACCGGCGTTACGTCCTGCATGCTGATCGGCGTTGCATTGTTTGCCGCTCTGGACGGGCGCGAACAGCTGGCGACCCCGCCTGAAATCCTTGCCCGTAACGACATGCCCGGTGCGACCGACGAAGCCGCTGTTACCAAGGGCGGACGTCTTGTCAGCACCGTCTCTCAGCAAAAGGCGCGCGACCGACGCCGTTTCGATCTTTCGACGATGCAGAAAGTGGGTGAACGCGAAGTTATTCGCACGCGACCATTCGAATTTGTCCGCATGGCTCTCGCCGTCGATCACCCGACCAGCCGCAAATATCCTGCTTTCAACGCCCTCACCGTGTTTTCGGAAGGACCTGCGGCACCGCAGCCTGCCGATGCCGGTCAGATTTACGGCGCCAAGGTCGAAAGCGAAGTCAGTCTGCGTGTTGTCGATTTTCCGATGAACAGCACAACATTCGATGCATCCAGCGACCTGACAGTGGATGAGGTCGAGAAGGTTGTGCGGGATACCGGTGGTCTTCTGACCGACGGCGACGTGCAGGTTGCATCGCTCCACTATGTCGATCCTGCTCGTTTCGGCGGCACGGACTCGCCTTTCGCGCTTGGCCCAGCGCTTGGCGTGAAGATTACACAGGAGAATGTCAGTGTCGCACAGCGCGGCGATGACGAGACGGTTGGCGAAGGCTTTTCGGAAGAACTGATTCCTTTCCGCCAGACAGCCGATATCAAGCAGGCGCTCGAAGACGCCGGTTATACCGGCGACGATGCCGAAAACATGGCCGACTCGCTTGCCAAGCTGATGAACTCGCCGCGCCTCAAGGAAGGCAGCGTTTTGCGTGTCGGCACCGAGACGCAGGATGGCACGGACCGTATCGTGCGCGCCAGCATCTATAATCGCACCACGCATCTGGTGACGGTCGCCCTCAACGACAGGGGACAATATATTCCGTCCGACGAACCGGAACAGACCCCGCTTCTGCAGACGGCGTTTGATGGTAATGCCCTGCCGACGGCCATTCGGGGCAATCTGCCGAGTGTTTATGACGGGATCAGCCGGGCCGCGCTCGCTTATGGCATGTCGGAGACGATGCGCGAACAGCTCGTCAAGATGCTCGCAAGCGATGTTGACCTGCAGTCACGGCTTGCGCCGAGTGACCAGATCGACGCATTCTTCTCGCTGCCGGACGATCCCGACAAACCGGAAGCCGATTCGCAGCTTCTTTATGTTTCGGCCAATTTCGGCGGCACGACCCGAAAATTCTATCGCTATCAGGCTCCGGACGGGAGCGTCGACTACTTCAACGGCGACGGCAAAAGCGCGAAACAGTTCCTGCTCCGCAATCCGGTTCCCAATGGTGTCTTCCGCTCACCGTTCGGCATGCGCCGCCACCCGATCCTTGGCTATAGCCGCATGCATACCGGCGTGGACTGGGCCGCACCGCGCGGCACGCCGATCATCGCTTCCGGTAATGGCGTCGTGGAAAAGGCAGGCTGGACCAATGGCTATGGCAACCAGACCCTGATTCGTCATGCCAATGGTTATGTGAGCAGCTACAGCCACCAGAACGCCATCGCCCGCGGCGTTACCGCCGGTGCGCGTGTGCGGCAGGGACAGGTGATCGGTTATGTCGGATCGACGGGTCTTTCGACCGGTCCTCATCTTCACTACGAAATGATCGTGAACGGCACCAAGGTCGATCCGCTGCGCATTCGTCTGCCGGATAACAAGGCGCTTTCGGGCAAGGAGCTCGAAGCCTTCAAGCAGGAACGGGATCGCATCGACACTCTGTTGAACAGTGATGACAACGGCACCAAGCTTGCCTCGAACGGATCAACGAAGAGCTGATAAAAAGAAAGGCCGGGGGAAACGCCCCGGCCTTTCTCTTTGAATTCGCTGGAATGCTTACTCGGTAAACTCGACCGTTACGCCAGCTTTCACCAGTTTTGCCAGCTCTTCCGCATCCCAATTGGTCAATCGCACACAGCCATGGCTTGACGTCTTGCCGATTCTCGATGGCTCGGGCGTACCGTGAATGCCGTAGGTCGGCTTGGAAAGCGCGATCCAGACTGTTCCCACCGGCCCGTTTGGCCCAGGCGGAATGGTCAGCACCTTATCATTATTGCCCTGCTTGAAGTTGATCTTCGGATTGTAGGTGTAGTTCGGGTTGATCGCGATACGCTCGACCTGAACAACGCCGGAAGGTGACGGATTGTCCGACGAACCAATGGTCGAGGGATAGGCAACGACCAGCTTGCCGGCTTCGTCATAGCCACGAACCTGCTTGCGTCCCTTGTCGGCGATGATGCGGGCCACCTTGGTCCGGACAGGCTTGCCGAGGTTCGGAATCTTTACGATCGAACCCGGCTGATTGAAGTTTACGCCGGGATTGATCTCTTTCAGATAGGTCTCGTCTATATGAAATTTTTCACCGAGCATTTCGGTGACCGAGGTATACGCCATCGCCGGAAGCTGCGCCTTGTGGGCGTAATCTTCCGGGATGGAAGCAACGTATTGCCGTCCCACGTCTTCGTTGGTGATGGTGTATTCGGTGAAGGCTGGGCCACCTGTGGCTTCAAGTTCCGCATTGACCGCCGCTTCGTCTGTCGGATTGATCGATTTTCCGGTCAGCTCGCCATAGGCGGCAGCCGCCTTGTCGACATTGCTGCCCGAACGACCGTCAATGACGCCGGGCGATGCACCGGCGCGGTCGAGCAGTATCTGATAGGCTGCGATCTTTTCCTTTGCACCCTGCCCTTTCGGCATTTCGATTGCCGGAGCCATGTCGCTCGGATTGGGAACACCCCTTGGTTGTTCGTAACCCGGCTGGCCATAATCCTGCTGGCCATCATAGCCGGGATTGGCGTTGGCTGAATTGGTGTTGGTATTGTCAGGATATTGATCGCCTGCCGGAGGCAGTTCCGACCGTTGCACCTGTCCATCACGGTTGCCGCCATATTGCGGTGCCGCTGGAGCGTCCGGGTAATAGTTCGGATCTTCGGGCACGTTGCCGAAACCGTCATAGGGAGCCCCACCGTCGACTGGACCATCGAGCGTCCAATTGTCGTCTGGCTGCGGTGCGCGGCGAACCCGACGGTCATAAGCGTTCGGGTCATAATTATTGGCGTCCTCGACACTGAGAATACGCCCGCGACGATCCATGGTAACGCGGCGGCCATACTGGTCGATAAAGACCCGTACCCGGCGATCATGATAGATTTCTTCACCCGGATCATAAAGCTGTGCAAGCTGTACCGGGCGTTCGGTAGCCACTGCAGAACTGCCTTCCCCCGCGCGCGCTGTACCGTTGACGGCAGTTACCGCGACGGAAGCAAACAAAGCGAAACGAAGCATGCGTGTGTAATGCGCCATGAAGAATGCCCTGGGTGATCGAGAGACCATGGATGCCGCGAATATGGTTAACAACTGATTAGCTGATAAAGCAGATGCCAGATGAACTGGACATGAAAATGGCCAACATCGAAGGAAAGCTGGAAAACTTGTCACGCCAGACATGAAAATGGCGCCGCAACCTATCCGGTTGCGACGCCCAATGACCTCAACTCTTGAACGTTCAGGCGTTCTCGTCGATCTTCTGGCCTTCATCCTCAAGCGCACCGCGAATCGGATGGAAATTGAGCCTGTCCGAACCGGCGGTAATCTTGACGATGGAACCATCCAGAATGTCGCCCAGTAGGATGCGCTCGGCGAGCGGATCCTGAACTTCTTTCTGAATGACACGCTTCAACGGACGTGCACCATAGGCCGGGTCGTAACCCTTGTTGGCCAGCCATTCGCGTGCATCTTCTTCCAGCTGCAGCACGATCTTGCGATCGGTCAGAAGCATCTGGAGACGCTGCATCTGGATATCGACAATCGCACCCATGTCTTCACGGCGCAGCCGGTGGAACAGGATGATTTCATCGACACGATTCAGAAATTCCGGACGGAAGGCAGCCCGCACCACGCCCATTACTTCCTCACGAACCGACTCGACATCGTCCTTCTCGCCAAGATTGACGAGATATTCAGCACCGAGGTTCGAGGTCATGATGATGACCGTATTGCGGAAATCGACCGTGCGGCCCTGTCCGTCGGTCAGGCGTCCGTCGTCCAGCACCTGCAACAGCACGTTGAACACATCCGGATGCGCCTTTTCGATCTCGTCGAACAGGATCACCTGATAGGGCCTGCGCCGAACGGCTTCCGTCAGAACGCCGCCTTCTTCATAGCCGACATAGCCGGGAGGTGCGCCGATCAACCGGCTCACGGAATGCTTTTCCATGAATTCCGACATGTCGATACGAACCATGGCCGTGTCGTCCTGGAAGAGGAACGCGGCGAGCGCCTTGGTCAGCTCCGTCTTACCGACACCGGTTGGGCCGAGGAAGATGAACGAGCCGATAGGCCGGTTAGGGTCCTGAAGCCCGGCGCGCGCACGGCGAACCGCCTTCGAGATGGCCTGGACAGCTTCGCCCTGCCCGATGACCCGCTTCGCAAGTTCGTCTTCCATGCGCAACAGCTTCTCACGCTCGCCTTCCAGCATCCGGTCAACCGGAATACCGGTCCAGCGTGAGATAATCTGTGCCACGTGGTCGGGCGTAACAGTCTCTTCAAGCAGAGAGCCCTTGTTTTCATGGCTTTCGGCTTCGACAAGCTGCTTCTCCAGCTGCGGAATCTTGCCATAGGCCAGTTCGCCCGCTTTCTGGAATTCACCGCTTCGCTGTGCAATGGCGAGGGCATTGCGTGCCTCTTCAAGCTGGCGCTTGAGATCAGCAGCAAGTCCGAGCTTCTGCTTTTCAGACTGCCATTTCGACGTCAGTTCCGCCGATTCTTCTTCCAGATCGGTCAGCTCCTTTTCGAGGCGCTGGAAACGATCCTTGGAAGCAGCATCGGTTTCAACCTTCAGCGCTTCGCGCTCGATCTTCAGCTGCATGATGCGACGGTCGATTTCATCCAGCTCTTCCGGCTTGGAATCAACCTGCATGCGCAGGCGCGATGCCGCCTCATCGACAAGATCAATGGCCTTATCGGGCAGGAAACGGTCGGTGATATAACGGTTCGACAAGGTTGCCGCAGCAACCAGAGCCGAATCCGAAACACGCACCTTGTGATGCTGCTCGTATTTTTCCTTCAGGCCACGCAGGATCGAAATCGTGTCCTCGACGGTCGGTTCATCAACGAATACCGGCTGAAAACGACGGGCAAGCGCTGCGTCCTTCTCGACATATTTGCGGTATTCTTCCAGCGTCGTCGCGCCAACGCAGTGCAATTCACCGCGTGCAAGAGCAGGCTTCAAAAGGTTCGATGCATCCATCGCGCCATCAGACTTGCCTGCACCGACAAGCGTATGCATTTCATCGATGAAGAGGATGATCTGGCCGGCAGCCGTCTGCACTTCCGAAAGTACTGCTTTCAGACGCTCTTCGAACTCACCGCGATATTTGGCACCGGCAATCAGCGCGCCCATATCGAGCGCCATCAACTGCTTGTCCTTCAAGGATTCGGGCACATCGCCATTGACGATGCGAAGCGCCAGACCTTCCGCGATTGCGGTCTTGCCGACGCCCGGCTCGCCGATCAGAACCGGATTGTTCTTGGTGCGGCGCGACAGAACCTGAATCGTGCGGCGGATTTCCTCGTCGCGACCGATCACCGGATCAAGCTTGCCTGCACGCGCATCCTCGGTCAGATCGCGGGCATATTTCTTCAACGCATCATAATTGCTTTCAGCGGACGCCGAATCGGCGGTGCGGCCTTTGCGCATATCGTTTATGACCTTGTTGAGCGCCGTCGGGGTCACACCGGCAGCGGAAAGAATTTCAGACGTCTTTGCGGATTTTTCCATCGCCAGCGCCATCAGAAGGCGCTCGACGGTGACGAAACTGTCACCGGCCTTGCTGGCAAGCTCCTCGGCAAGCGAGAAGACCTTGGCAAGCGGCTGCGATAAATAAAGCTGATCGTTGCCACCCGACACTTTGGGCAGCTTTTCGAGCGCACTCTGCAAGCCGATGCGCACATCGGCAATGCGCCCGCCCGCGCGTTCGATCAGGGACGAGGCAAGTCCTTCGTCATCATCGACGAGAACCTTCAACACATGTTCGGGTGTGAATTGCTGGTTGCCGGACGACAGCGCGAAAGTCTGTGCAGACTGGATAAAGCCCCGGACGCGTTCCGTATATTTTTCGATATTCATGATGTCTCCTTTGCCTTCCGGCCCATCAAGCGGCACCAGAAGATGTATGGTGACGAAGCCCCCACACTGGGCGGACTTCTTTCCAAGACAGCATATGGGACGATGGCCGGGTTTCGGCAAGGGTTACAGACACGTGAAGAATCAAATAAAAATGGCGCGGAAACCGCGCCATTTTTAACTTGATACACAGGGACGATCAGGCGTCGGAATCCGCAGATTCCGTTACCGGCGTCTCATCACCGCTATCCTTGGCGGCGCGGCGCGGACGACCAGGACGGCGCGTGGCGCGACGTGGCGCGGCCTCATCCGCAGAAGATGCATCGGCAACAGGAGCGGCCTCGGCGGCCACTGGTGCTGCCTGCTCGACCACGGCTGCAGCCGGAGCTTCTTCAGCCACCGGCTGAGCCTGTTTTTCCTGCGGCTGTTCGTCAGAACGCTCGTCAGCGTTGAAGCGCTCACGCTGCGGACGGCGGCCACGACCCAGACGACGATCGCGGTTGTCGCGCTCGCGCGGCTGCTGGCGACCTTCACCGGACTTTACCGGCTCGCCACCATCTTCGCCATAAACGACCTCGGCAGGCGTGCCCTCGATAACCGGCTGCGGGCCGGAACCGTTGACGGGCTGTGGTTGTGCTGCGACAGGCGTGAAACCTGCTTCCTCATCATCCGCACCGTCATCGTCGAAGGTTTCCTCGCGCTGGAATGGCACCGGATTCTGCGCCATGGCCGCCATGATGATGCGGTTGTAATGTTCAGCGTGCTGAAGATAATTTTCTGCCATCACGCGATCGCCAGATGCCTGTGCGTCCCGCGCAAGTGCCGAGTATTTTTCTGCAATATGTTGCGCATTGCCGCGGATCTTCACATCCGGGCCATTGCTTTCGTAATTGCGCGACAGAGGATTGGGGCCCTTGCGGTTGTTGTTGTTATTATTGTTATTCCCCCGTCCGCGCATGCGCCTGTTCTGCTGTGCTGGCCTCATATTCATCTCTTTTCAGATTAAAGGGCGTAGAAACTCCACAGCCAAAAAGCTGCCGGTTTCACGCTATCGAGCCATGGAGGAAGTACGCCCTAAAAACTTCCCACAAATCGACTGCTCCTGAGTTAGGTACCTCTATGGGTCACCGAAACTCCGCGGTTGCATTAATGCATAACCATTCCGAAAAGCTCTGCTCTTCGAGATTATGCTTGAAAGTCGTGTACTTCCGCACAAGCCATCCCCAAAGAACCTTCGGGGAGCATGACCAAAAATCGTCATGGAGCATTTCCGCCACCGCCCATCAGCGGGCAAAACCATTCTGGCTGTATACGGTGGCCGGAAACTAAACGGCTTCGCCGCAAATTCCAAGTGTTTTTTAGCGGTTCGCCGCATCAAAATTACGTATTTGATTTGTACGCGAAAAGCATGGCCCTTCTGTGGCCGCCAAGGTCACTCGCATGTCCTGCGAGGGAAAAACCTGCGCTTTCGAACAGCGCTTCAACATCCTGGAATTGTCCGGCGCCGATCTCTACGGCAACCATTCCTTGTTTATATAGGTGATCTGCTGCCTTCTGTGCAAGGGCTCTGTAGAAATTCAGTCCATCAGACCCGCCATCGAGCGCAGCCAATGGGTCATGTTCGCGCACTTCGCGTGACAGTCCCGCAATGTCTTCATGCGGAATATAGGGCGGGTTTGAGACGATAAGATGAAACCGCCCGCTCACATTTTCAAACCAGTCGCTTTTGAGCGCTGCGAACCGGTCACCCACACCATTGGCGACAGCATTGATTCGCGCCATTGCAAGCGCCCCCTCCGCCATGTCGAGACCAATGCCGTGTGCGCGCTCGAAGCGATGCAGAAGCGAGATGATGATCGCGCCCGTTCCCGTCCCCATATCGAGGAGTTCAAGCGTGTTTTTCTGCACCGCAAGCGCTTCCAGCGCCGGAATGACCAGCTCCACCAGCACTTCCGTATCGGGACGCGGTTCAAGCGTAGCAGCGGAGAGCCGGAAAGGCAGGCCGAAGAACTCGCGAACACCCATGATCCGGTGAACCGGCTCACCCTTTTCACGGCGGTCCAGCGCATCGGAAAGCGTCTCGATTACCGCAGAATCAACCAATTGCTCAGGTGCGGATATCAGATCGAGCCGCGTCTTGCCGGTTGCCCATTCGACCAGAAGCCGTGCATCGAGGTCTGGCGTATCCAGTTCTGCCGCACGAAGCCTCGTCCGTGCATCAGCCATCAGGCGGTCGAGACGCATTTCGCTCACCCTTAGAGCGCATCCCGAAAAGTGTGAAACGATTTTCGGAAAAGATGCGCGGTTCAAAACAAATATCTAGAGCGCCGATCTGGCCAATCTGCTTGAATCAGATCGAAACGCGCTCTAATGCCCCAGTTCCGTCAGAAGTGCGGTCTGGTGATCGGAAATCAGCGCATCGACCAGTTCGTCCAGATCACCTTCCATAACCCGGTCGAGCTTATAAAGCGTCAGATTGATGCGATGATCGGTGACGCGTCCCTGCGGGAAATTATAAGTGCGGATACGCTCGGAGCGATCGCCCGAACCGACCTGGCTGCGACGTGATTCAGAACGTTCGGTGTCTGCCTTCTGGCGCTCCATGTCGTAAAGGCGTGCACGGAGAATCTGCATCGCGCGTGCGCGGTTCTGGTGCTGGGATTTTTCAGCCTGAACGACCATGATACCGGTCGGGATGTGCGTAATGCGAACCGCCGAATCGGTCGTGTTCACGTGCTGGCCACCGGCGCCCGATGCCCGCATCGTATCGATGCGGATATCCTCATTACGGATCTCAATGTCGATATCCTCGGCTTCAGGCAAAACCGCGACGGTTGCCGCCGATGTATGGATGCGTCCGCCGGCTTCCGTTTCAGGCACACGCTGCACGCGGTGCACGCCCGATTCGAACTTGAGCTTGGAGAACACACCCTTGCCGGAAACGGTGGCGATGATTTCCTTATAACCACCAGCATCGCCTTCACTGGCCGAGACCAGCTCGACCCGCCAGCCTTTTTCGGCGGCATAACGCTCATACATGCGGAACAGGTCACCGGCGAACAGTGCCGCCTCCAGCCCCCCCGTACCGGCACGAATTTCGAGAATGGCGTTCTTCTCGTCGGCAGCGTCCTTCGGCAGTAACAGAATCTGGACTTCCTGCTCCAGTCCTTCAATCCGCTTTTCCACGCCCGGCAGCTCTTCCAGCGCAAGTGCACGCATCTCTGCATCCGTGGAGGCATCGTCACGCATGGCCGCCAGATCGACAGCTTCCTTGCGGGAGTCGGTCAGTTCGCGAATCTTGCCAACCACCTCCTGCAGCTCGGAATATTCCGATGCGAGCTTCACATAGGTTTCCGAATCCGGATTGTTGGCCATCTGGCTTTCGATCATTGAGAACCGCTTCAAAAGCTGGTCCATCCGGTCCTGCGGCAATGCGATCATGTCATGTCCTAAAAATTATCAGCGGCGTGCAAGAATGCAAAACGGGACGCCGCGCAATCCTGCACCGCGACCGTTCAGTCAGTTAGAGCATTTCCTATTTTTTTGAACCGTTGGAAATGCTCCAACTATTTGTTTTGTCGCATTATCCGACGCAAAACCGCTTCGCACTTTTGCTGGAAATGCTCTAGATCTGCTTCGCTATAACGGAATATCGTTGTCTTCCGCAAATCTCATCAGCATTTCGCGCAGCGAATGCGCACTGTTCGGCTTATCCAGCTCTTCCGCCAGCAAGGCCGTAAGCTTGCTTGCGTCCAGCGCATCAAGCATGGCCTTGACCGGGCCGATTGCCGCCGCCGACATGGAGATCGACCGAAAACCGATGCCTACCAGCGCCATGGCTGGAAGCGGCCTGCTGGCCATTTCACCGCACAGGGTAACCGATTTACCGTGGCGATTGCCGGTTTCCACGATGAAGCGCAACGCCCGCAGGAATGCAGGCGAAAGCTGATCGAAGCGACCCGACATCAGCGAGTTGCCGCGATCCGTCGCCATCAGGAACTGGAACAGATCGTTGGACCCGACGGAGATGAAATCGACAAGCGACATCAGCTCCTCAAGCTGCCACAGCAGCGACGGTACCTCGATCATCGCTCCCAGTTTCAACCCCATGGGCAACTGATGAGCGAACCGCGACAAATGACGGACTTCACGATCAATGATCTCGCGCGCGGCCTTCACTTCACTGACTTCCGTGATCATCGGCAGCAGGATTTTCAACTCGCGTCCGCCCGCCGCTTTCAGAAGCGCCCGTAGCTGGGTGCGCAACAGCCCCGGACGGTCGAGCGTCAGGCGGATCGCGCGCCAGCCGAGCGCCGGATTTTCTTCCTGCACGGTCGAACTGAAGTAAGGGAGAACCTTGTCTCCACCGATATCAAGCGTCCGGAAAGTCACCGGCTTGTCGCCTGCCGCCTCGATGACCGAGCGATAAAGACGTTCCTGCTGCTCGGCACGTGGGAATGTCGAGGCCACCATAAACTGAAGTTCGGTGCGAAACAGACCGATCCCCGCCGCACCCGAAGCCGACAATTGCGGCAGATCGACGAGAAGCCCGGCATTCATCAGAAGCGAGATATCGACGCCGTCCTTCGTGACGGATGGCTTGTCCCGCAATTCCCGATAATGGGCCTGACGCCGCGCCCGGAACCGAACCTTTTCGGCATAAGCCGTTTCCAGATCGGACTGCGGGCGCAGATGCATGATGCCTTCATCGCCGTCGACGATTGCCGCATCGTTGTTTTCGGCCATGGATACAATGCCCTTGGCCTGGCCGACCACCGGGATACCCATTGCACGGGCGACAATCACGACGTGGCTCGTGGCGGCGCCGTCCTCCAGAACAACACCGCGCAAGCGCTCGCGAGGATAATCCAGAAGTTCGGCAGCCCCCATGGAACGCGCGACAATGATGGCATCCTTGACCAGCGATTCGGCGATGGTCTTGATGTCGCGTCCCATGAGCTGGCGCAGCAAACGGTTCGCGAGATCGTCAAAATCCGACAGGCGCTCGCGCATATAGGGGTCGGTCAGATGCACCATGCGCGCACGCGTGTCGCTCTGCACCTTTTCGACTGCCGCCTCGGCAGTCAGACCGTTGTGAATGGCTTCTTCCAGACGCCGCACCCAGCCGCGATCATGCGCAAACATGCGATAGGCTTCGAGCACTTCGCGATGCTCGCCCTCCACCGCCACATCGCGGCGCGAAAGCATGTCGTCGATGGATATGCGCAGGCTGCCAAGCGCTTCATCCAGCCGGTTCAGCTCCGCCTGGCTATCCTCGTTGAAAAGATTGGTGACGACGATGCGCGGCTCATGCAGCACCACATGGCCAAGGCCGATACCGTCGTTGAAAGCCTGTCCTGTCACACTCATCGGGCGACCGAGATCAAGCTCTATGCCCGGACGGGCCAGACGCAGACCGTCACCGGTCGCGATGATTTCGGCAAGGACCATAGCGGTGGTTTCAAGTGCTTCGACCTCGTCTTCCCGATATGCCCGCTTGGTCTTGTTCTGGACGACAAGAACGCCCAAAGTGCGGCCAGCGCGTAGAACGGGAACGCCGAGGAAGGAATTATAGGCTTCTTCGCCCGTTTCCGGCAGATAGGCGAAAGCTGGATGGCTTTGCGCATCGGTCAGATTGAGGGGACGGGCGCTTGCGGCAATCGTGCCGACCAGACCCTGACCGAGACGAAGCTGGGCAAGGTGGACTGCCTGCGGATTGAGACCTTCGGTAGCGTAAAGCTCAAGGACGCCGTCAGCGCGCAATATATAGAAGGAGCAGACTTCCGCGACCATATTCTGGGCGATTTCACGAACGATCCGGTCGAGGCGCGCCTGCGGTTCCAGCGGCTCTGCCATCAATTCGCGCAACCGCTTTAGCAGTACGCGGGGACCGGTTGTCAGCTCACGCATGATCGTCGGGGGCTCCTTCAAAATTGCTGACGTGCGTTCCGCCAGCCGATTCCCAATACCCGCCCGCGAAGCGTTACGCCAATCCCTTTGTGAGCATTTTTGACACCCGCGTCCAGAACAAATAGTCGCTGCTCGCAAAATGTTGCAGGGCCGCGCACCCTTTCGGCTGCGCGGCCCTGCATATAATTATGTTTCAAAATGGAATCTGAGCTGGCTGCTTACTTGTCGAGGCCATAGACCGCGTGCAGCGTACGCACGGCCAGTTCCGCATAGGGGCCGTCAATCAGGATCGAAATCTTGATTTCAGACGTTGTGATGGCGCGGATATTGATGCCCTTTTCGGCCAGTGCCTTGAAGGCAGTGGCGGCAACGCCTGCATGGCTGCGCATACCGATGCCGATCACCGAAATCTTGGCAAGGCCGGTTTCTGATTGGATATTGTCGAAGCCGATCTCGCCCTTGACCTTGTCCAGCACCTTCAGCGCCTTGTCGACATCGCCGGTCGGAATGGTGAAGGTCATGTCGGTCTTGGAGCCGTCTTCCGACACGTTCTGCACGATCATGTCGACATTGATGTGCTCTTCGGCGAGCGGCCCGAAAATGGCTGCCGAAACGCCCGGCCGGTCGGCCACGCGCCGCAGCGAAATCTGAGCTTCATCCTTCGCAAAGGCGATACCTGTGACGACCTGCTGTTCCACGATTTCATCCTCGTCGCAAATAAGGGTTCCGGGCGGGTTGATCGGATCACCCATGCCCGGCGCATCTGGGTCCGTAAAGCTCGAGCGCACGAAAGTGCGCACCTTGTGCACCATGGCGAGTTCGACCGAGCGCACCTGCAGAACCTTGGCACCAAGCGATGCCATTTCCAGCATTTCCTCGAAGGAAATCTTCGAAAGACGCTTCGCCTTCGGCTCTACGCGGGGGTCGGTGGTGTAGACGCCATCGACATCTGTATAAATATCGCAGCGATCCGCCTTCACACCGGCAGCAATGGCGACAGCAGACGTATCAGAACCGCCACGCCCAAGCGTTGCCACACGGTTGTCAGGGCCGATGCCCTGGAACCCGGCAACGACGGCAACCTGACCCATTTCCATGCGGCGGATGATTTCCGAACCGTCGATGTCCTGAATACGGGCCGCGCCATGGGCGTTGTCGGTCTTGATCGGAATCTGCCAGCCCTGCCACGAACGCGCATCAACGCCTATGGATTGAAGCGCAATCGCCAATAGGCCGCTCGTCACCTGCTCGCCGGAAGCGACGATGGTGTCATACTCGCGGGCATCATAGAAAGGCGAGCTTGCGCCGCATACTTTCGGCATGTTCTGCACCCAGCCGACCAGCTCGTTGGTCTTGCCGGACATGGCCGAAACGACAACAGCAACCTGATTGCCTGCCTCGACCTCGCGTTTGACGTGGCGCGCCACATTATAGATGCGTTCCAGATCGGCTACCGAAGTGCCGCCGAATTTCATCACGATGCGCGCCATTTAAGGTTACGTCCCGCTGTTTAGAAAAATTACACTCACACCTGCCCAAACATTATATTGTTGCGACAGGCAAACCCGGGGTCACATAGCTAAAATGCCGCGCTTCCGCAAGGCCGCGATTCGTATCGGGCCGCTTGAGAGCGAAATTGATTTGTTCCTTGACTTTGGAGTACTACCTTGAGAGCAGAACTGTACGCTTCCGCCGCTGGAGAATGAAATGACCGAGACCGCCCGCACCACGATCGACGCTTCGGAAATCGAGCATTTTTCGCGCATTGCCGCGGAATGGTGGAATCCGCAGGGCAAGTTCCGTCCCTTGCATAAATTCAATCCGACGCGGCTTGCCTATATCAAGGAAAAGATCTGCGCCAAATTCAACCGTGATCCCAATGCGCCGCGCCCCTTCGACGGTCTGCGCCTGCTCGATATCGGCTGCGGCGGCGGGCTTCTCTGCGAGCCGATGGCGCGCCTTGGCGCAACAGTGATCGGAGCGGATGCCTCCACGACCAATATCGAAGTGGCGAAAATCCATGCCGCACAAAGCGGTCTCGATATCGACTACCGCGCCACGACAGCGGAAGCGCTGGCCGAAGCCGGTGAAAAATTCGATGTCGTGCTCAACATGGAAGTGGTCGAACACGTTGCCGATGTGGACCTGTTCATGTCCGCGACCAGCGAAATGGTGAAGCCCGGCGGGCTGATGTTCGTCGCCACGATCAATCGCACGCTGAAAGCCTATGGTCTGGCAATCATCGGCGCGGAATATGTCCTGCGCTGGCTGCCGCGCGGCACGCATCAGTATGAAAAACTGGTTCGCCCGGAAGAACTGGAAGCTGCACTTGCGAAAGGCGGCCTGCGCCTCATCGACAAGCTTGGTGTGACCTATAATCCGCTGGCCGACAGCTGGAGCCGCTCCCGCGACACCGATGTGAACTATATGGTGCTTGCCGAACGGCCTGCCTGATCTCAACCTCTTTGCGCGCGTGTTGTCATGGCAACGCCTGCGCAGATGACCAGCGCGCCGATCCAGGTCAGCGGTGGATAATGTTCGCCGAGAAATAACGTCCCAGAAATAAGCCCCAGCGCCGCTGCGACATAGCCGATCTGGCTGAGATAGACCGGCCCGCCAACCGCCTGCAGCCGGAAGAACAGGGCAAACATGCCCGCCGATGCAATCGACTGGGCCAAAGCAGCCCATGGGGCGAATGCAAGTGTCTCGATCGGAAACTGGCCGGTGAATATGAGTATCCCCGCAGAAAGCATCAGCGCCGATGCGAGATGGCTTCCGGCAGCAAGCTCGGTCGGATCGGAGTTCTTCGGCCAGTCGAGCGTGCGATAGACATTGCCGATGGCGAGAAACACCGAAATGAGCAATGCCGCGGCGATCCACAATGGATCAGCAGGTTTTCCCACTTCGCCGCGCGTCATTGCCACCATTACTGCACCGATAAACCCGGCAGCGATACCGCCGATCCCAAGTGCATTGGGACGCCGCAACCCGAACCCCATCGACAGAACAAGCGTGATGACCGGCGACAGCGTGTACATGATGCCGGTAAACCCCGCGCCAAGGCGCGGAATGGCGGAAAGAATGAGGAGATTGGGCACGGCATAGGAGATAAGCGCGGTACAGATATAGTAACGCAGTCTTCCGCCTGAAAAGCCGATCTTCTTTCCCTGCAGAAGAAGAACAGCGAACAGAATGATTCCGGCACTCGCCGAGAACAAAAAGGTCCAGATGGCAGGCGGAATACCAGCCTGCGCAGCGATCTTGCCGAGTGGCAGGATGAGGCCCAGCAAGGTGCCGGTTGCGATCAGCAAAAAAGGCGCAGAATCCGTCAGTTTCATGCGCCTTGTCTCCTGTACGGCAATCAGTTCTTGTCTTCTGGAAATACCGGCAACGGCAGAACGTCGACACCGTCTTCGAGCAGCGAATGCACATCCTCGCGCGACGCTTCGCCGTAGATACCACGTGTTTCGGTCTCGCCGAAATGGATCTTCCGGGCTTCCTCGGCAAATTTGTCGCCGACATAATCCGCATTCTCGCGAACCTTGCGGCTCAATTCCCGCATTTCGTCCAATATCTGCTTTTGCGTATCGCCCAGCGCCATGGCAATCTTTTCCTTGCCACGGCTTGTCGAGACCGCCGGCGCCATCAGCGACTTCTGAACGACTTGCGAATTGCACACGGGGCAAGCGACAAGCTGCATTTCCGACTGACGGTCGAAATCAGCATTGTCGCGAAACCAGCCCTCGAATTCATGGCCCTGATCGCAATGAAGCGAAAAGCGGATCATGGAATTTACGCGTCCTCTTTCTGCTTCGCGGAAAAAGTCCGGACATCGAACTCCCGCGCATTCTTCAGGTTCGGTATCTTGCCGCGTGCAGCAGCGCTTTCCGCCACGTCGATATCAGCCAGGATGACGCCCGGCTCGTCGTGATCGGCTTCGGCGAGAATCTTGCCCCATGGTGAGACGATGATCGAATGACCGTAGGTTTCGCGGCCGTCCTCATGCAGACCGCCCTGTGCGGCAGAGATCAGGAATGCACCATTTTCGATAGCACGCGCACGCTGCAAGATGTGCCAGTGGGCCTCTCCGGTCTGTTTCGTGAAGGCGGCCGGACTGGTAATCACATTGGCACCGGCGAGAGCCTGAGCGCGGAACAATTGCGGAAAGCGGATGTCGTAACAGACAGCCATGCCGAACTTTGCGAAAGGCAGGTCGACAACGACAGTTTCCTTGCCCGGAATACAGGCATCCGATTCGCGCCAGCTCTCACCATTGTCGAGATCGACATCGAACATATGGATTTTATCGTAGGTCGAGACCTTCTCGCCCGACGGTGCAAAGATCGCGCCGCGATTATAGGATCTTCCGTCATCGCCCTTGATCAGGGTCGAGCCTATATGAAGGAAGATACCATGTTTCGAGGCGAGCTTCGCCGCAGCAGCCATGACAGGATCGTTGGCCTCATCGCGCAATGACTGTGCGAGCAATGGCCGGTCACGCTGCATGATCCCGGTCACTTCCGGCGTCTGCACATATTGCGCACCTTTGACCGCCGCTTCCGCGACCAGTTTTTCCATGGCTTCAATATTGCGGGCCACGTCTGTGCCAGACCGCATCTGGACGGCTGCTGCGCGGAACATGCTCATCGACCTCTCCCTGTCCGATCGAATTCTAAACCAGTTCGCCAGTCTTGAGCAGGCCATCCAGCTTGCCCTGATCTTCCAGCTCGAAAAGATCATCACATCCGCCGACATGAACGGAGCCGACGAATATCTGCGGGAAGGTGTTACGGCCCGAACGTTGCTGCATTTCGGCGCGCAGTTCCGGCGATGCGCCTGCATCGATTTCATTATACGCAACGCCCTTGCGGGTCAGAAGATCCTTGGCCCGGGTGCAATAAGGGCAACCGACACGCGTGTAGATCGTTACATCAACCATCATAAACTCCAATCGTTTTGGCCACTATATAAGCGGCAAAGACGTTATCTGGAAGCCCCGACGCTTTTCACGAGCCTGTGTAGCCGGTTATCCGGCTCAATCCGGTAGAACGCGGCTGAACGTCAGCACATCCACGCTTTTCGCGCCGCCACGCAGCAATGCCCGCGTTACCGCCTTGACCGTAGCGCCGGTCGTATAGACGTCATCGATGAGCAGAACCCGTCGCCCGCGCACATGAATCTCGTGTTCCTGCGGCACGCGGAACGCACCGTCCACATTGCGCTTTCGCTCCTTGATACCAAGGCCGATCTGCTGTTCGGTCCGACGCACACGCTTCACGCCTTGCGGCGCAAAGGGTTTCGATTCCAGTTTCGCCAGGGCGCGGGCAAGTTCCGCCGACTGGTTGAAACGCCGCTGCCAGAACCGCCAGCGATGCAGAGGCACCGGAAGAATGACCTCGCATTCATCCAGCAATTCGCGACCCGCGCGTTGCATCCAGCGCGCCATCCACGGGGCCAGATCGGTCCGGTCGTGAAACTTGAGCGAAACCGCCATGCGCTGCGCTGCGCCTCGATGCAGGACGGCGGATCGGAGACGCCGGAAAGGTGGCAGATCGGCAATCGCCTCAGCACTCGTGAAATTGTCGCCGAAATCATGGCTGAAAGGAATGCCCAGCACGGGGCAATAAGGCTTTTCTATAAAGCGTAGCTCCGGCCAGCATTTCGGACACAGCGTCCCCGGTTCGGATACATGCGCCCGGCAGCCAATGCATGTCGGCGGAAACAACATGTCCGCAGAGGAGCGAAAAGCCCTGCCGGCAAACCGCCGAAGCCCTTCGCCCGCGCTGCGCAAAAAGGTTTGATGCGTTCTATCGTCATCCGCCATTGCATTCGCCCCCATTCGAATGCATCTATCCCCGCAACGATTGTACTGAACCTTGCTCGAAAGAGAAGACGGATTCCATGCCTGCGCCGACCGATGATAGCGCGATTTTCGATCGCGATCTCCTGCTCTCGTTTCGCCGTCGCGCCTTTGCGCGCGCCGAACCCGGCGCGGATTTCCTGTTGCAGCGCATTGCCGACGATCTCGCTGATCGTCTCGACGCTGTGGAGCGGCGTTTTCCCGTCGCCGTCGATCTCGCTGGCCATACCGGCGTAGCTGCAGCAGCCATCGCGCAGTCTGGCAAAGCCGACCTGATTGTCCGCATCGAACGCGACAGTGATTTCCTGCGAGGTCCTTTCCCGGCTATTGTCGGTGACGAGGAAATGCTGCCGCTGAAAGCTGGCAGCACCGATCTGATCGTGTCGCTAATGGCTCTTCACGCGACCAATGATACACCGGGCACAATGGTGCAGATCGCCCGCGCCCTAAAGCCGGACGGACTTTTTCTGGCAGCCCTTAGCGGCAGTGGAACACTCGGTGAATTGCGCGAAAGTCTTCTTCAGGCGGAAATCGAACTGACAGGCGGCGCCTCGCCGCGCATTTTCCCGTTCCCGGACGTGCGCGATGTGGGCGGCCTTCTGCAACGTGCAGGTTTCGCCCTGCCCGTAACCGACGTCGACAACATCACGGTGCGCTACGATTCGCTGTTCAACCTGATGGCCGATCTGCGCGCCATGGGCATGCAGAACATCCTGCGTGACCGTTCCCGCAAGCCGGTTTCGAAACGCCTGTTCCTGCGGGCCGCTGAAATCTATGCCGAGCGGTTCTCCGATCCGGATGGACGCATCCGCGCCACTTTCTCGATCATCTGGCTATCAGGCTGGGCGCCGCATGAATCGCAGCAAAAACCATTGAAACCGGGCTCTGCAAAAGCATCGCTGGCAGAAGCGCTAAAAAAGGCTGCGAAAGACAGCTAACAGTCGCCGTGGTGGCTGCCGTTTGTCTCGATGATGCAGACGGAATTGGGGCTCGGCTGAAGCACGCTCTTGCGCACTGTATACGTCTGGCCTGTTGCATGCGGCTGGGCGCTGGCATCGCGCTTGATCGAGCCGGTCATGGTGCGGTCTATCCCGACCGGGAGTACTGACTGGGCTGCAACCTTGTTTGCCTGATCGTTGAGAACCGGCACAATGATGAGAGCCAGAGCGACAACGGCAGAGCCGAACAACAGCACAACGCGCAGGATTCCGCGACCAGCCTTCGTTAGCGGCTTGGCCGTATATTCGTTGTGATCAGCGCTAAAATAATTGTTGTCGAAACTCATGCTTCAAGACTCCGGGGCAGCTCCCAAACGAGAATGCCTCAACGGAGTGAATCATAGATTAACCAGCCAGCGGAATCGTAAGAAATTGCCAACCTTTTTCCACGGTTGTGGACAGGGGCCGGTCTACAGCAGATCAAGCAGAAACGGGATCAGCGGTTCGTCGGCTGGCGGCATCGGATAGTCGCGCATATCCTTCGGACGAACCCATTTCAGCGCCTGCCCTTCGAGCCCCCGCGCGATACCTTCATAACGGCGGCAGACATAGAGCGGCATCAGCAGGTGGAAGTCATCATAGGTATGGCTCGCAAAAGTCAGCGGTGCAAGGCAGGCCGCTTTCGTCGTGATGCCGACTTCTTCCTGCATTTCGCGGATCAGCGTTTCTTCCGGCGTTTCGCCCGGTTCCACTTTGCCACCGGGAAACTCCCACAGCCCGGCCAGCTGCTTGCCTTCCGGGCGCTGCGTCAGCAGAACCCGGCCATCCGAATCCACCAGTGCGCAAGCAGCGACCAGAAGAATGCGGCGTCCCTTTACCTCGGTCATTTCTCGTTGCTCTCCCGATAGGCATAGCGATAGGCTTCCCGAAAGCCGAAGCTCTCGTAAAGAGCAAGTCCAGCAACGTTGTCCGCCTCGATCTGCAGCCATGCCGTCTTTGCACCGAGCTTTACGGCCCATTTGAGTGCAGAACCGACAATCGCATGTCCATGCCCCTTGCGCCTTGCGTCGCGCAGGGTTCCGACATCGAATAGACCCGCCATCACGCCATCCTGTACGCAAAGCAGGTTGGATACGGCGCGTCCGCCCTCCTCCAGCACGAACATGCCCTTGTTCGGGCGAACGCTATTTAGAAGTTCGGAAAATCCGGGCCGCATATCCTCCGGTCTTTCATGGATGGAAAGCGAGGCATCCACGAAGCGCCCAATATCCTTCAGGGGTATCTGGTCGATGGCGTCCGACAAATCGAGTTCCTCGAGCTTCGCCGTCATCACGATGGTTTCGTCCCGGCGCTTCCAGCCAAGCCCTTCAAGATAATCCTCAAGCTCGCGCGGTGCGAGCGGCGAAAGCCTGAAACAGGGAACACGGCCATAGGCGCGAAAGCGCTGCGCCGCCAGTTCCACACGTGTTGGAATATCGCGCGTGTCGCCGGGATCGAGCGGATTGATCGAGTTGAGACGCCGGGATGGATGCGCTGCAGTCATGCGTATCGCCCATGTGCCGTCATAGTGAACCGACGTGGCAGGCCAGGCACGGAAGCCGACGGCTTCAAGCTGGCGAACGATGGCAAGACTTGGGGTGCTGGGCTTTTCCATTACTTCGATCAACTTCTGTAATCGCCATTGATGGCGACATATTCCTTTGTGAGGTCGCAGGTCCAGACAGTTGCCTTGCCCTTGCCTATCCCCAGATCGACGCGAATGCGAATATCCTCGCCCTGCATATAGGTGGACGTCGCTGCTTCCGAATAGGCCGGATCGCGCTCGCCTTGATGCGCAACACGAATATCGCCGAACCAGATCGCGAGCAGGTCACGATCGGCAGGTTCACCAGCCTTGCCTACGGCCATGACCACGCGGCCCCAATTGGCGTCTTCACCGGCAACAGCCGTCTTGACCAGCGGCGAATTGGCGATGGAAAGCGCGATCTTCTTGGCAGAGGCTGCGGATTTTGCGCCCGTCACTTCCACTTCCACCATTTTGCGTGCGCCCTCACCGTCGCGCACGACCTGCAGCGCCAGCGATTTCAGGAGGCGACCGAGCGCCTTCTTGAATTCGCCAAGGCGCTTGTCGGCAGGATCGGTGATTTCAGGTGCACCACGTTCTGCCGCCGTACCAGTGGCGAACAGCATCAGCGTGTCCGATGTAGAAGTGTCGCTGTCTACCGTCACAGCATTGAAGGTAGAGCCAACACCCTTGGAGAGCAGGCTCTGCAACACGTCAGCCTTGATCGGTGCATCGGTAACGACGAAGGAAAGCATCGTTGCCATATCCGGCGCGATCATGCCCGCGCCCTTGGCTATACCGTTGATCGTGACCGGCACCTGACCGAGCAGCACCGTTTCAGTCGCGACCTTCGGATAGGTATCGGTGGTCATGATCGCCTTGGCGGCTTCGGTCCAGAAATCCTCGACCGCATCCTTGTTCATGTCGCCGAGCAGATGCGCGAATTTGCTTGCATCAAGCGGTTCGCCGATCACGCCGGTTGAAGCCAGAAAGACATCTGTTGTGGCGCACCCGACCGCCTTGGCGGCAGCTTCAGCCGTTGCTTCGGTCGCTTCACGACCCTTGACGCCGGTAAAGGCATTGGCGTTGCCGGAATTGACGACGACCGCGCGGGCCTTTCCGTACACGAGATTGCGGCGGCAAAAATCGACTGGCGCCGATGGACAGAGCGAACGTGTAAAGACTCCTGCGGCTTCAGCCGGTCGGTCGAACACCATCAACATCACATCCGTTCGCCCTTTATACTTGATCCCGGCAGCAGCGGTGGCGATGCGCACGCCATGGACGACCGGCATTGTGGGGTAGTGTTTGGGAGCGAGCGGAGAAACAGACGCGGACATATGTGCCTCGATGGATGCGGTTTCGTAGAAACCCGAAAATCGTGATGCCCAGCAAACGGCGTTACGCGAATTTCGGATTCAAAATATGACGCGCGCATTGGAAAGGTTTGCGGTTTAAAATCAAGCGGGAAACGCAAGATCGGAATAAAAAACGCCCCGGCAAGCCGGGGCGTTGATATTTGAAACCAGTTTTTACTGCTGTGGAGCAGCTTCTTCCGGCGCGTCATCCTTGTCCGCACCTTCCTGAGCTGCGGCCGCATCCTTCATGGCTTTCTCGACAGCCGGATCCTTGTAGTCGATCTTCATGCCGTCACGCAGCTTCTTGACGGTTTCGACATAACGCTCGCGCATGATGATCGAACGGATCTGGTCCTTGACCTGATCGAATGCCGGTGGCTGCTTGGTGCGACGATCTTCGAGCTGGATCACATGGAAGCCGAACTGGGTCTGGACCGGCTCCTTGGTGTATTCACCCGGCTTGAGCGCAAAGGCGGCCTTTTCGAACTCCGGCACCATCTGGCCTTCGGCGAAATAGCCGAGATCGCCACCATTGGCTGCCGTGCCGTCGGTTGAGCTCTCCTTGGCGAGGTCCTCGAACTTGGCTCCGCCTTCAAGCTTCTTGATGATGGCTTCGGCTTCTTCCTTGGTCTTCACGAGGATGTGACGAGCGCGCACTTCCACCTGCGGCGGCATGGCTGCGATTTCCTTGTCGTAGCGCGCACGTACATCGTCATCGCTGATCTTGTCGACAACAGCATCCTTGAAATATTCGTTATGGAGCGCGCGTTCGCGCAGGAATTCCATGCGATTCTTGAATTCCTGGGACTGATCGAGCTTTTCCTTTTCCGCTTCACCAGCCATCGCCTTGATGTCGATCAGGGCAGCAAGCGCAGCCAGACGGCGCTGTTCGGCAGGAAGGCGCGAGAACTGCGGATCGAGATCGCCTGCAGCCTGATCGACTTCACCGACCGTGATGTCGTTGCCGTTGACGGTCGCCAGAACCTTGGACGGATCTTCCTTTTCTGCAGGGGCTGCAGCCGGTGCAGCAGCAGGCTTTCCAGCATCCTGTGCGAATGCGGCGCCTGAGTAGCTTGCCAGCGCCACCGAGGCCGCCAGAGACATGCCGACGACAGCGAGAGCCTTGCGATAAGGGGCTTTCAGAATGGCTTTCATATGGAATTCTCTCCTTCGTGGCCGCTTACCGGCCCGATGAATGCGGCGGAATTTGGCCCGGATCTCCCCAATATTGCAACAAAGGAAAGGTTTTCCAGCCCATGATGTAGCGAATCCGAAATTCGCATCACTTTGGAACAGTGTTGCTAACGAATTTCGGATTCAAAGCCACACAGCAATATATAGAATCGAGTGCGGTTTACAGATTTGAAGTTCATGAACGCAGATGCCATGCAAATGACAGGAACTTCAAATCCACCACACCGGAGCAACGTTGACATCGCCCGAAGCCCCTCTTATCTGTCCTTCGGCTTTACGTCCAGTAAGGGGCGGGGGAATTGCGCCGGAAATGCGCCGTAACGGGCAGCTTTCGCAGCGCAGTTTTCTTGCAATTGTTTCAATACGCGTGAATAAAGCATTCGACATTGCCGGAAGCGCTTCCGGCTGAACGGACAGGAAAGGACCAGTGATGGTCAGCTTTGGCGGTTTCGCCCGCAAGATATTCGGTTCATCCAATGACCGCCGCGTTAAAACCCTGCGCCAGCGGGCAAATCAAATTACTGCTATCGAGAAGAATTACGAAAATCTTACCGATGAGCAATTGCAGGCCAAGACCGCCGAATTTCGTGCGGCGCTGGCTGGAGGCAAGACGCTCGACTCTCTTCTGCCCGACGCTTTCGCTACGGCACGTGAAGCTGCGAAGCGCGTACTCGGTATGCGCCCGTTCGACGTGCAGCTGATCGGCGGCATGGTTCTGCACGAACGCGGCATCGCGGAAATGCGCACCGGTGAAGGCAAGACGCTGATGGCGACCCTGCCGGTCTACCTCAATGCGCTTGAGGGCAAGGGCGTACACGTGGTGACGGTCAACGACTACCTCGCCACCCGCGACGCCGAAACCATGGGCAAGCTCTATAACTTCCTCGGCCTGACCGTCGGCGTTATCAAGCACGGCCTCGACGACGATGAGCGCCGCGCGGCCTATGCCTGCGACATCACCTATGGCACCAACAACGAGCTGGGCTTCGACTATCTGCGCGACAACATGAAATATGAGCGCGCCCAGATGGTGCAGCGCCCGCACAATTACGCCATCGTCGATGAAGTGGACTCGATCCTCATCGACGAAGCGCGCACGCCGCTCATCATTTCCGGCCCGCTGGAAGACCGTTCGGACTTCTACAACCTCATCGACACCTTCATTCCAGCCCTTGAGCCGGAAGATTTTGAAATCGACGAGAAACAGAAGACGGCAATCTTCACCGAAGTCGGCACCGAGAAGGTTGAGCAGCTCCTGGAAGCCGCAGGCCATCTCAAGGGGGAAAGCCTCTACGACATCGAGAATGTCGCGGTCGTGCACCACCTGAACAATGCGCTTCGCGCGCACAAGCTCTTCCAGCGCGACAAGGACTATATCGTCCGCAATGACGAAATCGTCATCATCGACGAATTCACCGGCCGCATGATGCCAGGCCGCCGTTATTCGGAAGGCCTTCACCAGGCGCTGGAAGCCAAGGAACATGTGACCATCCAGCCGGAAAACCAGACGCTGGCTTCGATCACCTTCCAGAACTACTTCCGCATGTACAACAAGCTGTCGGGTATGACCGGTACGGCTGCGACGGAAGCGGAAGAATTCGGCAATATTTATGGCCTCGAAGTGCTCGAGATTCCGACCAATCTGCCGGTCCAGCGCATCGATGAAGACGACGAAGTCTATCGCTCCGTCGAGGAAAAATACCGCGCCATCGTGCGCGATATCCGCGCCTCGCACGAGAAGGGCCAGCCGATCCTCGTCGGCACGACCTCGATCGAAAAATCAGAACAGCTGGCCGAACGCCTTCGCAAGGAAGGTATCAAGGAATTCCAGGTTCTGAACGCTCGCTACCACGAGCAGGAAGCCTATATCATCGCACAGGCAGGTGTGCCCGGAACCGTCACCATCGCCACCAACATGGCTGGTCGCGGTACCGACATCCAGCTTGGCGGCAATCTGGAAATGCGCGTTCGTCAGGAACTTTCCGATATACCGGAAGGTCCCGAGCGCGATGCCAAGATCGCGGAAATCAAGGCTGACATTGCACAGCTGAAGGAAAAGGCTCTGGCCGCAGGCGGGCTTTACGTTCTCGCCACCGAGCGCCACGAAAGCCGTCGCATCGACAACCAGCTGCGCGGTCGTTCGGGCCGCCAGGGCGATCCGGGCCGTTCGAAGTTCTTCCTGTCATTGCAGGACGATCTGATGCGCATCTTCGGTTCCGACCGCATGGACAGCATGCTGCAGAAGCTCGGCCTCAAGGAAGACGAAGCCATCGTCCATCCGTGGATCAACAAGGCGCTTGAAAAGGCGCAGAAGAAGGTCGAAGCCCGCAACTTCGAAATCCGCAAGAACCTTCTGAAATACGACGATGTCATGAACGATCAGCGCAAGGTGATCTTCGAACAGCGTCTGGAAATGATGGACGAAGAGGACCTGACCGAGACTGTTGGCGAAATGCGCCATGAGGTCATCGAGGACATGGTCGCGCTGCGCATCCCCAAGGACGCCTATGCGGAAAAGTGGGATATTGCCGGCCTCAAGGAAGACATCATCTCCAAGCTCAATCTCGACCTGCCGGTCGAGGATTGGGCCAAGGAAGAAGGCATCGCGGAAGAAGAGTTCGAGAACCGCATCAAGGAAGCCGCGGACAAGGCTGCTGCCGAGAAGGCCGAACGCTTCGGCCCGCAGATCATGACTTACGTTGAAAAGTCCGTGATCATGCAGTCGCTGGACAATCTCTGGCGTGAGCATCTGGTCAATCTCGACCATCTGCGTTCGGTCGTCGGTTTCCGCGGTTACGCCCAGCGCGATCCGCTGAACGAATACAAGACCGAAGCGTTCGAACTGTTCCAGTCGATGCTTGCCAACCTGCGCGAAGTCGTTATCTCGCAGCTGATGCGCGTCGAGATCGTTCGCGAAGCACCGCCGGAACCGGAACTGCCGCCGATGACCGGCCGTCATATCGACAGCACCACCGGCGAAAACGATTTCGACGAAGCGAGCTGGTCCGACCATCAGCATGACGAACGCAATGTGCCTGCTGCCGAACGCGATCCGGCCGACCCGCGCACATGGGGTAAGGTCAGCCGCAACGAGGCTTGCCCATGCGGCTCCGGCAAGAAGTACAAGCACTGCCACGGCGCTTTCGAGTGATGTGAGCCGAGCTCATCATCGCATCTATCGAACAAACCCCGGCAAGCCATTTGCCGGGGTTTGTGTTTTCTAGCACACGATGGACATCGATATGCACCGCGAGCAGTTGTATGACTTGCTTTATTTTAGATGCTTCAAATATAGATGTCGTTTAGGAAATACTCACCATTCCTTGAAGTCTTGCGACCTTCGGCAGATTAGACTTTTTCTTTTTCTCTTTATAAAGAACTCCTGTCTAAGGTTTTCATGCGCCTCATGACCAACAAAGCATAGGCGTGAAAGCCGGGTTATCCGGTGCTAAACAAGCAGGCCCCAAGAGGCTTGCAAAGACAGGGTTGGCAAACAGTGCGGTTTTCGGCAGCTGAAACAGCGAGCCGGTTTCTACCCGGCAGGATCGCAGCCAGGCTTCGTCCCGTGACGGAGCGGCTGGATGCCGTGCTTACGGATAGCGGACCGCAGGCAAGCGCGCAGCGCTCTTCCCTCGTCGCCTTTTCCGTGCGCGTTGCGAGCGCTGCTATTGCTCTCCTGTCTCAGGTTATTCTCGCCCGTTGGATGGGGGAATTCGAGTACGGCATCTTCGTCCTCGTCTGGCTGACCATGATAATTATCGGCGATCTGGCCTGTTTCGGACTGCACACCACGATTATCCGCTTCGTACCGGAATATATGCAGCGCCAAATGTTCGGCCTCGTGCGCGGGATCATCGGGACCGGACGCGTCTTCGCTTTTGCAGCCGCTACATTTATCGCGCTTCTGGGTGCAGGCCTGCTGCTCCTGCTCAAAGACCATGTCACAAGCTATTATCTCGTGCCGTTCATCCTCGGCTTCATCTGCCTGCCAATGATTACGCTCGGCAATATGCTGGATGGCATTGCGCGCTCGCGCACCTGGGTGATGATGGCGCTGACGCCAAGCTATATCGTCCGCCCACTTCTGGTTCTCCTGTTCATGATCATCGCACATGAAGCGGGATTACCTTCCAGTGCAACTATCGCGCTGGCAGTATCGATTGCCGCAACGTGGCTGACCACCGTCGGACAATTTCTGACCGTCGACCGCTCACTGGAAAAAGATATTCCCGCCGCAACGCGTGACCAGCGTCTTGGCGAATGGATGAAAGTTGCCCTGCCGATTTTCCTCGTGGAAGGCTTTTTCTTCCTACTCATCAATGTCGATGTTCTGATGGTTGGCCACGCGCTCGACCCCGAGCATGTCGCGATCTATTTTGCGGCAACGAAGATCATGGCGCTCGCCCATTTCGTCTATTTCGCAGTAAAGGCCAGCGTCGCCCAGCGTTATTCGGACCTGCTGCACAGCGGTGATCGCGCCGAATTTGCAAGTTTTGCCGAGGCCTCCGTACGCTGGACATTCTGGCCGACGCTGTTCCTCGGCGCCGTCATTCTGCTGGCGGGCTATCCGCTTCTGCGGCTTTTCGGTCCGGCCTTCACAGCGGGCTATCCGCTTCTGTTCATCCTGATCATCGGGGTGATCGCACGTGCCAGCGTCGGCCCCGCAGAAAGCCTCCTCAACATGTCGGGAAAGCAGAATATCTGCGCGCTCCTTTATGCCGTGACACTTGCTGTCAACGTTATTCTCAATCTCGTTCTGATACCACGCTTCGGCCTGACAGGCGCCGCCATTTCGACAGCTATTGCCATGCTGATGGAAGCGGCACTTCTTTCGGCAGCCGTATCACGCACCTTGCACATAACTATGTTCATTCTCATTCCACGAGACCGTACCAAGACCTCGGAGGGGACTTTGTAATGGCCGCGAAACCTTTGCTTGAAGAATCGGCAGGCGGAAATGCAGCTCACATCGTTTCGGAACTCTCCGAGAGCGGTATGGCGCACGAAGCTGTCAAAAAGCTGGAGGAAAGCCTTCACAGCCGCGATATACCGCGCAAACTCGCAATCTACGGCGCCGCAGCAGGCTTCGAACTGCGCGACGAGCTCGATCACTTGAGCAACCGGACCGTCGAACCGAACGTGTTCTTCAATGCACGGTTTCTGGCGCCAGCCATGCCGCGCCTAGAGGATCGCGAAGTTCGCTTCATGGTCATGCGCGACGAAAACGAAATCCGCAGCCGCCTGCGCTTCGTCATGCCCTATACGATCGAACGCCCTGGCTTGCCGCTTTCAACACCGGTAATCCGTGCATGGTCGACACCGTTCGGGCCGCAGGGCACGCCACTGATCGATCACGATGACCCTGTCGGCGTGCTGGAAGACCTGTTCGACATTCTGGCGCGCAGGCATCTCAAATTGCCTGATGTGCTTGTGCTGCCGGAAATGCGGGCTAACGGCCCGGCGGCAAAACTGATCCGTTCTGTGGCGGTGGGCCGCCAATTGCCTTTGGTCGCCATAGAGCAGAAGGAGCGTCCCTTTCTCGAGAGCGATCTGGACGGCGACGCCTATATCAAGCAAGCAATCGGTGCACACCATCGCCGGGATTACAATCGCCTATGGCGCAGGCTGGCCGAAAAGGGCGAGCTTGCCTATCGCGTCGCCCGCACGCCCGACGATGTACGTCACGCGTTCGAACATTTCCTGACGCTGGAAGCGAGTGGCTGGAAAGGCAAACGCGGCACCGCCATGGCAGTCGACCGGTTTCGCGCGGCTTTCGCCCGCGAGGCAGTCAACAATCTTGCTGAACGCGACTGCGTGCGCGTGCACACGCTTGAGCTCGACGGACGGGTTATCGCCATTTTGATCGTCTTTACGGTTTCAGGAGAAGCCTGGACCTGGAAAACAGCTTATGACGAAAGCCTGAACGCCTGGTCGCCCGGCGTACTTCTCATGATCGAAGTCGTGAAGAACCATCTGAACGATCCGAACATCAACCGCACCGATTCCTGCGCCGTCCCCGATCATCCGGTCATGATGCGGCTCTTCGACAAGCGTGAGACAATCGAAACGCTGGTGATTGGCCTCAACCCGTCCACGGATAAGCTCGTCCGTCAGGCTGCCTCGCAGATTCATCTTTATCAGCGAACCCGCAATCTGGCCCGCATCGTGCGCAATCGCATCCGCAGCTTCACCGAGAGGAAGTAGGGGCAAGTTTAAGCGACCTTAAAAAAGCCCAGAAATCGCTGTCCTGAATCTCCGATGCTGGATTATCCGGCAAGAATGTTGCGATTGCAGTTTTGCGGAAGCCCTGCGAAGCTCCATCCTCAACAGCCACTTCGGA
The DNA here is from genome assembly GCF_002252535.1 of Brucella lupini. Taxonomy (NCBI): domain Bacteria; kingdom Pseudomonadati; phylum Pseudomonadota; class Alphaproteobacteria; order Hyphomicrobiales; family Brucellaceae; genus Brucella; species Brucella lupini. The sequence continues at coordinate 29,930 of NZ_NNRN01000046.1, forward strand.
ATTTTGAAGGTTCAGGAATGCGGTTTCCACGCCCGACTATCGCCAGCGGCACGCTTTGCGTCCTGACCGCATTTTATCTCCTCGCTTTCACCAATAGCTCCTTCTGGCAGCGGCTGATCGCCTACTTTTCCGACCATCCGCAAAAGCTGGTTGTTGGGGCAGCGGCCATCCTTCTCATCCATATTGCTGTGCTGATGGTCTTCTCGGCGAAATATATCATCAAGCCGGTTCTGATTTTCGCAATATGGGTTGCAGCAGGCGGGGCCTATTTTACGGACACGTTCGGCACCATCATCGACCGCAACGTGGTCGAGGCGACACTCACGACGACAAAAGCCGAGTCGGGTCATCTGATAACAACGGGCTTTCTGCTGCATATGCTGCTTTACGCCGTCATTCCCTCGCTTCTCGTCATCTGGGTCCGCGTGAGGCACCGGCCTTTGCTGCAGAAGCTTCTGGTCAATACTGTCTCGATCATCGTCTGCCTGGCCGTCGCAATCGCACTTATCGGCTCCGATTACGGCAGCTTCTCCTCCATGTACCGCGAGCACCGCTCCGACATCATGGAACGGCTGATGCCCGGCACACCGCTCAAGAGCACCGTGCAATATATCGTGCGTGACCTGAATGACAGGCAGATCGTCATGCAGCCGCTCGGCCTCGATGCAAAACAGGTGCTGCCGCCGATTGCGTCGGGCAAGAAGCTCCTGACCGTTATCGTGGTGGGCGAAACGGCACGCGCCCAGAATTTCAGCCTTTACGGCTACCCGCGTGAGACCAATCCCGAACTGAAGCAGCAGGATATCGTCACCTTCACGAACACAACAAGCTGCGGCACGGACACCTCCGTTTCCGTGCCATGTATGTTCTCGCCCTTTCCGCGCGAGGAATATTCGAGCTCCAAGTTCCATAGCTCGGAAAATCTGATGGACCTCCTCAATCATGCCGGCGTGCAGGTTGCGTGGTACGAGAATAATACCGGCAGCAAGGGCGTTTCGGACCGCATACCGACGGTCGACCTGCAGAATTCAAACAATGCGCAATATTGCGAAGGCGGCGAATGTCTTGACCAAATTCTGGTCGACCAGCTCCGTGACCACCTGAAGGACGTTAATGACAATGCCACGATTGTCCTGCACATGACAGGCAGTCACGGACCATCCTATTATCGGCGTTATCCGCCGGAATTCGCCAAGTTCAAACCAGAGTGCCGCACGAGCGAATTTTCCGATTGCACGACGGACCAGATCGTCAATGCCTACGACAATTCGATCCTCTATACTGATCATATATTATCGGAGATCATCAACGTCCTGAAGGCAAGCGAAGACCGTTTTGCCCCCGCCATGATCTATATGTCCGACCATGGCGAATCGCTGGGCGAAGATGGTCTTTATCTGCATGCAGCGCCCTATTTCATCGCGCCTGACGTCCAGACACACATCCCATTCGTCGCGTGGTTCTCGCCGGACTATGCGAACGCCACCAGGCTCGACACGGCTTGCGTCAAACAGGATGCTGCCGCCCCTTCTTCGCACGACAATCTGTTCCACACGGTCATCGGCATGATGGGCGTGAAAACATCAGCCTATGATCAGGCGCTCGACCGCTTTGCCAACTGCCGGAAAGCCAATGTCGCAACGTCGAACTAGGACATTTGGCATCGCGCGCAGATGGCTGATTATATTAGCCAAACCAATAATTTGAGCCATACGACAAAGCGTGATACACTTTGCCTTGGGAGAGCGCATGGACAGGCGGAAGAGGAGGTCCGCACCGGTGCAATCCGGCACTTTGAACAAGTGTCCGAAGCCCGGATAATTATAAAAGCTTCCGTCTGGCTCAAACGCTATCGCGCCCTCCCGGGGAAGGAGATGCGCCATGGAATATTTTCACTATGTCAGCACGCTGGATTACGTCCTGCTGGGCTTCATAGCCTTGCTGGTCTTCTGGAATCTGGTTGAAGCGAACTTGCGCAGATAGATGACGGCGGCTTATCTCAAAGCCGCGCAACCACATAAAGCCTGCTGCGCCTGACACGATCAGGAACGGGCTTGTTGACTGGAACGCTGCCGTGACGATGAGCGGTTGATTGAATCACACGTCGTTACTTCTTACCCTTTCAGCCGTCTGTCTGAAGAGGAGTGAAAGCTGCACTTTTGAGCAATTGACCTCGTTTCGTTTAGCCGGTATATCCCAACCCGCTGTCCCTTTGGACCATATCGAACTGCTTCGGCAGAAATGTGCGGGTGTGGTGGAACTGGTAGACGCGCCGGACTCAAAATCCGGTTCCGAAAGGAGTGTCGGTTCGATTCCGACCACCCGCACCATTCATTCCACCACAAATTTTCTTGTCACGCCGCTTCGAGTGCTTGCGCCAGATCGGCAATCAGATCGTCGGGATGCTCGATGCCGATGGAAAGTCGGATCGTTGATTCCAGCACACCGATACGCTCTCTTACATCGACGGGAACGCCCGAATGGGTCATCGCGGCAGGATGGCTTGCAAGCGATTCCGTACCGCCGAGACTGACAGCAAGCTTCAATATCTGAAGCGCATTCAGGAAGCGGAATGCCGCCGCCTGCCCGCCTTTGATATCGAAGGAGAAGGTCGACCCCGCACCACTGCACTGGCGTTTGAACAAAGCACCAACGTCCGAATTCTCATCCTCAAATGGGAGATAATGCAGTTTCTCCACTTTCGGATGATCGCGCAGGAATTCCGCAATTGCCTGCGCGTTGTTGTTGGCGCGTTCCATGCGAAGTCCGAGCGTTTCAAGCGAGCGACCCAGCATCCAGCATGAATGCGGGTCAAGCTGCGTGCCGATCGCACCACGCAATGCCTTGACCTGCTTTACAACAGCCTTGGCACCCAGCACTGCCCCGGCAATCAGATCCGAATGTCCGCCGACATATTTGGTCAGCGAATAGACCGAAAGATCAGCACCGTGGTCGAGAGGCTTCTGATAGACCGGGCCGAGCAGGGTATTGTCGCAGGCAATGATCGGACGATGCCCCTGCTTTTGTTCAATCTTTTCCGCGACACACCGGATGGCGGCAATATCGACAATGCTGTTGGTCGGATTGGCAGGCGTCTCGATCAGAATCACCGAAACACGTCCCTTGCGAACAGCCTCGTCAGCTGCTTGTTCTATCGAGGCTTCGTGCACGCCATCGGCGAAAGCAACGGCTTCAACGCCGAAATTGAGAAACGTTTTTGCAAGGAGCGTTTCCGTGCCGCCATAGAGCGGTTGCGAGTGCAAAATGACATCGCCCGGGCGTGCAAAAGCAAACAGCGTCGTGGCAATGGCCGACATGCCGGAAGAAAACAGCGCACAGCTCTCGGTGCCTTCATAGACCGCGAGGCGATCTTCAACGATCTCGCTGTTGGGATGGTTGAAACGGGAATAGACGAGACCAGCACCGACACCGGCAGGCGGTTCCTTGCGACCGGAAACGAAATCGAAGAAATCGCGTCCGTCTTCGGCAGTCTTGAAAACGAAAGTCGACGTCAGGAATACCGGTGGCTTGACCGCTCCTTCGGAAAGCTCCGGATCGTAGCCATAATTGAGCATCTGCGTTTCGGGATGAAGCGGATGATTGCCCAACATGGTCTTTGAAGGCCGTGGCGCAGTCATGAATACCTCCTTGAGAAAATCCTCCCGTCCGTATTCGGACAGGAGGAGCTTAACAGAGGTATTCAGGAATCTTCTTGCGTTGTTATGCCTTTTAGAGAAATCGCTGCGATGCCGGAAGAGGCGCGCATAGCCGTCGATTACTTGATGACCAGCACCGGCACGGTGCTAAGCGACAGCACCTCCGCTGCCTGACTTCCCAGCAGCAATTTGTTCACGCCGCGACGGCCATGCGATGCGATGACGATCAGATCGGCATTCTTGGCATTCGCAGCCTCGACAATGCCCTGCGCCGGAGATTGATTTTCGACATGCACGGCCTCAGCACTAACGCCGATTTCCATTGCCTTGGCTTTGGCCTTCGACAGAATTTCGGTGGCCGCTTTGGTGATGGCCTCGCGATATTCCTGAAATGCCGCCGGGCTCGACGCCCATTCAGCCGCAACCACAATGCCATAGGATGGCAGAAGCTCTGTCACGGACACGAAAATAACCTTTGCGCCTGTTTCCTTGGCCAGCGCAACGCCTTGGTCGACGCCTTTCTCAGCGAGTTCCGATCCATCGGTTGCGATCAATATGTTCTTGTACATTCATCTTCTCCTGGCTGCCTGATACCCGATGATGCGCGCCTCCCCGTCGCAACGCATTGACGCGGATCAATCAAGCTTTACCCCAAGCTAATACGCTCCCTCCCAATTATGATGGAATTTACTTCCAATTTATTCAATTATAAAGAATAAATTTCTAAACTTGATGTGCCGGGCGCACGTACCCAACTATGCTTTTGCGCAGTTTCCACTTAAACTTTGCGCGACAAATAGGGAGATCACGCCATGAACAAGCCCCTGAACGAACCACAAGCTGGTAAGACCGCAGGCCGTGGCCGCGTTTACGATTCCATCCTCGACACAATCGGCAATACACCGCTCGTGCGCATTAACAAGTTCGCCAAGGAAAAGGGCGTGGAAGCCAATCTTCTGGCCAAGCTGGAGTTCTTCAACCCTCTGGCCAGTGTGAAGGACCGTATCGGTCTGGCGCTGATCGAAGCTCTGGAACGCGACGGTCGCGCCGTGCCGGGCAAGACAGTCTTCGTCGAGCCGACTTCCGGCAATACCGGTATCGCGCTGGCTTTTGCTGCTGCGGCCAAGGGTTATCGCCTCGTTCTCACCATGCCGGAAACCATGTCGGTGGAACGCCGCAAGCTTTTGAAGCTTCTCGGTGCCGAACTGGTTCTGACCGAAGGCGCAAAAGGCATGAAGGGCGCTATCGCGGAAGCAGAAGCCATTGCAGAAGGCAACCCGAACGCAATCATCCCGCAGCAGTTCGAAAATCCGGCCAACCCGGAAATCCATCGCCTCACGACGGCTGAGGAAATCTGGAACGACACCAATGGTGAAGCAGATATCCTGATCTCCGGCATCGGCACCGGCGGCACGATTACCGGTGTCGGTCAAGTCATCAAGGGGCGCAAGCCGTCCTTCAAGGTGATCGCCGTCGAACCGAAGGATTCACCGGTACTTTCCGGTGGCGCACCCGGCCCGCACAAAATTCAGGGCATCGGCGCAGGCTTCGCCCCGAAGACGCTCGATACCAGCATCTATGATGAGGTCGTTCAGGTCTCCAATGAAGACGCTTTTGCCAATGCGCGCCTATTGGCCCGTCTCGAAGGCATTCCCGTCGGCATTTCTTCCGGCGCGGCTCTGACCGCTGCTGTTGAAATCGGCAAGCGCCCGGAAAACGCTGGCAAGAACATCGTCATCATCATTCCGTCCTTTGCCGAACGCTATCTTTCGACGGCATTGTTTGAAGGTCTGGAATAATCCGCACTCACACGCGGTGGCCAAAAACAAAAGCCAGAGCGGTGAACCGTTCTGGCTTTACTTTTTTAAATGCCGGTCCGTTCGCCAAGCAAACGGAGGCTTTAAGCGCTCATATCAATGGTGCGTGCGTGCGGCGCAAGCCGGGCCTGGCCCGCGCATATAATGGCGCTCGGGCCTGTAGCTCGGTGCAACGAACTCGCGGATGACATTAACGCTGTCACGCAGCTGAACAAGAATGCTCATCGTCTTCACCTTCGTCAAAAAACATGCTGTTCGGAATGGATGCCCGTCCTGTCCCGACTAACCGGGCTCTGAAACGTTGTTCATTTCCGAACATCTTAATGAAAACTTTAACAATCAAAGATGAATAAGCTCTGAACCCTTATGGTTAAGGGTAAGTTAATGGTAAGGATGTTGAAGCTTTTCCACAGGTCGCGAATTATCGCCACAATTGAAAAAGGCCGGTTTTAACCGGCCTTTCATGCTCAAAAATTCAAGCGCCTTACCGCGTCGGAACCGGATGCTCACCACGATAATCGTAAAAGCCGCGACCCGTCTTGCGTCCCAGCCAGCCTGCTTCGACATATTTGACCAGAAGCGGGCACGGGCGATACTTGGAATCCGCTAGCCCGTCGTGCAGAACCTGCATGATGGAGAGGCAGGTATCGAGGCCAATGAAATCGGCGAGCTGTAGCGGCCCCATCGGGTGGTTGGCGCCTAGCTTCATGGCTGTATCGATAGCTTCGACGCTGCCGACCCCTTCATAAAGCGTGTAGATGGCCTCGTTGATCATCGGCAACAGAATGCGATTGACAATAAAGGCCGGAAAATCTTCGGCAACGGTTATCGTCTTGCCAAGCGCGGTCACGAAATCGTTCGACTTGCGGAAGGTTTCCTCATCCGTTGCGATGCCGCGCACCAGTTCGACAAGCTTCATCACAGGAACGGGATTCATGAAATGAATGCCGATAAAACGCTCTGGACGGTCGGTCGTGGATGCGAGACGTGTGATCGAGATCGACGACGTGTTGGTTGCGAGAATCGCTTCGGGGTTCAGAACCGTGCAAAGCTGCGCAAAAATCTTGCGCTTGACGGTTTCGTCTTCCGTTGCCGCTTCGATGGCTAGATCGACACCCGCCAGATCCTCCATGGAATTTGCCGGACGGATAAGCTTCATCGCCGCTGCGCGTTGGTCTTCCAGCAGTTTGCCTGAGGCAACCTGACGCGCCATGTTGCCATTGATGGTGGCGATGCCCTTTTCCAGCCGGTCCGCTGCCGCATCGTGAAGAAGCACATCGAACCCGGCCAGCGCGCATACATGAGCAATACCGCTGCCCATCTGTCCTGCGCCGACCACCCCTACCGTCTTGATTGCCACAGTCATAACTCCTTCATTCAGCCGCTCCACAACAGAGCCGAGGCCGAGAGCATATGCTCTAACTTTTGTTCTTACATATTACCCCCAGCAAAACCGCTTCGCACTTTTGCTGGAAATGCTCTGTCTTTGTCTTTTCGCATTGTCCAACGCAAAACCGCTTCGCACTTTTGCTGGAGATGCTTCACTATACCAATTCTGCCCGAGACGGATACAGCCCTCATTCAGAGAAAGGCAAAACAGCGCTTTCGTATCAGAAGGCTTTCCAAATGAAAAAGCGGCGGGACTAGCCCGCCGCTTTCTGATCGATTAAAGCGCTTTTTGCAGTTCCGGCAGGATCGTAAAGAGATCGCCGACGAGGCCGTAATCGGCCACCTGGAAGATCGGCGCTTCCTCGTCCTTGTTGATCGCCACGATCACGCGACTGTCCTTCATACCGGCCAGATGCTGGATCGCACCGGAGATTCCGACGGCGATGTAGAGATCCGGGGCAACCACCTTGCCGGTCTGGCCAACCTGCCAGTCGTTCGGCGCGTAGCCCGCATCGACTGCAGCACGGCTTGCGCCGACCGCTGCACCAAGCTTGTCGGCAACCGGCAGGATCACTTCCTGGAACTTTTCGGCAGAACCGAGCGCACGACCGCCGGAGATGATGATCTTGGCCGAGGTCAGTTCCGGACGGTCCGAATCCGACAATGCATTGCCGACGAAGCTCGACAGCGCCGGATCGGCTGCTGCATTGACGCTTTCAACTGCAGCCGAACCACCTTCGCCCGTTGCCTGGAACGACGCGGTACGCACGGTGATAACCTTCTTTGCATCGGTCGACTGGACCGTCTGGATCGCATTGCCCGCATAGATCGGACGCTTGAACGTATCAGCCGACACGACTTCCATGATTTCGGACAACTGCATCACATCGAGAAGCGCTGCAACGCGCGGCAGGATGTTCTTGGCCGAGGTCGTTGCCGGAGCAATGATCGTGTCGTAATTGCCTGCCAGTTCCACGATGAGAGCGGCCGTTGGCTCGGCCAGACGGTTTTCCAGTCCATCGCTTTCAGCAAGCAGAACCTTACGCACACCCTTGAGCTTGGCGGCAGCATCGGCTGCAGCCTTCGCGCCCTTGCCTGCAACCAGAACATCCACGTCGCCGCCGATCTGGGCAGCCGCCGTCAGCGCCTTCGCCGTCTGGTCGGAAAGGGTTGCATTGTCATGTTCGGCAATAAGAAGAATAGCCATTTATATCGTCCCTTCCGATTTCTTTAGAGTACGCCGTCGGCCTTGAGCTTCTCGACCAGTTCAGAAACTGAACCGACCTTCACGCCAGCCTTGCGGCCACCCGGCTCTTCAGTCTTCAGGACCTTGAGACGCGGCGCAATGTCGGCGCCGAAATCGGCAGGCGACTTCTCGTCCAGCGGCTTCTTCTTGGCCTTCATGATGTTCGGCAGCGACGCATAGCGCGGCTGGTTCAAACGAAGATCGACCGTAACGATAGCCGGAAGCTTCACGTCGATGGTCTGGAGACCACCATCAACTTCGCGCGTTACCTTGGCCGAACCGTCGCCCAGTTCCACCTTCGAGGCGAACGTCGCCTGGCTCCAGTTGAGAAGGGCCGAAAGCATCTGGCCAGTCTGGTTGGAATCATCGTCGATTGCCTGCTTGCCGAGGAAGACGAGATCCGGCTTTTCCGCATCGACCACGCCCTTGAGAACCTTGGCAACGCCAAGCGGCTCAACCGTTTCGTCCGACTTCACCAGGATCGCACGATCGGCGCCCATGGCAAGTGCGGTACGCAGCGTTTCCTGTGCCTGTGCCGGGCCGACCGAAACCGCGACGATTTCCGTCACCTTGCCCGCTTCCTTCAGACGGATCGCTTCTTCAACCGCGATCTCATCGAAAGGGTTCATCGACATCTTGACGTTCGCAAGCTCAACGCCCGAACCGTCTCCCTTTACACGGATCTTTACGTTGTAATCGACAACCCGTTTCACTGCGACAAGGACTTTCATCCGCGATTACCTCTTCAATGACTCTTGCAGCACGACTATGCCGCCGTGAACTCCCACCCGCATGTCAAAATCCGACATGAAAGCGGCACCAGCGCAACTTGGGTTATGACGCAAATGCGCTGCCTATCCGCCGGGAACCGGCACGAAACCTAAAGGCGGTTGACGTGCACGTCAATCAGGCACAGGCCGCTATATCGATTAAAATCAATTTATTCTGACAAGAGGTCATTCCAAAACCGAGCAACCCGACACCTCCCGTTTTCATGTCGTTTACAAGCGATGCGCCATGCTTTAGGTAACGCCTCGCAATCCGGTCGCAGCCTACCCGGTCAAAACAAGGAACCCTGACTTATGAAAACGCTCGTCGTCTGCTCCGGCGGACTCGATTCCGTTTCGCTTGCTTACAGAATTGCAAGCGAACACCAACTCACCGCCCTCCTCTCCTTCGACTATGGCCAGCGCCACAAAAAGGAACTGGATTCGGCCAAAGCCTGCGCCGAAAGGCTCGGCATTCCCCACCAGATCATCGATATCACCAACATCGGCGCCAGCCTGACCGGCTCCGCACTCACTGACAATATCGATGTGCCGGACGGACACTATGCCGAAGAAACGATGAAGATCACCGTCGTTCCGAACCGCAATGCGATCATGCTGGCAATAGCATTCGGCGTGGCCGTTGCCCAAAAAGCTGAGGCGATAGCCCTTGCCGTCCATGGCGGCGATCACTTCATTTATCCCGACTGCCGCCCCGGTTTTATCGATGCCTTCCAGACGATGCAGAACCATGCATTGGACGGTTACGCGGACATAAAACTGCTCGCGCCTTATGTGCATGCATCCAAAGCCGATATCGTTATCGACGGCGCAAAATACGGTGCGCCCTTTGCCGCGACATGGTCCTGCTACAAGGGCGGCGAACATCACTGCGGACGCTGCGGCACCTGCGTCGAGCGACGCGAAGCCTTCCATCTCGCCGGCATCCAGGATCCGACCCTTTATGAAGATGCGGATTTCTGGCGCTCGGCAATCGAGAAGAGGAACGCCTGATGTTTCGCATTACCAAGGAATTTCATTTCTCCGCATCGCATCAGTTGACCGGGCTGCCGGACGATCATCAATGCGCCCGCCTGCACGGCCACAATTATATTGTTGAGGTCGAGCTCTCGGCTGACGATCTTAACCAGCACGGCTTTGTCCGTGATTATCATGAGCTGGCGCCGTTCAAGCGCCACATCGATGATTGTTTTGACCACCGCCATCTCAACGATGTTCTGGGCCACGACCAGAGCACGGCTGAAACCCTCGCCCGGCATTTTTTCGAATGGTGTTATGCGCGCTGGCCGGAAATTTCCGCCGTGCGGGTCAGTGAAACGCCCAAGACATGGGCCGAGTACAGACCGTGACGCAAATACGCATCGCAGAGATTTTCGGCCCCACGATACAGGGCGAAGGTGTGCTGATCGGTGAGCCGACCGTCTTCGTGCGAACCGGTGGCTGCGATTATCGCTGCGTCTGGTGCGATAGCCTGCATGCCGTCGAAAGCCGTTTTCGTCGCGAGTGGAAAGCGATGAGCGTGGAGGCAGTTTGGGATCAAGTGACGACACTTTCCCGAAATAAGCCACTAAAAGTGTCACTTTCTGGCGGCAATCCGGCCATTCAACCGCTGGGACCCTTGATCGAGCACGGCAAGACCGATGGCTATCGCTTTGCACTGGAAACCCAAGGATCGGTCGCGCAAGACTGGTTTTCCGCGCTCGACACACTGGTACTGAGCCCAAAGCCGCCTTCAAGCGGTATGGATGCCGATTTCGATGCGCTTGCGGTCTGTGTCGAGGCTGCAGGCAGAACGCCGCGAACGGTGCTGAAATTCGTCATCTTCGACGATGCTGATTATGCCTTCGCGAAAGATGTAGCCAGTCAATATTCCAGTCTACCGGTCTATCTCCAGCCCGGCAATCACACACCGCCGCCGCCCGAAGCACATGATGCCGCAATCGATATCGACGGCATCATGCGGCGAATGGAATGGCTGGTCGAAAAGGTAATTGCGGATGGCTGGTACGAAGCGCACGTCCTGCCCCAGCTTCACGTGCTGATCTGGGGCAACAGACGTGGCGTTTAGAGCGCGTATCGATCTGATTGAATCAGACCGGCGCTCTAAATGTTTGTCTTTTCGCATGTCTTTATCCCGAAACCGGTTCCCACTTTCGGGAGACATGCTCTAACGGTTGGCGCCGGGCACCCAGAGAACGTCCTGCGCGCCGTTATCGTTGACGGTTCGCGACGCCACGAACAGGAAATCGGAGAGGCGGTTGATATATTGCAAAGCCTCCGCCGAAACGACCTCTCCTTCGACGCGAGCAAGCGCAACCATCAGGCGTTCAGCCCGGCGTGAAACCGTGCGAGCGAGATGCAACGCGGCAGATGCCGCCGAGCCGCCCGGAAGAATGAACGAACGCAGCGGCTGCAAATCGGTATTGAGGAGGTCAATATCGGCTTCCACACGCGAAACCTGCGATGCGACGATGCGCAAAGGTTCGTAGGCGAGCGGCTTGCCATCATCCGGCGTCGAAAGATCCGCGCCAAGGTCGAAAAGATCGTTCTGGATACGGCCCAGCATGGCATCGATTTGCGCATGAGGATTATCTTCGCCGCCGGTGTGAAGGCGCGCCATGCCAATGCAGGCATTGGTTTCATCCACCGTACCATAGGCTTCGACGCGCAGGTCCGACTTCAGCCGCCGTGGTCCGCTGGCAAGTCCGGTCGTGCCCTTGTCGCCCGTCCGGGTATAGATCTTGTTGAGCTTGACCATATTTACTGGCCAGTTTTCTGGCGGGCAAAATAGATCGCACCAACGATCAGAACGATGGCAATGAACTGCAGGAAAACACGCAGCTGCATCATCTTGTTCGAGAAATTGCCGTCACCGCCGCGCATCATGTTGCGCAGACCGATGATCAGAACGACGGCCACAGCAAACATGGCCACCATTGCCGCGCCCTTGAACAGAACGTCCATTTTATTTCCTTCCCACGCGCACTGTTCCTGACCTCATGACTGGTCGGACAGCATCCGGTAGAGCCAGCGTGCCGGCATCAGGCGCCGTGCCAGTGACCCAAGTTTCGCCGGTCTCGTCACCACATAATGCGGGCGGGGACGCGGCGCCTCCAATGCATGAAGCAGTACAGCATAGACGGCTTCCGGTCCAAGCTTGTTCTTGGATTTTGTACCGCCGCCTTCCAGTTTCGCCATCTGGCGCTGGTAAAGCTCGCGATGCACCGAAGCTTCCATGTCGATATTGGCTCTGGCGTGGCTGGCGGCGTTGTAAGTGAAGCGCGAAGCAATCGGGCCAGGCTCGATCAGCGACACATCGATACCGGAGCCTTCCAGCTCCATGCGCTGCGCAAGCATCAGTCCTTCAAGCGCAAACTTTGACGCCACATAAGCACCGCGCCATTTCATCGGTACGAGGCCGAGGATCGACGAGCAATGCACGATGCGCCCATGCCCTTGCCTGCGCATGACCGGAACCACGCGTCGGGTAAGGTCGTGCCAACCGAAGAAATTGGCTTCGAACTGCTGGCGTAAGGCTTCGACCGGCAAGTCCTCTATCGCGCCGGGTTGAGCATAAGCACCATTATTGAACAGGGCATCGAGCTTGCCGTCCGTCTGGCGCAGCACCTCATCGGCTAAGACCGCGATCGACTGCGGTTCCGTATAGTCGAGATAATGCGCTTCCATTCCCTGCGCCTTGAGTGCCGCAATATCCGCATCCTTGCGGGCGGTCGCAAAGACGCGCCAGCCTTGACTGTGCAGTGCTTCGGCACAATAGGCACCGATACCGGAGGAACAGCCGGTGATGATGATATTACGCTGTCGGTTCTGACCGGTTTGTGCCGGAGCCATATGTTCGTTTCCCGCTGTCATTTCGCCAAGCTTGCTTGATTCGGCTCCGGTTTAAAACGGGTCGCGCCCTTGCAATCCGCAGACCAATGCTAGATTTAAGGCCTTGAAACACCGGCTGAACACTATCGAATACCGATCAGGGCTTTGAGGGACAAATCTGCGGATGCGAAAAATCAGACGTTTTCTCCGTCAGATCACCTATGATGTCATCGGTCATTTCAGTTCGGACGATGGCTGGGCCTTCGCTAGCCATATAGCCCTTTCCGGCCTGATGGCATTGTTTCCGTTCCTTATCTTTGCCACAACGCTTGCAAGCTTTCTCGGCACCAAGGAATTCGCCGATACGGCGGTGCATGTCATCTTCGATATGTGGCCGTCGAACATCGCAGCCCCAATTGCCAACGAAGTGATGAACGTGCTGACCGTGCAGCGCAGCGGACTTCTGACATTGAGCGTTATTGCAGCGGCCTATTTCGCCTCCAACGGCGTGGAGGCGCTGCGCATCGCGCTCAACCGAGCCTATCGCGTCACCGACCAGCGCTCGATCATTTTCTGCCGCTTGCAAAGTCTGGGCTTCGTTCTCGTCGGCACTCTGAGCCTGATGGCAATCAGCTTTCTGCTGGTTCTGGCCCCGCTTGCCGTGCGTCTTGCCGAACAATGGTTTCCCGATATAGCGCCGTTCACAGGCACGATTGCGTTCTGGCGCTATACTGTGGCAGTGGGGGTTCTGGTTCTGGCACTGTTCATGGTGCATATCTGGCTTCCAGCCGGACGCCGCAGCCTCGGTGACATACTGCCCGGCATATTGATCACGCTCATCGCCTGGCTTGCCGCCGCGATGGCCTTCGCAAAATATCTGGAAACTTTCGCCACCTATGTGACGACCTATGCGGGCCTCGCCTCCATCATGGTGGCCATCGTCTTTCTCTATATGCTCTCGGCAATTTTCATCATCGGTGCGGAAATAAACGCCGCGATCATGATTTTTCGCAAGCGCGAACAACAACCCGAGCTCATCGACGTAAAGTAGTCAGTGCAACGCCAAGCGTCGTCACCACCATACCTGCAATCTGGATTGCCGATAGCGTTTCACCAAAAATCAGATAGGCCATGATCGCGGCGGTGCCGGGCACCAGATAGAACAACGATGCGACTTTCGACATGGCGCCTTCGCGGATCATGACGAGAAGCGCCAGAATGGCACCGATAGAAATAGCAAGCGTCAGCCAGACCAGAGCAAAAATCAGCGATGGCGACCAGATCATGACGCGTGTTTCGAAAGCAAAGGCACAGATAGCAGTCAAAATGGCCGCAGCGATGTATTGCACCGCCGTCCCGGCCTTGAGATCACCAGCCGTGCCGAACCGCTTCTGCCAGACTGTGCCAGTGCTGATCGCCACCACAGCCAAAAATGCCGCCGCCAGGCTTTTCGGATCGACACCGCTGCCAGCCGAAAACTTCGGCCATACCACCATGGCGACGCCGCAGAAACCGATCAGAAGCCCCGTCCATTGCCGCCCGCTCGCTCGTTCTCCCAGAAGAATGGCCGCAATCAGCGTGGTCAACATCGGCTGAAGGCCCGCCACCAGACCTGACATTCCCGCAGGCAGGCCGTGGTGAACGGCCCAGAACAAGGCGGAAAGATAAACACCGTGGATGAGACAACCGGCAATCGCCGCATGAAGAAGCACATCGCCTTTCGGCCAGATACTCCGGCTCGCCAGCGCCCAAAGTGTCATGATGACAGCCGCGATGGAAAAACGCACCGCCATGAAAGTAAATGGTTCGGCATAAGGCATGGAAAGCCCGGCTCCGATAAAACCGGTGGCCCAAAGCAGGACAAACATGACGGGGAACAAACGGGCGGCCATGGCAGAACTCTCACTTTCGCGGCCCGCCTTATACCGCTTTGCGGCGAACGCCTATCGCATAAAACTGATCGCAGCGTTGAATTTGCCAAACAGCCGCCCGCATTTTATGAAGCGGCATGAACATTGAACCTGAAACCATCCGCATTCTCGTCGATGCTGACGCCTGCCCGGTGAAAGCTGAAATCTATCGCGTGGCGGAACGGCACAATCTGCCGGTCATGCTGGTGGCCAACAGTTTCATTGCCATTCCCCGCGATGCGGAGCGTGTGGAACGGGTTATCGTATCGGACAAGCTCGACGCCGCCGACGACTGGATCGCCGAGAATTCGCGACCGGGTGCAATCGTGATTACCGCCGACATTCCTTTGGCAAGCCGCTCGCTCGAAAAAGGCGCTTCGGTGATCGCACCGAACGGACGCGTTCACACCCAAAGCACCATCGGCAACACGCTGGCGACGCGCAATCTGATGGATAGTTTGCGTTCCGCAGGCGAAGTTACAGGCGGACCCGCTCCATTTTCGCCCAAGGACCGCTCTGCATTCCTTTCCGCACTTGATCTTGCCATCGTCCGGCTAAAACGCGCGGGTTTCGTCTCAGGTTGATCGCATTGAGGCAGTCGCGACGCCAGCACCGATCAGCAATGTTCCGCCAGCCCGATTGAAAATGCGCAGCGCGCGTTCGCTTGAGAAGAAGCGGCGTGCCCGGGTCGCCAGAAGTGCATAGGTAAAAGCATTGAGGAAAGCGAGTACGAGGAACGTGCTTTCGAAAACCAGCATCTGGGTGAGGAAATCCCGGTGCGGGCTAAGAAACTGCGGAAGAAAAGCAACGAAAAAGGTGATGCTCTTCGGATTGAGCGCTGTCACGAGCCACGCATGAACCAGCATCCGCGCCGGATGCACCTTGTCGTGTCGGGCACTGGCATGAAGTGTTCCACCAGCGCGAAACAGTTTTATGCCGAGCCAGATCAGATAAGCGGCACCTGCCCATTTAACGGCGGTGAACACGGTTGCCGACGCTGCCAGCAGCGCACCCACACCAAGCATGGAAAGCGTCATCGCGGTAAAGTCGCCAAGGGCGACACCGACAGCCATCGGGAAAGCCGCTTTCCAGCCCTGCCCCAAGGCATATGAGACGACGAGCAAGACGGTCGGCCCCGGGATGACCAGAAGCACGATGGACGCGGCGGAAAATGCAAGCCAGACTTCAAGGCTCATGGGCAGCTCTCTCTCTTAAAAAGGGAGCAAGCCACTGATTTCGTCGTTTGTCGAGGCTAAAGATTCTTTGCCGCTTCGATGAGTTTAGCCGCTTCCGGGCTATCCCATGGCGCCGGACCGTTCATGGATGCAATCTGGCAGCCGTCCTTGTCGACCAGCAGCGTCACTGGAAGGCCGAAGGCCAGATTCTTGCGCTTCAGTTCGTTGAAGCTCGACATGGAAGCGTCCCGGTGTAGCGTCAGATTCTTGATGCCGATTTCGTTCAGAAAGCCTTTGGGCTTGTCATCCGAACCAGTGTCGATGTTGATTGCGACGACTTCGAAATCGTCGCCACCCTTATCGGCTTCCAGTTTGTCGAGGGCGGGCATTTCCTCGCGGCAAGGCGCGCACCATGTTGCCCAGAGATTGACCAGCAGTGTCTTGCCCTTGAAATCGCCGAGCGTCATCTGCTTTCCATCCGGACCTGTGAAAGCAATATGCGAGACGGAAATCGGCTTTTCAGCGGCACGCATCGCCGCCACGCCCCCGGTGGCAGCTGTATCAAGTGCCTTAAGCTTATCCGCTTTCAATACGCATTGTGCCGAAGCTTCATCGCTTTCCGCTGAAACATTCGTCGAAACATTCTGGGCAACCACATTGCCAGAAGGGCGCTCCATCACGTATACCGCCCCGATACCGGCAATGACACCGGCAAGGGCGGCAAGAAGGACGATCTTGCGATTTCCCGATTTCGCCTGCTGTTCGGAATTCGCCTTTTCGTTGTCTTCTGCCATGTCGCGTTACTTCTTTCCAATATTCCGCCAAACCGTCACTCGGGGCATATGAGCATGAGCGAACAAAAATCAAGCAACCAGATGTGGGGCGGCCGTTTTGCCTCAGGGCCCGATGCGATCATGGAAGAGATCAATGCATCGATCGGCTTCGACCGCAAGCTCTATGCGCAGGATATTCAAGGCTCGCTCGCCCATGCAGCCATGCTGGCAAAGACAGGCATTATTGCGGCAGAAGACCATCGACAAATCGAAGATGGTCTGAAAACCATCCTCAAGGAAATCGAGGACGGCAAGTTCACCTTCTCGCGCAAGCTTGAAGACATTCATATGAACATCGAGGCGCGGCTTGCCGATCTGATCGGCCCGTCCGCCGGACGGCTCCACACCGCCCGTTCGCGTAACGATCAGGTGGCCGTCGACTTTCGCCTCTGGGTGAAGCAGGAACTGGAAAAGACCGCCGCCGCCCTCAAGAATCTGATCGAAGCGTTTCTGGAACGTGCCGAAGAACATGCGGCGACGGTCATGCCGGGTTTCACCCATCTCCAGACCGCGCAGCCTGTCACTTTTGGTCATCATTGCATGGCCTATGTCGAAATGTTCGGTCGCGACCTGTCGCGCGTGCGTGACGCAATCGAACGTATGGACGAATCGCCTTTGGGTGCTGCAGCCCTTGCAGGCACGGGCTTCCCGATCGACCGCCATATGACAGCCAAGGCGCTCGGCTTTCGCGAACCGACCCGCAATTCTCTCGATAGCGTTTCCGACCGCGACTATGCGCTGGAGTTTCTGTCGCTTGCTGCGATCTGCGCCGGTCATCTGTCGCGCCTTGCGGAAGAAATCGTCATCTGGTCGACGCCGCAATTCAATTTCGTGCGCCTGTCCGATGCTTTCTCCACCGGCTCGTCGATCATGCCGCAGAAGAAAAACCCGGATGCAGCAGAACTGGTTCGCGCCAAGACGGGCCGCATCAACGGTTCGCTGGTCGCGCTTTTGACCATCATGAAGGGACTGCCGCTCGCCTACTCCAAGGACATGCAAGAAGACAAGGAACAGGTTTTCGATGCAGCTGAAAACCTGGAACTCGCCATCGCCGCCATGGCCGGCATGGTGCGCGACCTGACGATCAATGTAGCGTCAATGAAAAAGGCGGCCGGTTCAGGCTATTCCACTGCGACCGATCTCGCCGACTGGCTGGTGCGTGAACTGGGGCTGCCCTTCCGTGAGGCACATCACGTCACCGGTCGCGCAGTCGCTCTGGCTGAAAGCCGCAAGGTCGATCTGGCAAAGCTTTCACTTGAGGAACTGCAGTCAATTCATCCGGGCATCACGGATGCGATTTTCGGCTATCTGACGGTCGAGAAATCAGTGAAAAGCCGTCAGTCCTTCGGTGGCACGGCCCCGCAGGAGGTGCGTCGCCAGATTCGTTACTGGAAGAAGCGCATCACCAAGGCCTGATAATCGATCAACATGACGTCATGTGGAATCATCTGTCGAACTGATGATTCCACTTTCGGGCATTATGAGTTAGACCTAGAGCATGTCTTCCAAAAGTGGGAACCGGTTTTGGAAGACATGCGTAAAGACAAAACTTAGAGCAAGATCATATATTTCGGGAACCAACGCTGATGACAGGCCGCTCCGCCATTTCTTCCGTGCTTCTGATCGCCGCGCTTGCGGCAACGCTCGCCGCTTGCGGTCGCAAGGGCCCGCTGGAGCCGCCGCCATCCGCCGTCGTGACGGACGAACAGGGCCACACCAAGCCGAAACCGAAGGAAGACAAGCCGATCATCCTCGACAAGCTGTTGTAAGTTTCTGCTGCAGGGCATTCCCGTGAACCATTTCGAACATCGCAACGGCGTTCTTCACGCCGAAAATGTCAGCCTGCCTGAAATCGCACAGGCCGTTGGCACCCCTTTTTACGTTTATTCCCGCGCGACCATCGAGCGTCATTTCCGCGTGTTCAGCGAAGCCTTCGCCGGCATGGAAACGCTCGTGACCTACGCGCTGAAAGCCAATTCGAACCTGGCCGTGCTGAAAACTCTGGCGAAGCTTGGCGCCGGCGCGGACACCGTTTCGGAAGGCGAAATCCGCCGGGCGCTTGCTGCAGGCATCCCGGCCAACAAGATCGTCTTTTCAGGCGTTGGCAAGACTCCACACGAAATGGACTTCGCGCTTGAAGCGGGCATCTATTGCTTCAATGTTGAATCCGAACCAGAGCTGGAAATTCTTTCCGCTCGCGCCGTCAAGGCAGGCAAGGTCGCATCCGTATCGCTGCGCATCAATCCCGATGTGGATGCGAAGACCCACGCCAAGATTTCAACTGGCAAATCTGAAAACAAGTTCGGCATTCCGCGCGTCAAGGCGCGTGAGGCTTATGCGCGCGCAGCGAGCCTGCCCGGTCTCGACGTGGTCGGCATCGATATGCATATCGGTAGCCAGATCATCCACCTCGAACCCTTCGACAATGCATTCGCCCTGATGGCGCAACTGGTCAAGGAACTGCAGGCCGACGGTCACAACATCCGCCACGTCGATGTTGGCGGGGGACTCGGCATTCCCTACCGCACAGACAATACACCTCCGCCGCTACCCGTCGCCTATGCGGAAATCGTCGCCAAGCACATCAAGCCGCTGGGCCTGAAAACGGTGTTCGAACCGGGCCGCCTGATCGTCGGCAATGCCGGGCTTCTGGTAACGGAAGTGATCTTCGTCAAGGAAGGCGACGCCAAGAACTTCGTCATCGTGGATGCGGCAATGAACGATTTGATTCGTCCGACGCTTTATGATGCGTTCCACGACATCAAGCCTGTCACTTTGCCGAAGGATGATGCGCCGCGTATTCGTGCCGATTTTGTCGGTCCGGTCTGCGAAACAGGCGACTATCTCGGCCTCGACCGGGAAGTGGCAAAGCCTGCTCCAGGCGATCTGATTGCCGTCTGCACGACGGGTGCATATGGCGCGGTGCTTTCCAGCACCTACAACAGCCGTCTGCTCATCCCCGAAGTGCTGGTTGACAGCGACCGTTATCATGTCGTGCGTCCGCGCCGTACCTATGAAGAACTGCTCGCGCTCGATTCCGTACCGGAATGGTTATAGGTCTCGCGACCATAATTATTCATGGCCCACATTTATCATGGCCCATAAATCTCGGGGCAAAGCCTCGCCTTTGCCATGATGCGTGTTATCCTGTCAGCCGAACCGAAATCGGCTGACGCGAAAGACGAGACCTATGACTGCCCCTAAGGCGGCCCCGCAGACAGATAGCAGCAACGACAGTAAAAACCCGCCGCGTCATGCGTGGGATGTTTTTCTGCGGCTGTTTTCAGGCGATGGCGCCAGCCTGCGCCGTCTGCGTCTGCGTGCCTTTCTTTCGATCAGCTTCGAGCGGTTCTGGCCGCTGATCCTGCCACTAATCCTCATCATCGGTCTGTTTGCCAGCCTGAGCTGGTTCGGCCTGTTCGGCATGATGCCCCGTTGGCTGCATATCGGCGTGCTGACGCTATTCGGTACTGCCAGCCTCATTGCGCTTTATCTGCCGTTCCGGTTTCGCACCCCGGCGGAAAGCGACGTCACAAGCCGTATCGAGGCGATCAACGGTCTCGTTCACGAACCCCTTTCCGTCCAGACAGGCCATATGGCAACAGGCGAACATGATCCATTCGCTGTCGCCCTGTGGCGGGAACACCAGCGCCGCATGGCGGACCGGCTCAAGAACCTGCAATCCGGCCTGCCTTATACGCGTGTTCCCGAACACGACCCCTTCGGCATTCGTGCGGTGGTCGCCCTGCTCTTCGTGACCGCCTTCGCCTACAGCCTCAGCCCAAACAGTGGGCGCATTGCCGACGCCTTTCATATCCGTCCAAGCGATGGAACCGCCGTTGCCCGCATCGATGCATGGGTAACGCCGCCGCGCTATACTGGCCGCGCTCCGGTCTTCCTGACCACGACGAACAACAGCGAACAGGCCGCAATCAATGTACCGCAAGGCAGCATTCTGTCGGTCCGCGTGATCGGTGGCGGTTCCGAGCGCCTGACTGCGACCGATGCGAAGGGCGAGCGCCGCGACGTACAGCCGGTAAACGCGAAGGAAGACCAGAAGGAGCCTGCAGAACAGGCCGTCGTCGATGGAAGCCGCAACTTCCGCTACGATTTGCAGCAGGATGAAACCATAGCGCTTTCCGGCACCGATGCCCGCTGGAAATTTGTCGTCACGCCGGATAACCCGCCAACGATCCGCTTCACGAAAGAGCCGGGACACGCGCTGAATGGCACATTGCAACTTTCCTATCAGATCGAGGACGACTACGCGCCAGTAAAGGCCGAAGGTGAGATCATCCCGCTCAACAATGATGAAGATGAGGAAGCCGCACCGCTCTACGATGCACCGGAACTGCCGCTTGCACTGCCGCGCCGCGGTGTGAAGGACGCCACGACGTCGAAAGACCTGACCGAGCATCCTTGGGCAGGTGAAAAAGTTGCGCTCACGCTCGTTGTAACCGACGCTGCCGGACAAACCGGTCGCAGCGAAACCAAGATCATCACCTTGCCCGAGCGCCCTTTCAGCAATCCACTTGCCCGCGCCGTTGCGGAACAGCGCCGTATCCTCGCGCTCGATGCGACGCAACGCGATCATGTGCTCGACATGCTGTCGGCAATCACGCTTCGCCCGGACGAAACCATCAAGAATGCAGCCCATTATCTGGGTCTGGTCACGATTGGTACACGTCTTCGTCTCGCCAGGAGCGATGACGCCTTGCGCGATGCAGCGGATTATATGTGGCAGGTGGCCCTTGGCATCGAAGATGGAAATCTGTCTGCCGCCGAAAAGCGCCTGCGTCAGGCACAGGAGGCCCTGAAAGACGCTCTCCAGAACGGCGCCTCACAAGAGGAGATCGAAAAGCTTTCGGCAGAGCTACGCAAGGCGATGCAGGATTTCCTGCGGGAATTCGCCCAGCGCCAGCAACAGAATCCCAATGCACGCCAAGCCGCTCCCGATCCCAACGCGCGAATGCTGACGGAAAAAGACCTCCAGCGCATGATGGACCAGATCGAAAATCTCGCGCGTCAGGGCTCACGCGATCAGGCGGAAGAACTGCTGTCGCAATTGCAGAACCTGATGAACAATCTGCAGATGGGACAGATGCAACAGGGTCAGCAAGGTCAGGGACAAGGTCAGCAGGGCCAACAAGGCCAGATGCAGCAGCAGATGAACAAGCTCGGCGAGCTAATGCAACGCCAGCAAAAGACGATGAACGAAACCTTCGATCTCGATCAGAAGATGCAGCGCCAATTCGGTGGCAGCGATGGTGAGGGCGAATTCGGCGACAACATGTTCCCGGGTGATGACGGTTCCATGGGCGGCGGACAGCCGGGCGGTGAAACCGAAAACGGCCAGAGCGAGAACGGTCAGGGCGGGAAAGGCGATGTGCCACCCGATATGGCGGAAACCATGCGCAAACTGCAGCAGCAGCAAAAGGACCTTCAATCCGATCTGCAAAAACTGATGGACGATTTGAAAGGCATGGGTATTGAACCCGGCAAGGATTTTTCGGATGCCGGAAAATCAATGGGCAACGCCACTGATGCGTTGGGCCGCAGCGAAGGTGCCGAAGCAAGCGACCAGCAGGGCAGCGCACTCGATGCACTGCGTCGCGGTGGACGCGACATGATGCAGAAAATGCAGCAGGCCATGGGCCAGCAAGGTCGGGGGCAAAGTGGCGCCAATGGCAGTCGGGGAAGGGATCCGCTTGGGCGCCAGCAAGGTACCGGCGACAGCGGCCTCAACGATGACGTCAAGATTCCAGGTGAAATCGATATTCAGCGCGCGCGTGAAATTCTCGATGAAATCCGCCGCAAACTTGGTAATGCCCTGACGCCGCAGATGGAAAAGGAATATCTGCAGCGTCTGCTGAAGTTCGATTGAGAAGCAGGCCGGAGCCTTAATCCATCACACGACCGACAAAAGGCAACTGGCGGAAGGCGTGCCCAACGTCCATGCCATAACCGACGACAAAATAGTCGGGGCATTCGAAAGCCACGAAATCGGCATCAAGATCGACCTTGCGGCGCACGCTCTTGTCGAGAAGAACAGCAATGCTGACGCTCCGCGCTCCGCGTTCCAGCATAAGTTCGCGAACGAATTTCAGTGTCTTTCCAGACTCCAGAATATCATCGATCAGCAGTACATCGCGGTCGCGAACATCGCTGTCGATATCGCGCAGAAGACGAACTTCGGCGCTTGTCGTGCCCTTGCCGTAGCTTGAAACCGTGATGAATTCGACATCGGGCTCCACGCCCGCATCATGCATTGCGCGGATGAGGTCGGCTGCAAAGATGAAGGAACCCTTCAGGATCGAAATCGTCAGCAGGTTGTGGAACTTGCGTTCAGCAATGGCCTTGGCGAGCTCGAGATTGCGACCGGCAATCTCGTCCGGGCTAAAGAGAACTTCGATTGTCTTGCCACCGACTTCGGGCATCTGCTGCTTCTCCTGATCGTTCGCTTTCGCGCAGACTTTGGCGCGATCAAAGGCGCCGGAAAGGCACGCTCTATAGCATGGTTTGAGGAAATTGCACCCCACCAGATGAAGATGCTCCGGCTTCTCCATTTCCCAGCGTCAAGATTTCATATAGCGTGACATTCATGCATCCAGACATCATCGAACTGCGATCATTTTACGACACCACGCTGGGCCATCTCGCGGAACGCGCCATTCGCATGGCGCTTGCCGGCCTATGGGGTCACGTGCCGGGAGAGCGGCTTGTCGGCATGGGCTACAGCCTGCCCTATCTCGACCGCTTCAGCGCCGATACGGAGCGGACATTCGCGTTCATGCCTGCCGGTCAGGGAGCCGTCGCCTGGCCCTCAGTAGAGAAAACGGCAACAGCGCTTGTTTTCGATGAGGAACTGCCGCTACCCGATTCCTCGATCGATCGGGTGCTTATGGTGCATGCGCTGGAGTATGCGGAAAATCCGACAGAAACGCTGAAAGAGATGTGGCGCGTCCTCGCCCCCAATGGGCGGCTCGTCATCGTGGTGCCGAACCGGCGCGGTGTCTGGGCCCGCTTCGAGCATACACCTTTCGGCAGCGGGCGACCTTATAGCCGCACACAGCTGACGACCTTGCTGCGTGAAGCGAATTTCACCGTGAGCACGGTGAGCGATGCCCTGCATTTTCCGCCCGCCACGCGCCGATGGATGATGCGGCCCTGTCTGGCGCTGGAAGGCATGGGGCGGAGACTGTGGCCGGTCTTTTCAGGCGTTCTGGTGGTGGAAGCGCAAAAGCGTCTTTATCAGGGACTGCCTGTCGCACAGCGCTCCTCGCGCCGTGTCTTCGTTCCGGTTCTCGCACCTCAGGGCACACCTGTTGGCGGATTACGGAAAGCACCGGCACGGACAAGCAAGACAGATCAAAAGAGTTAGGGCATTTGCGCATCATCGCCCGGGAAAACGTACAGTTGCTGCGGTCTGCAAGTATTACCGAACAAGGTTTTTCTCGACTTGGACGCAATGGCGGGATATGCCGCCATCGTAACTTTAACCCATCGTAACTTTAACATTGACCTTTTGGCGGAGCCAAAATCATGACCGATACGCAGAACCTTACCCGTCCCCAGCCCAAGGCAGGCCTGCTCGACATCGCAGCCTACGTACCCGGCAAGGAACATGTGGAAGGCGTTGCCAAGGTCTATAAGCTCTCCTCCAACGAAACGCCAATCGGGCCTAGCCCGCATGCGGTCGAAGCCTATCGACACGCAGGCGAGAAGCTGGAGCTTTATCCCGATGGACAGGCCCTGGCGCTGCGTGAGGCAATTGCCGAAACGCAGGGGCTCAACATGGCCAACATCCTGTGCGGCAATGGTTCCGACGAGCTGCTTGGCCTGATCTGCCAGACCTATCTTGCTCCGGGCGACGAAGCCATCATCACGGAGCACGGTTTTGCCGTCTACAAGATCCAGACGCTGGGTGCCGGCGCGACGCCGATCACGGTGAAGGAGAAGAACGAGCGTATCGACGTGGATGCCATTCTGGCTGGCCTGTCGCCACGCACGAAGATCGTCTTCATCGCCAATCCGGCCAATCCAACCGGAACCTATCTGCCTTTCGAGGAAGTCCGCCGCCTTCATGCCGGATTGCCGAAGCATGTGCTTCTGGTTCTCGATGCGGCCTATGCAGAATATGTTCGTCGCAATGACTATGAATCGGGCCTCGAACTCGTTTCATCCAACGAGAATGTTGTCATGACGCGCACCTTCTCAAAAATCCACGGGCTTCCGGGTCTACGTATTGGCTGGATGTATGCGCCGCTGCATGTGGTCGATGCCGTCAATCGCATCCGCGGGCCATTCAATATGAATTCGGCCGCCATTGCCGCCGGTGCTGCGGCCATCCGCGATCGCGCCCACGTCGAAAAATCGATCACCTACAACGACAAATGGCTTGGCTGGCTGACCGAAGAGTTCACCAGACTTGGTCTTCGGGTTACGCCGTCAGTCACGAACTTCCTGCTGATCCATTTTCCGGACAATGGCGCGCATTCCGCCGACAAGGCCGACGAGTGGCTCTCCGGGCGTGGCTATATACTGCGTCGCGTCGGCGGTTACGGGTTCCCCAATGCCTTGCGCATGACGGTCGGACCGGAGGAAGCCAATCGTGGCGTCGTCGTCGCCCTGACCGAATTTTTGAAGTAGTACAATGTCCACGATCCATTTCAACAAGATCGCCCTGATCGGCATCGGCCTTATTGGCTCATCGCTGGCGCGCGTCATTCGACGCGAAAAGCTCGCCGATCATATCGCCATCGCCACGCGCAGCAGTGAAACACTGAAGCGGGCCGATGAACTGGGTCTCGGTGACAGCTACACCACCGACAGTGCTGAGGCCGTCAAGGATGCCGATCTGATCGTTGTATCTGTGCCGGTCGGCTCGTCAGGAACGGTTGCACGCCAGATCGCGGCAAACCTCAAGCCCGGTGCCATCGTCACCGATGTTGGCTCCACCAAGGCTTCCGTGATTGCGCAGATGCAGCCGGAATTGCCGGACAATGTGCATTTCATTCCCGGCCACCCGCTCGCAGGCACGGAATATTCCGGCCCGGATGCCGGCTTTGCAGAGCTTTTCACCAATCGCTGGTGCATTCTGACGCCCCTGCCCGACACGAGTGAAGCAGCTCTCGAAAAGCTGAGCGAGTTCTGGGTCGCCTGCGGCTCACGACTTGATCGCATGGACCCGCAGCACCACGATCTGGTGCTGGCCATTGTCTCGCATCTGCCGCACATCATCGCCTACAATATCGTTGGCACAGCCAGTGATCTGGAACAGGTGACCAAGTCGGAAGTCATCAAATACTCGGCTTCCGGTTTCCGCGATTTCACGCGACTGGCCGCATCCGATCCGACGATGTGGCGCGATGTATGCCTGCACAACAAGGATGCCATCCTCGAAATGCTCGGGCGTTTTTCGGAAGATCTCGCCTCGCTTCAGCGCTCGATCCGCTGGGGGGATGGTGAAGCGCTGTTCGACCTTTTCACGCGCACGCGCGCTGTCCGGCGCGGCATCATCGATGCAGGTCAGGAAGTGGATGCGCCTGATTTCGGCCGTCAGGCTGCAACGCGTACCAGCGAGCAAAAATAGGGCGCATATTGCGTTACAGCGCAGGCAACCGCCCGAGCGGAATAAATCCAGCGCTGACCTTACCCTTGCGAACGGCAATCTCCATCACGGGATTGCCGTTTTCATCTTTCGGCATGGCCGAGAGAGCAAACAGAACGGTAGCGATATTGCCACCCTGCTCGGGAAACACTGTCTGACCAGCCTGCGCCAGCGATTGCGGGTTAACCAGTGTCAGCTTCACATCGGCATTGATCAGCCCGTCAGCATCGACCGAAAACGGTCCGGCTACCGAAACCATCGCTCCATTGGGCATGGACAGGAAAGCCTGATTGACGGTACCGGAATGCCCGCGCAACCGTTCATGAAAGGGAGCGTCACCCCTTGCGAGCAACGTCGCGGCATCGGACACATCGATATCCGCCACACCGTCGATTTCAGGGCTGGTGGCTGTACCAATCGCTGCCTTGGCAAGTTTCAGACCGGCAAAGCGACCATTGACCTTCAATGTGTCATCCGAGGCGCTCATGCGGAAATCCATCTGCTCAAGCGTGCTGAGTGGCACTGTCGTGGTGGCTTCGGTGCGAAGACCGACAGCTACTTCACGCGCAGCGAGCTCAATCTCGGTCGGGAACGGACGTGCCAGCCGGGTGTTGGAGGTAAACTTGCTCCAGTTGACTTCCAGCGGTTCCAGCCCCGGAAATTCGATGAAGGCGGGTCCTGTCAGATCGTTCGAGAGGGAACGTGGCGCATAGACCGGGGAACCCGAGGTGAAGCGCCCTGCGCGGAACGCCATGCCTTCAGAAGGACGCTGCCAGGAAATGCTGTCGCAGACGACATTGACGCGCAACGGATAGCCGCCCATGCGCAAGTCTTCGCATTTCACGCCGACGCCCTGAGAGGCGAGCTTGGCCATGTCGGCCTTGGCTCGTGCCTCTAGCCTGTTTGCGATATAGAACCAGCCCGCTGTATAGCCAGCGATCAAGACAAGCAGAATGACAATGAGCGCGATGGGACGCTTTCTGGACTTCGATGCGTTCATTCCAGTATGCGCCATTTCAAAAGCCTTACATTAATCAGACGGTTGTTTCGAAGAGCCTCGCTCCGGGGTCAGACTGAACATTCCAAACCCCGATATGTTTTGCTCCTCCCGACTGTTGGCCATATTATGGCAGGAATGTGCCTTGTGAAGCGATTGAGAAGAAAAATCGAGGGATATCCGTTGATTACCGGTGGAAATCGGCGTCCACTGATCCATTATGGACACCCTTCATGACCACAGCTCTCAATGACAGGCGAATGAACGATTTCTGGGTTTTCGGCTATGGCTCGCTGATGTGGCGACCGGGCTTTGCACATGTGGAGACCGTCCGGGCGCGCCTTTACGGCTACAGGCGCAGCCTGTGCATCTATTCGCATGTCCATCGCGGAACGCCGGACCGACCGGGTCTGGTCCTGGGCCTGGACACCGGTGGCTCATGTCTCGGCATCGCTTTTCGCGTGCCTGGTGACATGACTGGCGAAGTGATGACCTATCTGCGCGAACGTGAAATGTCGAACCAAGTTTATCACGAAAAGCATCTGCGCCTGCGCCTCGCTGACGGTCGCAATGTCGATGCGGTCACCTATGTCGCGGACCGGCACCACATTCAATATGCCGGATCGCTTTCACCTGAGAGTGCCGCAGCGATCGTCGCATCTGCTCGCGGCGATTCCGGTGCCAATGTGGATTATGTCGCCAATACGCTCCAGCATCTGCGCAACATGCGGGTACGCGATCATTGGTTGGAACATGTCAACGATCTCATTCACCACACTATCCAACATCAAACGGGCGGTTCCAGCGGTTAGAAACACACACCGCGCGCCTCAAAAATACCGGCGTTCAATCGCTCGGCCCTTGTTCTCGCCCGATGCAACCGCTACATCTCGGCCAATTGCCAAGGAGGCCTCCATGATCGCATTGTTCCGCACCATTGATTTGGCGCTCGATATCTACACCTATATCATTATAGCGAGTGCCATCTTCTCGTGGCTCTATGCGTTCAATGTCGTCAATTCCGGCAACCGTTTCGTGGCTTCGATCGGTGAGTTTCTCTACAAGGTGACGGAACCCGTTCTGCGGCCGATCCGCAATATCTTACCCAATCTCGGCGGCATCGATATTTCACCGATCGTCCTGCTGCTGATCATCTTCTTCATCCGCCAGTTCATGTGGACGACGCTGCTGCCGCTTTTCCTGTAAGCGCATCACTCGCAAGCCTAAAAACAAAAGCCGACCGGAGTGAAACGAGGATCGATAAGATTATGCTTAAAATAGAAAAAGTAAGAGCGCCGATCTGATCCAATCAGATCGGCGCTCTAAACGGAACGGGAAGCTGTTACTTACTTGCCCTTGGCGCGTTCGATAGCTTCGACGATGAACTTGCGTGCGTAATCTTCGTCACCCCAGTCACCGATCTTGACCCACTTGCCGGGTTCCAGATCCTTGTAGTGTTCGAAGAAGTGCGCAATCTGCTTCAGAGTGATCTCCGGCATATCGGTATAGTCGTGAATCTTCTCGTAGCGGCGCGTCAAGTGCGGCGACGGTACTGCAATAATCTTCTCGTCCTTGCCGGAATTGTCTTCCATGACCAGAACGCCGATCGGGCGAACATTGATCACGCAGCCGGGAACCAGCGGACGGGTGTTGCAGACGAGAACGTCAATCGGGTCACCGTCTTCCGAAAGCGTATGTGGCACGAAGCCGTAATTGCCCGGATAGGTCATTGGCGTATAGAGGAAGCGGTCGACGATGAGGGCGCCGGCCTTCTTGTCCATCTCGTACTTGATCGGCTGGCCGCCGACAGGCACTTCAATGATGACGTTGACGTCTTCAGGAGGATTGGAGCCGATGGAGATGGCATCAATATTCATGATGTGTCCTTTCGTGTCGGGCTCTGATAACGGGTTTCAAGGTTGCGCGCAAGAAAAACGAAAGTTCTAGAAAACGCGGCGAATTGTCGTTCTCGCAACGCAATTGAGCGTGATCAGGCCGTTAACATGCTGTGAGGGTTAGGCGCCGAGCTCGTTCAGTCTTTGAACGGCGGTCGGTGGCATGGGTGGTGGATTGGGATCGCGGCTGGCGGCGACCAGAAATTCGTCGCAGGCCGTCTCGGTCGTTTCAATCAATCTTTTGAGAAATTCATCCTTCGGAAGACCTGCCGGAATTGGCGGCAGAATACGGGCGCGAATGGTTCCCGGATAACGCAGAAATTTGCGGCGCGGCCAGTAGAGGCCTGCATTGTGCGCAATCGGCAAAACCGGCAGATTGAGCGCTTCGTAAAGATGGACGATGCCATATTTATAGTGCGGTGGAGCACCAGGCGCCCGACGCGTTCCTTCTGGATAGATCAGAATCTGGCGGCCTTCCGCGATCGCCTTTTCTGCGCCCTTGGTGATGGAATGCAGTGCCTTGACGCGAGAACCGCGATCGACCGGGATCATCTGCATTTTCGCGATATACCAGCCGAAAAGCGGAATGCGCATCAATTCCCGCTTCAGGATCAGCACGGGATCGTCAAGATAGGGCAGGAAAGCATAGGTATCCCAGGCAGACTGGTGCTTTGGCGCACAGATATAAGCGCCCTCAGGAATGTTCTCCAATCCTTCAACCACATAGTCGGTGCCGACAATATGCTTCTGGAGCCAGAGATTGACCCGTGCCCACAGCTTCGGCACGATCCAGGCCTTCTTGCGGGGCAGAAGAAAATAGAAAGGCGTATAGACGATCATCTGAACCAGTGTGCAGATATAAAACGCCGCATTGAACAAGATTGAGCGCAGATAGAGAAGCATCAGTCGGTGGAGACCCTGGCTAAAGCATTTTCGTTCCCGACTTCCGGTAAACGATCACGCACGAATTCTGGACTTTCTGCAGAAAGTGACGGCATCGATATATCAGGAAGAACGGCCATTTCCATCAGGAAATCGTAATCCGGCAGCAAGATCAATTCTCGGTCGTTACACTCTGATTGGTCTGCGTTCCGAACAGTTCGGTCGTACCCACACGGACAGCGGCGCCAAGATATTTCACATATTCGATGAAGAGCACGCGCAATGTGTCGCCTTCGGAAACCCAGCTATGTTCGCGGCGGTCCCCGTTCACGACCGGATAGGGAATGAATTCCACATCCTTCATGCGATAGGACATTTCCAGCGTGCTGCGCGGAATATGGTAGTTGTTGGTGACCAGGATCACGCGACGATAGTTGTTGGTACGAATCCAGCGTTCGCTTTCGGTCGCGTTGCCAATGGTGTTGAGCGCCGACCGGTCGAGATCGACACAGCAATCGAAGAGACTCTGGTCGGCATGGGTCGCACGCTGCAGTGCCTTTTCATTGGTCGCCGGATGAACACCACTGATCAGAAGCCGCTTTCCTCGCTTGTCCTTCAGAAGATCAACCGCAGCCTGAATTCTGGACTGGCCACCGGTGAGAACGATGATGGCATCGGCAGGCTCATCGATAGCCGGCGGCTGCATGCTGGTGACCTTTTCACCGAACGCGACGAAGCCGACGAGAAACGCCAGAAGAATAACAAATAGAACGATGGAAACGGGCTGGAGACGTCTGAACATGCGCATCATGACAGACCATAGGAAATTGCCGGAGGCAAGTGCAAGAGATTGCAGGTGAGCGCCATTCCGGCTGCGGCGCCAGACCACATCTCCTGAAGAAAACCCGTTTGCTGTCTGCCTCTGTGCCACTGCATCGTCACTCGACCGGTGCCCGCCCGATAGCGCTTGCGGGATTCGCATACCATCTCTTCTTCCATCATAGCCAGCATTGCGGCGAGAAGTCGGAGAAGCGGACGAAAATCTTGTCCGGAAAGCGCCTATATCGGAAAAGGTCTTCATTCGGAGCGCACTCCCGGACCGTCCATGGTTGCAAGCTGGCGGATCACCGTCAGGCGGCTGGTCAGCATGGTCAGGAAACTGACCAGAATAATGATGACGGCAGCGCCGATATAGCCATCGCGCCCGATGGCGAAATTGCCGAACATGGCGGCAGCCTGATCGCCTTCAGGTGTAGCCATATGGCTCGACGCCCACCAGGAAAACATCAGGAAGACTAGCATTGCCGCCGCGCCACCGCACAGTGCGCCTTTCAGTGCTGTGCGGAAGAAGTGCCATTCAAACTCGCGCGCCACGAATTTCGATTCCGCGCCGATGAAATGCAGAACCTCGATAATATGGCCATTGCCGGACATCGCACCGCGCGTGGCAAAGATAACGGTTAGAACGGTCGCAGCGATCACAAGCGAGAGAACGCCTGTGCCGACGAACACCGTCGTATGCGCCATGGAGACGAGACGGTCGACCCAGGTGCGGTGATCATCGAAGGTCGCAGCCGGAATGGCGCGGGTGATTTCAGTCCGCATGGTTTCGAAATCAGGTGGCGCATTTTCATCGATCGTAACGACGACAAGACGCGGCACAGGCAATTCATCGATGTTAAGGCCACTACCGAGCCATGGTTCGAGCAACCGGGCGGTCGCATCCTTGTCGATGATGCTGGTGCCTTTCACACCGGCAAAACCACGCGCGATTTCGCTGGCCTGAGCCAGCGCCTTTTCCATATCCTGCCCGTCGACAGGCCGGATCTGGATCGTGGCTTCGCGAGCTATCTGGCTCTGCCAGGCAGCGGCCGAGGCGCGAACGAGCGTCACGCCGCCCATCGTCAGGCAGGCAAGAAAGGTCATGATCGCGATCACGATGACAAGTGCGGTTCCCGTTACGCTGCCGTCAGGCACGATGGGACTCGGTCCCTGACGCTTCCGGCGTTTGCCGATACGAACGAGCAGCATGTCCTTGAGGTCTTCGAAACGGACCCGGATGTCATCCAACGTACGTCGCCAGGCGTTCTTTGCATCAATCATAGATGTCCAGCCGCCCATGTTCGAGGATCATGCGTCGCGCATCCACCTGCTCCATCAGGGAAAGGTCGTGGGTCGCGATAATCACAGCCGTGCCCGAACGGTTCAGCTCGGTGAAAAGGCGCAGCAGACGCTTCGCAAGCGGCGGATCGACATTGCCGGTCGGTTCGTCGGCCAGAAGAAGTTCCGGCTGATCAATGAGCGCGCGCGCAATCGCTGCGCGCTGCTTCTCACCGCCTGAAAGAACCGGCGGCAGAACATTCATGCGGTCGCCGAGCCCGACCCAATGCAGAAGTTCCTCCACCTCATGACGATAGGTTGCCTCTTCCTTTCCGCGCACGCGCAGTGGAAGCGCCACATTCTCATAGGTGGTCATATGGTCGAGCAGGCGGAAATCCTGGAACACGATGCCAATACGACGGCGCAGAAGCGGAATTTCCGCATGATTGAGCCGCGCAACATCCTTGCCGAAAATATTGATAAGACCGCGTGTCGGCTTCAGGGCCATGAAAAGAAGGCGCATGAGCGACGTCTTTCCTGCCCCGGAAGGGCCGGTCAAAAACTGGAATGAACGCGGCGGAATATGGAAACTGACATCGCGCAGGATCTCAGGACCCATTCCATATCGCAGGCCGACATTCTCGAAACGTATCACCGGGCTGTTTCTCTTCAATTGTCCGCACGTTGAACGACGCACGGATGACATCGATATCAAATCGACCTTTATCCTCTATGGTTAATGTTGCGTTAATTCCGCTCGAACGAGCCTTAAAAAATGCGTGACCGAGGCTGTGGCCATGAAGCATTAACCATTATGAGCCAGTGTGTGGCACCGGTCGAAGGGGCGAAAAACGCAAAGGAAGATGACGGCATGATGGCGAAACAACCATCGACAGCGCAGATGTCGCGCGCGCCTTCGCGTGAAAACCATCGCGCGACATGGTTTGCTTCCGATGCTGGACTGATTGAAGACGCCGAATTCGAAACCATCGTTCCGGGGTCATCACCCCGGAAATTCCTCTCGTACGGCATTCCGCAGAAGCCGCTCGCCCCACGCAAGCTGATGTCCGAAACAAGTCTTCCCAGCGGATGGCCGGGATTCGGATATTGGGTTTTCGTCGCTCTTTGCGCGACAACCGCTTTCTGGATAGCGGGCGGATATACACTGCTTGCTGGCAAACCTCTTTCCGGCGGGCAGCCAACCTTGCCGCTCATTTCGGCACTTCAGCTTACTGATCTCAAAACCAGCGTCGGAATGCATGACAAGGGCAAGATTCTGAGTGTCGGCGGCCGCATCCGGAACACCACATCCGAAGAACGCGCCACGCCGCCGCTGATCGTCATAATCACCTATAGCGACGGCAGCAAACGCGAACGCCGTCTGGCTCCTGGTGAAGCAATGCTGAAACCGGGTGCATATATCGACTTCGAAACGATGCTTCCGGCGCTGCGCGGCACCATCGAGAAAGTCGATGTGCGATTGGCCACCCCGGCCTAGCAAGGCCGATCCAAAAAACTAGCCTGGCGCCTCCGGCTACTGCCAGCAACCGAGATTGCGCCCTTTGAGATTATGCGCATCGATATCGACCACAAGGCGCGGGTCTTCGCGTAAAAGAACCAGCGTCGTGCGCTGTTTGAGATCGATCTTCTGCCAGCCCGTGCATTCGGTTGGCATTGGCGTGCTGTCGATCTTCACCTTTTCCGTCCACGCAGTTGCCGTGCAGCCGGATAGCGCCGCAACAATCGGAACGACCCTAACGACATTTAGAACAAGCCTTTGTGTTTTCGTCCCACGATGAGTGTTCAAGGCTGGCAACTCCAATCTGCCCCGCGAAATCCCTGCCAATCGATCTTGCATTGGCCAGCGTCGCCCGTTCGACATCTGCGCTTATAACGTGCCGCCGCCCTTCTCCGCAATATAGCTGAGCGGGATCGACAGCTTTTAAAAAAACCCAGCCGACCAACTCTTACTATCCATCGAAACCCAATTTAGAAGAGATATAAAAGCAAACACGAATATACGAAGAATAGCTTTTTCGTTTACTGAAATGACGGGAAAAATCCACAGAGAACAAAAGCCTCCAATCAAGTTAAACATGATTGTCCGAAGAAAAAGACGATTATATGCTTCTTGCTAAATGATTCGCATATGGCATTTTTCACTACACCAACCCTGGGGATTTCCATGCTGAACAAATTGTCGGCTGAATTTTTCGGAACATTCTGGCTTGTTTTCGGGGGCTGCGGCAGCGCAATCCTCGCCGCAGCCTTCCCTGAACTGGGCATCGGCTTTCTCGGCGTTGCTCTCGCCTTCGGTTTGACTGTCCTGACCATGGCTTATGCTGTGGGCGGCATTTCCGGCGGCCATTTCAACCCGGCTGTCTCCTTGGGCCTCATGGTGGCTGGTCGTCTTCCAGCCAAGGACCTGATCCCTTACTGGGTTGCGCAGGTTCTGGGAGCCATTGCGGCTGCAGCAGTTCTCTTCCTTATCGCCTCGGGCAAGGAAGGCTTCTCCGCCGGCGGCCTCGCTTCCAACGGCTATGGTGAACTTTCACCGGGCGGCTACAGCATGATGGCGGGCCTGCTCATCGAGGTTATCCTGACGGCCTTCTTCCTTATCATCATTCTGGGCTCCACCTCGTCGCTGGCTCCAGCTGGTTTTGCTCCGATTGCCATCGGTCTCGGTCTCACCCTGATCCATCTGATTTCGATCCCGGTCACCAATACGTCGGTAAATCCGGCCCGCTCGACCGGCGTTGCTCTCTTCGCCGATACAGCAGCACTCAGCCAGCTCTGGCTGTTCTGGGTTGCGCCGCTCGTCGGCGCGGCTATCGGCGCGATCATCTGGAAAGGCCTGCTCGGCAAGGATTGATCCAGAACGACAACAATGAAAGGCCGGTTCATTCCGGCCTTTCTTGCTTTCAGAACTCTTTTGCAATCGTCTCGAACAGAGCCGCACAAAAAATGGTTCCGATCATGGGAAGGATGCTGTAAGTAACATCTATCTTCTTGTTGTAACGCATTATCCGACGCAAAGCTGCTTCGCACTTTTGCTGGAAATGCTCCAGATGTTATGAGCAATGTCCCCCTCTACCGATGCTTCTTCTGCGGATCGTTACGCAGCTTTCCGGCACTCTGCCTTCAAAAAATACTGGGGCGCCCGTTTCCTGAGCGCATTTGCGGTGCAAATCGTGAGTGTGTCAGTGGGCTGGCAGATTTATGACCTCACCCGCGACGCCTTCAATCTGGGCATGGTCGGACTGGTGCAATTTCTACCGGCCCTGTTGCTGGTTCTCGTAACCGGTGCTGCTGCCGACCGCTTCGGCAGACGCTTCATCATGGGCTTGTCACTTATCCTGGAAAGCGTGGTGACAGCACTGCTGCTCGGTCTGACGCTCGCCGGTCTGTTCGAGCCCCTGACGGTCTTTGCCTCACTCACACTTTTCGGCGTTGCGCGCGCATTTCTCGGACCCTCCTCAGCATCGCTGGTCGTCAATCTCGTGCCGACCGAGGATTTCGCCAACGCCGTTTCGTGGAATTCATCTGCATGGCAGGTGGCAACAATCGTGGGACCTGTCGCAGGTGGTCTGCTCTATGGCGTTTCGCCGGTTGCAGCCTATTCCGTCGCCACACTGTTCTTGCTGATTGGCTCCGTGCTGATCTTTTCCATTCCAAAGCCCAAACAGCACACGCTTGCCGAGCAGCGCTCGCTGACAAGCATGCTCGCTGGCTTCCGCTACATCTGGAAGGAAAAGATCGTCCTTGGCGCCATCTCGCTCGACCTCTTTGCCGTTCTCCTTGGCGGAACGGTGGCGCTGCTGCCGATTTATGCGCGCGACATCCTCGATCTCGGTCCTTGGGGCCTCGGCCTGCTGCGATCCGCTCCCGGTATCGGCGCTGTTCTGACCGCCGTCTGGCTTGCCGGACACCCGATCCGCGACCATGCAGGTCGCGTGATGTTCATCTTCGTCGGCCTGTTCGGTCTATTCAATATTATCTTCGGTGTCTCGACCCTGACATGGCTGTCGGTCATTGCTCTGGCACTTGCAGGTGCCGCTGACATGATCAGCGTCTATATCCGTGAAACGCTTATGCAGCTCTGGACGCCCGATCACGTGCGCGGTCGTGTCAATGCCGTCAACATGGTCTTTGTCGGTGCATCGAATGAACTGGGCGAGTTTCGCGCCGGCCTGATGGCTGCGGCCATCGGCGCTGTTCCCGCTGTCGTCATCGGTGGATTGGGATCGATCGCCGTTGCTGTTGCCTGGGCGGCAATGTTCCCGCAATTGCGCAAGGCCCGTCACCTGCAGGGACGGACTTGATCTCTCAAATCAGAGGTGATCAGGAGGCGGACGTGCTACGATTCGCCTTGTCCATGCGATCCTGAATGGCATTCCGGTCGTCCTGCCGGATGCCAACGAGTTCCGCCACGCGCCACATTACGTCGGCCTCGACTTCGCTCACTTTGCCGTCGGCGTAGACCATTTCCCACATCAGTCCGATCAGGTCGAGGCGAGCCTGATAATCAAGCTGCCGCTTCAGAACCGAAGTGAAATCCGAAAGGTCAATAGCTTCCTGATCGGCCTTTTCCGCCGCCTGTATGAGTTGTTTCAGACTGTCGCCTTTAAGGCCATATTTCTGCGACAGCATCGAAGAAAGCTTCTTACGCTCGCTTTCCCGCGTTTCGCCGTCGGCATCCATGATGTGATAAAGCAAAGCGGCGGCGGCCAGTCGTGGATCATCATTGGAAAATTTTTCGCTCCGGTCACGAAAACCGTTGGCGGGAAGCTCTTTTAAAAAATCCAGAAGACGATCGAACATTCACCCTCGCTGCCATGTTTGCGACTTGCCAGCCGTTACGGCGATTCCGGCATCTTTGTTAGCAACATCGAAGGTAACGAGCTGAATGCGCCACGCAAGACGGTAAACAGTCTTGCGCGACCGTTTACCGTCCAAGAGATGGGCTGCGTTGTTTTTCGGCAACGATTTCCCGGAAGCCTGATCAGAAAAGCCTCAATCCGCTCTGGGCTTTTTGCGAAGGCTTGTTTTCGTCGACACCCGGATCGTCCACCACCAGATGCGCACGACGCGGCTCGTCCTCCATATCGTCATCAGTCGCGACCACATTTGGGACAGGCGGCTTCACCTCCTCGATCTTTTTTACCGAAGGGGCTGGCGATACCTTGACCGGCTCGGCGGCAGGCACGATGACTTCAGCCTCCTCAACATCGCGAACAGGCGACTTTCTCTCCACGACGGCTGATGCATCCACTACGCCAGCCTTGTCTTTCGGCTCTGCAAGAACCAGCGGATTGCCCGGCTTTGCTTCCACCGGGCCTTTGATTTCAGGTTTTTCCGCTTCAATGGCTGGAGCAAGTTCCACGACGGGAACCTTCCACTCGAAGCTGTTGAGGCGTCCCGTAACCGGCGATACAGGCGACCATTGTTCTGAAACATAACCGTCGGCAGTCCACGCGGGATCACGCGGCGCCTTGACGGCCCGCGCCAGCCATTCACGAACCTTGCCCTGATCACCCGTTTCAGCTTCTTCAATATCGGCAAGCAACAGATAGGCGCTTTCGCGTGGCGAAGCGCGCAGAACCTGTTCGGCATTGTCGCGGGCAAGGCGATAATCACCCGCCTCATAGGCAGCGCGTGCCAGAGCAAGACTGCCCTCGGCATTGTTGGAACGCAACGAGACGAGATGCCTTGCGCGCTTCAAACGGTCCTGAGCCGTATCACCTGACCGGGCGTAGACATACGTCGAAGCAATGTCTGGATGCGGAAACCGTTTCCATGCCGCTTCCAGAATTTTCGAACCTTTTCGCATATCGCCATCGGAAAAAAGCGCACGCGCGGCAACCACGGCAGCAGGCACCAGATCGGGTGTCAGCTTGTTTGCCTCCAGTGCCAGCGCCTTTGCCTGCGCATGATCAACATCAGCGACTGCCATCGCCTTGGCGGTCAAAAGCGCAGCGCGTTCTTTCTTCACCACATCCTTGCTATGGGCGAGTGCCTGTTTGCGTGCATCGACAAGCTTCAGCGCCGCATCCCAGTCGCCCTCGGCACAAAGCTGGCCCATCATGGCTGACGAGGCCCATTCAAGCTGCGGCGCTTGGCTCGCGGCTTCGGCGGCATAATGGCGTGCGGCATCGAGAGCGCCAACGCGCTGGGCTTCGATGTAAAGCCCGCGCAAACCGAGCAACCGTGTCTCGGGATCATCCACCATCGCTTCGAAGCCTTTGCGGGCATCTTCCGTGCGCCCTTCCAGCATAGCGGTCTGCGCTTCGAGAAGCTTTATCAGCGGCTCCTGATCGGAACTCAGCAATTTGCCGGCCTGCTTGGTCATGCGGCGCGCTGCTTCCGCATCGCCGGCCCCGGCTGCAATCAATCCGGTTGAAAGCGACTGATAACCGCGATCACGCTTGCGCGCACGAAAATGCCTGCGCAGCGTGTAAGGTGACTGGATGATGCTCTTGACCAGCCACCACAGGATCAGCATGGCCGCGACGATGGCAACGATCCCCGCAACAGCGGTTATCAGCGGCACATTGTAATGATTGCCCGCAAAAGTGACATCAAGTTCACCCGGACGGTCCGCAAGCCAGGCAAAGCCGAAACCAAGCGCGGCAACGACGACGAAATAGAACAGGACACGCAGCATCGGCCCGCCTCCTACTGACCGGAAGAGGCCGGAGCCTCGCCGGTTTCGCCCATAGTCGATTTGGGTTTCAAGCTGTCGGCAACGAGGCGCTGCACCAGTGCATCAGCGTCACGCCGCGCCCGAATCTGATCAGCGAATTCCTGCGAGGTAGCCTTGGCATCAGCAGGCAACTGTTCCCATTCGCTGAGAGCACGCTCCAGATCACCCGCCTGCAAGGCGGCCTCCATTCGGGCCGTGATCGGTCCGACACCAGTGCCGGTGACATTGCCCGCAACCGGGCGCACGCTTACCAGTCCTCTGGCGCTGGCGACAAGCTGATCCCAAATTCCGGCATCGGCAGGCAGCTTGTTTTCCGTCGCGACGATCCGGTTCGCAACAGCACCGAACCACGCATTCAGGTCGGCAACGGTCGGAACGCCCTTGTCAGCGTGGGCGCGCAGCTGTTCGATGGATGCCTCGTTCGGTGTAACCGAAGCGTAAGTGTCCAGTTCCGCTTTGAAAGAACCACCACGATCAATCGCCGTCTTCAGCGCATTGGCCGCTATAAGCGCCGTCGCATCGGGCTGGCGTGAAGCCTGGGTGACCTTCTCCTGCAAGGAGGTCAGCTTCGATTCGAGCGATGAAATCGTGCCGCTGTTTCCCGAAACTCCGGCTGTCGCCTCGTCCGCCCGGTTCTGTGTCGCTGAAAGCTTGCTTTCCAGCGCGTCCAGCCGCTCGGTCAGAGCAGTGGTATCGACTGCCGCGTCCTGCTCAGCCTCTTTCGGCAAGGCGGCAAATTGCTGCTGAAGATCGGCGAAGGAACCTGCCACCGCCTCTGCCTTGATCTCGGCTGCCTGAACATTCTTTTCCAGAGCCGCAAGCTGCGCGCGGCTTGTATCGTCAAGCGGCGCCGGTGTCGGATTGGTCCGCAAGTCGGCGATCTGCTGTTCCATATGCGCAAGCTGTTCCGCTGTCACTCTCGCGCCCGGAGAGGGGATAACATTGCCCCATTGCAGAGCCAGCAAACCGCCAAGCCCGATTACACCACCAGCAATACCGGCCAGAAGATGCGACGCGCCCGCACCGCTCTTTTGCGCAGTCTGCTGGGTTTCTGGTTTCACGCCCGAGGTAAAAGGAGGTTTGGTATAAGTCGAACTTTCCGGCGTTTCCGTCTTCACGGTCTTTTCGGCAGCCGTCGCTTCGGGTTTGGGTGATGCAGGCTTCGGGGTTTCCGGTTTTGGGTTTTCAGATTTTGAGAAATTTCCCACCGGCTCCGCATCTGGCGTCGCCTTCGCCGGTTCGTCAACCCGCTTCACATCCGATGGATCAAGATTGATTGTCACAGGATTACGGGCCGTTTTGGAATGTCGCGGAGTGCCGGGTTTCGCCATGGATCCTCTCGTAAATGCCGATTGGTTGCCTCAAACTCTAACAGATAAAATCGCCAGATGAAGGAAGGTTGCGCCGAAATGAGTCAAAGTTTGGCAAACAGCCGGAAAAGTCCGCCTTCATCCGGGTGGTCTGCGACAAGCGCATTTGCCCGCCAGAGCGACGGCAACCGGTCGGCCACACGGGCAGAAATGCATAAAAACCGCGTTTTCTCGTCAAAAGGCGGCGCGATTTCATGCATCGCTTCGACGAAGCTCGTCGCGGCAACGCCGGAATAGAGCATGACCGCGACAAAAGGCGCGCCGTCAAGCACATTCCGAAGTGCTGACGCAGAATAAGGAATTGTCTCCGTGTCATAGACATCGGCAACATGCATATCGAGTTTGGCGGCCTGTATCTCGTCCTCGAACACCGGTTGGCGCACCCGTCCGGCGAGATAAAGAACACGGGATTGTTCGGGAAGATCGCGCCGCATCGTCGCTGCAAGACGAACCGCATCACCGCCCCCGTCGATCACATGACCGAACCCGGCCTTCTGCGCTGCCTGCGCTGTTCCCTGTCCCACAGCAAAGAGCGGCAGGCCAAGAAACGGCTTCAGCCGCTCCGTGTCGATATGGTGAAAGGCATTGGCGCTCGTCACTGTCAAAGCCGCAAACGGGCCATCGGGCAGAGCAAAGGAAAGCGCAACGGTTCGGCTCAGTGGAAGGAGAACCGGCTCATAGCCCCTCGACGCCAGTTTGGCGGCGGTTTCGGAGCCAGCCGGCTGTGGCCGCGTCACCAGAACGCGACCAAGAGATGCGATTTGTGCTGGCCCCGCCAAATCTACTCCCAGCCCTCGAAGAATTGGGGACCAGCCTTCGCGCGCAGATGCTCCGCGGCTTCCGTGCCGATGGCGGCAGCATTCGATGCCGGACCTTCCGTCTTTATCTCGTGCGCTTCAGACCCGTCCGGCTTCAAAATCATGCCGTGGAAGGAAACCGTATCGCCGTTCACGGTTGCAAGACCGGCAATCGGCGTGCGGCAGGAACCGTCCAGGGCAGCCAGAAATGCCCGTTCGCAGGCAAGTGCAATACCAGTCTCGCGATGCGCAAGGGGCGCCAGCAGCGTGTCGATACGCGTATCGCCGATACGGGTCTCGATGCCGATGGCACCTTGTCCCGGCGCAGGCGGGAAGCTTTCCGGATCGGCCAGGTCGGTAATGACATCGCCTAGCCCCAAACGTCGCAATCCCGCACAGGCGAGAAACGTCCCGTCGACTTCTCCGGCTTCCAGTTTGCGAAGGCGAGTATCGACATTGCCGCGGAAAATCACCACTTGAATGTCGGGACGAAGACGGCGGATCAGGGCCTGACGGCGCAATGATGACGATCCAACAGTTGCACCCTGCGGCAAATCAAGGAGGCGGGAAGCCGTACGACCGATAAAGGCATCGCGCGGATCTTCGCGCTCAAGGAAAACAGAAAGATGCAGACCATCGGGCAGAACCGTCGGCATATCCTTGGTCGAATGGACTGCGAGATCGATTCGACCATCCGTCAGCGCCTGCTCGATCTCTTCGGTAAAAAGCCCCTTGCCGCCGATCTCGGAAAGCGCGCGATCCTGAATGCGGTCACCTGCCGTCGACATGGGAATGATTTCAATAGCTTCTTCCGGCAGACCATGTGCCTCCATAAGGCGACGACGCGTCTCGTAAGCCTGGGCGAGAGCAAGCTTGCTGCCCCGCGTGCCTATCTTCAACGTGCCATTCTTTAAGGATGCTGTTTGCATATTGCGCTGTCCATGGTACCGGATTTTTCAATGAATTATGAGACAGGCAGGGTCTAACCGCAAATGCGCATTCTTGGAATAGAAACAAGTTGCGACGAAACAGCCGCCGCAATCGTCGAACGTGACGGTCAAGGTGAAGGACGGATTCTGTCCAATGTGGTTTTGAGCCAGATCGCCGAGCACGAACCCTATGGCGGTGTGGTGCCGGAAATTGCCGCACGCGCCCATGTCGAAGCGCTAGACCGGCTGGTTGCGCGCGCGCTCGAAGATGCCGACATGAAGCTTGCCGACGTCGATGCGGTGGCCGCCACGGCAGGACCGGGGCTGATCGGCGGACTGATCGTCGGGCTGATGACCGCCAAGGCACTGGCCATGGCGGCACAGAAGCCGTTTTATGCCGT
This sequence comes from Brucella lupini, assembly GCF_002252535.1. Lineage (NCBI taxonomy): Bacteria > Pseudomonadati > Pseudomonadota > Alphaproteobacteria > Hyphomicrobiales > Brucellaceae > Brucella > Brucella lupini. The sequence continues at coordinate 72,259 of NZ_NNRN01000046.1, forward strand.
CAACCACCTGGAAGGCCATGCATTGACGGCACGTCTGACCGACGGCCTGCCGTTTCCTTATCTGCTGCTGCTCGTTTCCGGCGGTCATACGCAGATGGTGCTGATACGCGGTATTGGCGACTACGAACGCCTCGGCACCACTATTGACGACGCGCTGGGCGAAGCCTTCGACAAAACGGCAAAGCTTTTGGGTCTGCCTTATCCGGGCGGTCCAGCAGTCGAACGTATGGCGCTTCAGGGCAATCCGAAGCGATTCGCCCTGCCGCGACCGCTGAAGGGCGAAGCACGGCTCGATTTTTCCTTTTCCGGTCTCAAGACAGCGGTGCGCCAGACGGCAACAGAACTGGTTCCATTGTCGGATCAGGACGTGGCCGATATTTGCGCCTCTTTCCAGGCTGCAGTCGCCGACACGCTGTCCGACCGGGTGGGCCGGTCACTTGAACGTTTCAGAAACGAATTTCCCGATTGCGAAACACCGGCGCTTGTCGTTGCGGGCGGGGTCGCGGCCAACAAGACCTTGCGCGCCGCGCTCGAAACTCTTTGCGCCCGGCACGGTTTCAGCTTCATCGCTCCGCCGCTCGATCTATGCACCGACAATGCTGCAATGATTGCCTGGGCCGGTGCCGAACGGGCCGCAACGGAAGCTCCTGATTCGCTCGATCTTGCACCACGCTCGCGCTGGCCGCTTGACGAGAAGTCGGCTCCGCTGATCGGAACCGGACGACGTGGAGCCAAGGCATGAGCGAAAAGACTAGCAAGATTGCTATTCTGGGTGGCGGCGCCTGGGGCACGGCCCTTGCGGCTATGGCATGCAGCAGCGGCCATGATACATGGCTATATGCCCGCGACGAGGCGATGGTCGAAGCCATCAACCGGACACACCGCAATCCGCGCTATCTGGGCGAGATCGAACTTCCCGGCGCTATAAATGCAAGCACGGACGTGGCTGCTGTCGCCGAACATGCGGATGCCGTTCTAGCCGTCATTCCCGCGCAGGCCATGCGCGCCGGGCTTTCGCAGTTGAGCAGTCTTATTCCGCAAACCGCACCCGTCGTGCTCTGCGCGAAAGGGATCGAACGCAGCACCGGACGGCTGATGTCGGAAATCGTAGCTGAAGTTCTGCCGAACCATCGGATCGCAGCGCTATCCGGTCCGAGTTTTGCAACAGACGTCGCCAAAGGGCTTCCGACCGCCGTGACGGTTGCCTGCGAGGAAGCAGCAATTGCCGATCGGCTCGCAGCACTTTTGTCCGGTCCAGCCTTCCGATGCTATTCGACAACCGATCTCAAAGGGGTCGAAATCGGCGGTGCTTTGAAAAATGTCCTCGCTATTGCTGCCGGTGCTGCCGTCGGGCGCGGGTTCGGCGCAAGCGCGCAGGCCGCTCTCGTCACGCGCGGGTTTGCGGAACTCCGCCGCATCGGTCAGGCCATGGGTGCCAGACCCGAAACCATCATGGGGCTTTCCGGTCTCGGCGATCTGATGCTGACCTGCTCTTCGTCGCAGTCACGCAATTACTCCTACGGGCTGGCACTCGGACGAGGCGAAGACCTGACCAATCGACCGCTTGCCGAAGGCGTGGCGACCGCACCGATTGCCGCCGAACTATGCCGCAAACATGCTATCTCCGCACCCATCATCGATGCGACGGGTGCACTGCTTGACGGCACCATCACCATTGACGAAGCCGTGACGGCTCTGCTCAACCGACCACTCAAGACCGAGGACTAGAGCGTGATCCCGAAGGTGGGAACCGGTTTTCGGACAAGATCATGCTCGAACGGAAAGGATAATTGACAATGCTTTTTGCTCTTCTGTGCAACGACAAGCCGGACCATCTGCAAGTGCGCCTCGATACGCGCCCTGCACATCTCGACTATCTCAAGGGTCTTGGTGACGGGCTGAAGTTCGCAGGCCCCTTCCTCGGTGAAGACGGCAAGCCAAACGGCAGTCTGGTCGTTGTCGAAGCTGCCGACAAGGCCGCAGCAGAAAAGATCGCTGCCAATGATCCTTACGCACTGGCAGGCCTGTTTCAGAACGTAACCGTGCGTCCGTGGAATTGGGCGATCAACAATCCCGCCAACGCTTGAGGCTCATGACTGATGGCTTACTGGCTGTTCAAATCCGAACCGTTCAAATGGTCATGGGAAATGCAGAAAGCCCGTGGCGAAAAAGGCGAGCAATGGGACGGCGTGCGCAATTATCTGGCGCGCAACAACATGCGCGCCATGAAACTGGGCGACAAGGGCTTCTTCTATCATTCCAACGAAGGGCTGGAAGTCGTCGGCATCGTCGAGGTCTGTGCGCTGGCGCATCATGACAGCACGACGGACGATCCGCGCTGGGAATGCGTGGATATCAGAGCTGTGCGCGACATGCCGAAGCCGGTAACGCTGAAAGATGTGAAAGCCAATCCGAAGCTAGAGAAGATGGCGCTCGTCACCTCGATGCGTCTTTCGGTGCAGCCAGTGACGGAAGATGAATGGATCGAAGTCTGCCGCATGGGCGGACTGGACGCAAAGAGCGCTTTGGCATGAGCATGTCTGCATCCCCAAACCGGTTCCCGCTTTAGGGAGACATGCTCTGATGCTCGATCCGGCACATAAAAGCGCGCGTGATTTCATTCTGGCCAATACCAGCCTGCAAGCGCCGCCGCACGTGCCGGAAATTCGTCTGCATCTGGCCGATGAAGCGCACGACCTTTGGCACAAGACCGAGGAAGAGCTTGCTACAATCGGCCTGCCACCGCCCTTCTGGGCTTTCGCCTGGGCTGGTGGTCAGGGTGTGGCACGCTATATCCTTGATCATCAAGAAACGGTGAAAGACAAGACGGTACTCGATTTTGCATCCGGTTCCGGCCTTGTCGCCATTGCCGCCATGCAGGCAGGCGCGTCGAGCGTGCTGGCGTCGGACATCGACCCCTTCGCGCTTCCGGCCATCGAGATCAATGCATCGGCCAATGGCGTGTCGGTGCTCCCCTCATTGGATGACCTCATCGGGCAGGACGGTGGTTGGGATGTGATCCTGGCAGGCGATGTCTTTTATGAAAAGCCGCTCGCCGAGCGGCTTATTCCCTGGTTTTCAAAACTTGCCGAACGTGGCGCCCGTATCGTCGTCGGCGATCCGGGACGCGCCTATCTACCGAAAGACCGGCTGCAGCAACTTGCCGTCTATACCGTGCCCGTCACCCGCGCCCTTGAAGACGCTGAAGTGAAGCGAACGACCGTCTGGGCGTTTATTTAAGCAAATTTCTTCGCACCCGCCACACACACGACGACCACCGCTGCCGTCGCGACCATACCCATACTGACGGGTTCCCCCGCAATACCGGCAGCCAGCATAAGGCCAAAGAAAGGCTGGAGAAGCTGTAACTGGCCGACAGTGGCGGCACCGCCCTGCGCAAGGCCGCGATACCAGAAGAAGAAGCCGATCAGCATCGAAAACAACGAGACATAGCCGAGGCTTATCCAGGCTGGCGTACCGATGCCCGCCCATGTCTCCGGACGCGTCAAGACACTCAGCGGCAGCATGACCGGCAGCGAGAACACCAGCGCCCAGCAGATAACCTGCCAGCCGCCGAGCCTGCGCGAAAGCTGCGCGCCTTCGGCATAGCCCAGACCGCAGACGATAACGGCAGCGAGCATCAGCACGTCACCCAGAAGCGTGGACTGGCTTCCCTGCCCATAGGCATAGGAAGCGACAATGAGGCTTCCAACCACTGAAAACAGCCAGAACATCGGGCGCGGATGCTCTCCACCGCGCAGGACAGCGAAGATTGCCGTGGCGAGCGGGAGCAGCCCGATGAAGACAATCGCGTGGGCAGACGTCATGTGCTGAAGGGCAAGCCCCGTCAGAAGCGGGAAACCGACGACCACGCCAAGCGCCACCACAATCAACGAGATGGCATCGGTGCGGCGGGGAAAAGGTTCCCGAAACGCCAGCAGAAGCGCCATGCCAAGCAGTCCCGCGATAGACGCTCGCGCCATTGTCAGAAACGTCGGATCGATATCGATCACCGCCAGCCGTGTTGCCGGCAGCGAGCCGGAAAAAATCAATACGCCCAAAAACCCGTTGACCCATCCGGCGGTCTTATTCCCAACATTCTCACGCATAGTGTCTTTTCGACTTTCTCTAAAATCGTATAAGGATTCGTGAGATAATGCCGCGGAACTGCCCGAATAATCAGAGACAGTTTTGGGACAATTCTGGCAAACTGTACTGGTACAAGGGATAGTACAGATGATTTCGACGGGCCTTCTGCGCAGCCTCGAAGCTGTAGAAGCTGCTTACGCAAGCGGAGAAATCGAGCGTGGCGATGAAAACGCTACGGCCGACAGGACGCCGCTCGTTGAAAAGGTGATGGGCATTATTCGCGGACGCATTACGGCGATGAGCCTTGCGCCGGGTGCGCGACTGCCTTCCATCCGTCGCCTCGCCGAAGCGATGAATGTCTCGAAATCCACTGTCGTTGAAGCCTATGACAGGCTGGTGGCGGAAGGCATAATTCAGTCGCGCCGCGGTGCCGGTTTCTATGTTTCGGAGCGCGCTCGCCAGCCATTTTCGCTGGCCATCAACACACCGCACAAGGAGCGCCAGATCGATCCTTTCTGGGTCATGCGACAGTCACTTGAGGCAGACGACACCGCACTTAAACCGGGGTGCGGATGGCTACCCGACACGTGGCTTCCACAGGAAGCGATCCGCCGGGCGATGCGCGCGGTTGCTCGCGACGAGGGGAGCAATATTGCCACCTATGGCGAACCGCTCGGTTTCCGCCCCCTGCGCCAGCACCTTGCTCACCGACTCGGTGAACAAGGCATCGACGTTTCGAGCGGAGAAATATTGCTGGCCGATTCCGGCACGCAGGCCATCGACCTGATCTGCCGTTATCTGTTGCAACCGGGCGATACGGTTCTGGTCGATGATCCCTGCTACTTCAACTTTCAGGCCGTGCTTCTGACACACCGTGTAAAACTGGTCGGCGTGCCCTATACCCATACCGGCCCGGACCTCGAAGCCTTTGCGAGAGCAGCCAGCGAACACGCGCCGAAACTCTATATATCCAATGCCGGATTGCATAACCCGACCGGCGGTTCGATGACGCCAGCCACGGCCCACCGGCTGCTGAAGCTCGCCGAAGCGCATGGCGTCACGCTGGTCGAAGACAATATCTTCGGCGACTTCCACCCCTCGCCTACCCCGCTTCTTGCCGAACTGGACGGGTTCGACCGCGTCCTGCATGTTGGCAGTTTCTCCAAGACGCTGTCCGCCGCAGCCCGCGTCGGCTATATCGCCGGACGTCGCGACTGGATCGACGGGCTGACCGACCTGAAGCTCGCCACCAGCTTCGGGGGCAATGTGTTGTCGCAACAGATTGTGCATGCGCTTTTGACCGATGGTGCCTATCGCCGCCACGTGGACAGCCTGCGCGCCAAACTGGCCGATGCGATGACGCTCATCGCCAGCCGCCTGAAGGCAGAGGGCCTCACGCTGTGGACCGAGCCGCAAGGCGGCATGTTTCTATGGGCTGAATTGCCGGATGGGCTGGACTCCGGCCAGATTGCGCGGCATGCTCTGGACAAAGGCGTCGTGCTTGCGCCCGGCAATGTCTTCAGCCCGTCACATACGGCCAGCCGTTTCCTGCGCTTCAACGTTGCGCAATCGCTGGAGCCGTACATTTTCGCTGTGCTGCGCGATGCGATGAGAGACGCGCGCACCAAAATCGACAGCTGAAAAACTCCCTCAACATTAGCACTCCCGTATCGAAAACAATTTCAAGCAAAAGAGACACAGTCATCTAGACGGCTGCGGTTATACTCCTGCGACATGTCTTTGGAGGAGACATCGCGCATTTCGTCGTCAGTTGGGTGTCGAAAGACATGCCGTCATGACGATCCAGCGCAGGGAGAACGGAGAGAGCAGGCTGGCGTTATGTTCGCGCCTGCTGGGAGGGAGTAGCATTGAATACGCACCAGTCCGGGGCGGATACGCTTTCGCGTCCCGAAGATGAAAAACTATCTGTCGCTGCCAATCTGGCATATGGTTTTCAGCATGTGCTGACCATGTATGGGGGCATCGTGGCAGTTCCGCTGATCATCGGTCAGGCGGCTGGTCTCAGCCCAACCGAAATCGGCCTCTTGATCACAGCATCGCTTTTTGCCGGTGGCGTTGCCACCGTCCTGCAAACCGTCGGCATACCTTTTTTCGGCTGCCAGCTGCCTCTGGTCCAGGGCGTCTCTTTTTCGGGCGTCGCCACCATGGTGGCCATCGTCACATCGAGCCAGACCGGTGAAGCCGGCTTGCAGGTCGTGCTGGGAGCCGTCATTGCGGCAGCCGTCATCGGCCTTATCATCACGCCGATATTCTCACGCATCACGCGTTTCTTTCCGCCGCTCGTCACCGGTATCGTCATCACCACCATCGGCCTGACGCTGATGCCTGTTGCGGCGCGCTGGGCAATGGGCGGAGACAGCAACAGCCCCGAATTCGGCAGCATGGCCAATATCGGTCTTGCCGGCCTCACACTGGTCATCGTGCTCATTCTCAGCAAGATGGGCAATGCCACGATTTCGCGACTTTCGATCCTGCTCGCGATGGTCATCGGAACCTTTATCGCCTGGGCGCTCGGCATGACCGATTTTTCGCGGGTGAGCGAAGGTTCAATGGTGGCGCTGCCGGAAATCTTCCACTTCGGCATGCCGATATTCAGCCTCGCCGCAACGCTCTCTATGTTCATTGTGATCATGGTCACGCTCGTCGAGACTTCCGCCGATATTCTGGCGGTCGGTGAAATCCTCGGTACGAAAGTGGATTCGCGACGTCTCGCCAACGGCCTGCGCGCGGATATGCTTTCAAGCATCCTGTCGCCGGTTGTCGGTTCCTTTACGCAAAGCGCCTTCGCACAGAATGTCGGCCTTGTCGCTGTGACAGGCGTGAAGAGCCGTTATGTCGTGGCAACTGGCGGGCTGATCCTCATCACGCTCGGCCTCCTGCCGGTGATGGGTCGGGTGATTGCCTGCGTTCCTCCGGCAGTTCTGGGTGGAGCGGGTATCGTCCTGTTCGGCACGGTGGCTGCAAGCGGCATCCGCACACTCGCCAAAGTGGACTACGAGAACAATATCAATCTCATTATCGTGGCAACCTCGATCGGCTTCGGTATGATCCCGATCGCCGCACCCCAGTTCTATCATAACTTTCCGACCTGGTTTGAAACCATTTTCCACTCCGGCATCAGCTCGGCAGCGTTGATGGCCATTGCGCTCAACCTGATGTTCAATGAAATCAAATTGGGCAACAGCAACCAGATGTCAGTCTTCGCGGAAGGTACGGAACGCATCATCCGCCATCACAACATCTCGGAGCTGCATGACGGAGATTATTTCCTGAACGGCAAGCTCTACGATGCCAAAGGCAATGAAGTCAGGGTCGTTGCTGCTGCCGCCGCACACTGAGACGATTATCTCAGGACACGGATCATGGTTCGGTCCGTCAGATGAGGCAAGAGGCGCGCCATGTCGGCGCGCCTCAATGCTATGCAGCCTTCTGTGGGCGTATAGCCGGGTCGGGCAAGGTGAAAGAAGATTGCACTGCCGCATCCGCGACGGCGCGGCGCAATATTCCAGTCCATGACAATGCAGACATCGTAGAGATCATCACGCCGCCACATATCCTCGTGGCTTGCCGCATAAGGCAGCCTTACCGGGCGGTTGTAATTGGCGTCAGACGGTGCATCACACCAGCCATCCAGACGGCGGATGCGCCCGAGCGGCAACCGCGATGACGGCAGCATACCCTTGTCGCCGCGCCGGTATCCATAGAGCAGCCGCATGGTTGCCAGAGGCGTTGCTCCGTCGCCTTCACGCTTGAAAGCGCTGATTCCCCCCTTGCCAAGAGCGCATTCCAGCACCAGATTGCCGGCAACAAGCAAGCCGCGAGTCTTGTGGCCCGGTTTGGCCCGCACATCGATAATGCCAATTCCCCGGCTAATTTCGTGTCTGGCCAAGCCCCCGCCTCCGTGTCATGCATGTTTCAAACCGTTGTCGGCGAGAGCAAAAATCTCTTTCGCGTTTCGCCGCTTCAACTTGTCTCCATTAAATGTCATAAAACACCAAGAGCCATTTAAATCAAAGAGTAACGAGGACAGGCATGACAGGCCGTACGATACTGATTGTGGACGATGACGAAGATCTCCGTTCTATCCTCGTCGAACAGCTGGAGCTGTGCGAAGAATTCCAGATTTTGCAGGAAGACAATGCCACCAAGGGCATCCAGACTGCACGAAACGGCATTGTAGACCTCCTGATCATGGATGTCGGCCTGCCGGATATGGATGGACGTGAAGCCGTAAAATTGCTGCGCAAGGGTGGTTTCAAGGCACCGATCATCATGCTCACCGGCCACGATACGGAATCGGATACGATTCTCGGCCTCGAATCGGGCGCCAATGATTATGTCACCAAGCCGTTCAAATTCGCAGTGCTTCTGGCGCGCGTGCGCGCGCAGCTGCGTCAGCACGAGCAGAGCGAGGACGCGACCTTCATCGTCGGCCCTTATACGTTCAAGCCCGGCCAGAAACTCCTCATCGACGAGAAGGGCAGCAAGATTCGCCTCACCGAAAAGGAAGCGGCGATCATCAAGTATCTCTATCGCGCCGGCGACAAGGTTATCGGCCGCGATGTGCTTCTTGAAGAAGTATGGGGTTATAATTCAGGTGTGACCACGCATACGCTGGAAACCCACGTCTATCGTCTGCGCCAGAAAATCGAAAAAGATCCGTCCAATGCGGCGCTTCTGGTCACAGAAAGCGGGGGATACAAGCTTGTCCCATGATGGACAGCGCCCGATGCAGGTGTATTGACGACCCATGGCGCTTGATGACGATATTCGCATTCTCGGCACGGTAGGCCTGTTCGAGTCTTTTACGCCCGAACAGTTGCGGTTGCTTGCTTTCGGTGCGGAACGTCTCGTTCTCAGGGCCGGGCGTGAGCTTTTCCGTGAAGGGCAAAGTGCCGACTGCGCCTATATCGTCGTATCGGGCAATATCACCCTGTTTCATGAACAAGACGAAGGGCGGATTGCGATCCGCCCTGTCGGCCCTGGCGCCATGATTGGCGAAATGGCGTTGATCGCACAGACATCGCGTCTTACCGGTGCAGTCGCCGAAGCGGAAACCGAGGTTATCCGCATCAGCCGCGCAATCTTCCGCCGCATTCTGGAAGAATATCCCGAAGTTGCGGCGGCACTCCATGCGCATGTCAGTCGCAATCTGCTGGAACTGATCGGCGAAATCGAAAAGGTCGCACCCCGCCTGAATAGCGATTGACCCTTTTCAGAGTTCAATCACCCTTTCCATTCCGATGGCATTGAGAAAAGCCTGATCGTGGCTCACGATGATCAATGCTCCCTCATAGGCATTGAGAGCGGTTTCCAGTGCCTCGATGGAATCGAGATCGAGATGATTGGTCGGTTCATCAAGGATCAGAAGTTCGGGAAGCTCTGTTCCACCCAGAACGCAGGCAAGTGCCGCCCGCAACAATTCGCCTCCACTGAGACTGTTGGCAAGCCGAGAAGCCCCCTCGCCGCGAAACGAAAAACGCGCCAGTGCTGCACGGGCATCATTGTCGTTCGACCCCGGATTGAGACGCCGATAGTTTTCATAAAGGGTCTGGCCGCGATCCATCAGGCTCATCTGCTGGTCAAACATCACCATGCGCTCCGGGCGCATGACGGTTCCGGCCAAAGGTTGAAGTTCCCCCGTAATCAGCCGCAACAGGCTGGTCTTGCCTGCGCCATTCGGCCCTGCGACAACCACACGCTCGGCTCCCACGATCTTCAATGACAGGTCGCGGATCACCGGGTAGTCGGCTTGCGGTCCGCCCGAGACACTTCGCATATCGAGCATGACGCGACCGGAAGGCGGAACCGCACCAGCCACATTGAAATGCATCGGCCTTACTCGCTCGACTTTTGCTTCCGCCTCCTGCAACTGCTCGTTGGCCCGGCTAGACTGGCGTTCCGCCAGTGCATCGCCCCGGCCTTTCGATTGCTGCGCACGGTCCTCCCGGGCATCGAGCAGCATTTTGCTCATTCCTGCATCGGCGCGTGATTTGCGACCGCGCGCATCGCTGCGCGCCTGTCTTTCGGCTGCAGCCTGTGCCTTGCGCTCCACCTGCTTGACTTCACGCCGTGCCGTTACGAGATCGCGCACCGCCGTCGCGCGCTCTTCGGTCTTTTTTGCGTGATAGAAGTCCCAGTTGCCGCCATAGAGCCGAAGCCCGTCCGGAGATAATTCTGCTATCGCATCCATGGACTGCAACAGTTCGCGGTCATGGCTGACCACCACGGCTGCACCGCGCCAGGCGGTCAGCAAATCGACAACTGCCAAACGACCGGCACGATCGAGATTATTGGTCGGTTCGTCCAACAGAATGAGATCAGGTTTGCGAAATATGAGGGCTGCAAGCGCCGCGCGCGTCTGCTGACCTCCACTCAAGGCCGAAAGGGGTGTCTCGGAAGCCATATCAGGTAATCCAAGCCGCTGCAGCGCGTCGGTAAAGCGCTGCGGCAGAAGCCAGTCGGCCTCACTAAGATCGCTGTCACTGGCCAAGCCCTGTTCGACACGTACCAGTCTGTCGAAATCTGTGTGCGCATCGAAAAGATCGGCCAGCGTCTCGGAATCATCGCCGCCGACGTTCTGCCGCAACACACCGATAGTCCCGTTTACGGTCACATTTCCGCTTGTCGGAAGCATCGCGCCACTCATCATACGCAACAGCGTTGATTTACCCACGCCATTGCGCCCGATCAGACCGATGCGGCCTTCGGCTATGCTGAAATTGATGGATTCGAAGAGAGTACGGCCATCAGCCGTAACGCAGGAAACATCCTGAAGTGTAAGAAGAGCAGACATCGCGAACCATGGAAACGTTGAAAACACTGGTCATTTGAAACAGCGCAATCCGATCCATCGTTCTTCTCTCCTTGTTAAACTGCCTTCTATATAAGCCTTACGACGCGATCAATCCAGATCGAATGTCGCAATGACTGGCACATGGTCCGATGGGCGGTCCCAACCGCGCGCATCGCGAAGGATTTGCAGACCCTGCATATGCCCTTCAAGATCGGCAGAACCCCAGACGTGATCCAGCCTGCGGCCACGATCCGATTCGGCCCAATCCTTGGCGCGATAGCTCCACCAGGTGAAGATTTTCTGGTCCGCCGGAATAAGCTGTCGCATCAGGTCGCTCCAGCCACCCTTCACACGCAAATCTTCCAGCGTTTCGGTTTCGATCGGCGTATGGCTGACGATCTTGAGCAACTGCTTGTGCGACCAGACATCGTTTTCGAGCGGAGCAATGTTGAGATCACCAACGAGAACGGAAGAATGTCCGTCCTGCCGGTCGGCGACGATAGCGCGCATTTCTTCGAGAAAAGCGAGCTTATGCGCGAATTTCGGATTGATTACCGGGTCCGGCTCATCACCGCCCGCAGGAACGTAAAAGTTATGAATACGGAGCTTCTTACCGCCCGCCTCGACGACAGCGCTCAAATGGCGGCAATCGCCCATGTCGCAGAAACCGATCTTTTCCACGCCCGTCAGAGGACGCCGCGATATAGTTGCAACGCCGTGGTAGCCCTTCTGACCGCTGATCGCGATGTGTTCATAGCCGAGAGCCCGGAACCCTTTCGACGGAAACAGATTATCGGGGCACTTCGTTTCCTGAAGGCACAGAACATCCGGCTGATAATCGCGCAGAAACTGCTCTACCAGCGGCATACGCAGACGAACGGAATTGATGTTCCAGGTAGCAACGGAAAAGGCCATGAAGATAGGACTCGCAGCAACGAAAAAGATGCCGCGAACCTAATCATTTATCCGGCAAATGCAAACGGCTTGCCTATCATAAACTGACGATTACTGACCTTTGCGCTTCATTGCGATGCGCTGATAGTCGATCTTGAACATATCGTCGGTGAAACGCACGCCGCTGCGCACATTGAAGATCATGACAGTGGTATCGAGCTTCTGGGCATCGGTGATGGTCCACTGCTTCAGCTCGTACGATTTAGGGTCGAACATCATGGTGATTTTCGAATCGCCAAAGATCGACTTGTCGCCCAGCACCAGCGTGGTCATATCCGGCTCCTGCTTCACATTCTGAAGACGGCCCCCACCCAGATCAATCCGATCTGCCAGCAGAAGCTTCAAGGGCGTCTTCGAAAGCGGATAAAGGTCCCATGTATCGAGCTTGCGATTGTTGATGACGACCGATTCGCCATCCGAAATCACCCGGATTGGAGAATTATTGTAGTTGAAGCGAATCTTGCCCGGACGCTCGATATAGAAAGTGCCGCCCGTCTGTTCGCCCTTCGGGCCGAACTGCACGAACTCGCCGGTCATTGTACGTACCGATGAAAAATGATCGGCGATCTGCTGTGCCGCCGCACCGCCGCCTGCCCCCTGCGCCATCGCGGCGACCGGAGCCAGAACCAGCGACGTCATGCCAAGCCCAAGCGCTCCCATTCCCAGCACGGCGGCAAGGCGACCAGCTTTCGCGAAGGCGGAGAAACGGGAGAACATCATCGACAAACTTTCTCTTTTCATCATTCTGTTTAACTACGCCGCCAGTTGGGCGCGAGTATGGCCATCAGAAATCATCGTCGCCAGTGGGAACCAAAATTTCACGCTTGCCCGCATGGTTGGCCGGACCGACAATGCCCTCCTCTTCCATGCGTTCGATGATTGAGGCAGCCCGATTATAACCAATACCGAGACGGCGCTGGATGTAGGAAGTCGAAGCCTTCTTGTCACGCAACACCACGGCCACGGCCTGATCGTAAGGATCGTCGGAATCCTCCAAATTGCCGGTTCCAGCCGGACCCCTGCCACCTTCGTCGTCTTCGTCATCCTCGGTGATGGCGTCGAGATATTCCGGCACGCCCTGAAGCTTCAGATGCTGCACGATGCGTTCCACCTCGTCGTCACCGACGAAAGGCCCGTGCACGCGCTGGATGCGGCCACCGCCAGCCATGAAGAGCATATCACCCTGACCGAGAAGCTGCTCGGCGCCCTGCTCGCCCAGAATGGTTCGGCTATCGATCTTCGACGTCACCTGGAATGAAATGCGGGTCGGGAAGTTGGCCTTGATCGTTCCGGTGATGACGTCCACTGATGGGCGCTGGGTGGCCATGATGACATGAATACCCGCCGCACGGGCCATCTGCGCCAGACGCTGCACCGCACCTTCGATATCCTTGCCGGCAACCATCATCAGGTCGGCCATTTCGTCGATAATCACGACGATATATGGCATCGGCTCCAGATCGAGCTCCTCCGTCTCGTAAATCGCCTCGCCGGTATTGCGGTCAAAGCCGGTCTGGACCGTACGTGCAATCGGCTCGCCCTTTTTCTGCGCAAGGCCGACGCGCTGATTAAAGCCGTCAATATTGCGCACACCGACCTTCGACATCTTGCGATAACGGTCTTCCATTTCGCGCACGGTCCATTTGAGCGCGACCACGGCTTTCTTGGGATCGGTTACGACAGGCGTCAGCAGATGCGGAATGCCGTCATAGACGGAGAGTTCCAGCATCTTCGGGTCGATCATGATCAGGCGGCATTCCTGCGGCGTCATGCGATAAAGCAAGGACAGGATCATGGTGTTGATCGCCACCGACTTACCCGAACCGGTCGTACCGGCGACGAGAACGTGCGGCATCTTCGCGATATCGGCGATCACCGGCTCGCCATTGATGGTCTTGCCGAGCGCAAGCGCCAGTTTCGCCTTCGACTGTTCGAAGTCGCGACTTGCCAGCATCTCGCGCAGATAAACCATCTCACGCTTCGGGTTCGGCAGTTCGATGCCGATGGCGTTACGCCCCGGAATGACGGCCACGCGTGCTGCAATCGCGCTCATCGAGCGGGCGATATCGTCGGCAAGACCGATGACGCGCGAGGACTTGATTCCCGGTGCGGGCTCCAATTCGTAAAGCGTAACGACCGGACCGGGCTTCACATTGATGATTTCACCACGCACGCCGAAATCTTCCAGCACACCTTCCAACAGACGGGCGTTCTGTTCCAGCGCATCCTTGGAAAGCGCCGGATCGCGCTGGACGAGCTTCGGTTCGGCAAGGAAATGCAGCGATGGCATTTCAAACACGCCGTTGTCCTTGAGGAAGGACGGCTGCGCCTCGCGCTGGGCGCGTGCACCGGGTTTCGGCGACGGAGCAGCCTGTTCCACGCGAGCCTTTCGGCTACGCGGCGGCGGCGCATCGTGCCATTCCTGACCGGCGAGCGGCGCGCCGTCATCCATATCGTCCATATCGAAAGGCGGTTCGTCATCGGCAGCCGCTGGCGCCCCGAAACCGGGTTCGCGGCGCGGCGCATTGCGTGTTTCGGCGTTGCGGCGCACAACGCGCATATCGTCGAAATCTTCCGCGCGCGGGCGACGACGGCCAAGCCCCGTAAGGCGCTTGAAGTTCGCGGTCGTGGTCAGTACCAGATGGGTGAGCGCGCCCATAAGCTGGAAACCACCACCGGCTGATGTTTCATCGTCCTCGTCATCTGCTGCGAAATCATCCTCCTCCGCGCCACGGCGGCCCGAGGGCTGTGCAGGATTGACGATCCCCACACCGCGCCCAATGATACCGCTGGCGAAAAGGCAGAGCCAGAAGGCCGGTACGGCGAGGATAAGCGCAATGCCTGAAGCGATCGCGCCTTGCGGGAAACTGCCAAGAAAAAGACCCGGGAACTTCAGGATCATGTCGCCGAAGACGCCACCGAGACCAATCGGCATCGGCCAGCTTTCCGGCACAGCGAAGCAGCTGGCGATGGCTGCAAACAGGAGTGCAGCGCCGAGCCACGCGAAACTGCGCTTGGCTACGCGGCCAATGCCGCCGCGTGTCATCATCAGCAGCGACCAGACGGCGAGCGGAAGCAGAGCGGGAACACTCGCCAGACCGAAAAACTGCATGGCAATGTCAGAGAACACTGCGCCCGGATAACCCAGCGCATTCGTTACCGGATTGTCGGTCGCATGGCTGAAGCTCGGATCGGCAACATTCCAAGTTGCCAATGCGCCGACCGCCATGCCGGTGAGCGCCAGAAGCCCCAATCCGAACAGGATATAGAACTGCCTGCGGAAGAGATTGGCCAGTTTCAGCCTGTCTTCCGTAATCCGCTCGTCACGCAGCGGGTATGAGGGCGAATATCCTTGCCGCATATAGCCTGTCCCGAACCGAAATATTTGCTGGCCCCTGAGCGGAAATGCTCCGGGCACATTGAATCGGTCCGATCCTAGTCGCGGGATGGTTAATTCCTCATTAACCATGCATCAGGCCGCAGATAAATCCTGTCGACAAAATGAAAAAGGCGCAGTTTTCCGCGCCTTTTTCCTCTTGAGACAATCCCGCTCTATTGAACGGATTCGCCGTGCAAAGCGATGTCGAGGCCTTCGATCTCGGCCTGTTTGCTGGGGCGCAGGCCCATGACGGCCTTGACCACGTAAAGAATGATCGCGGTGGCGATCGCCGTATAGACAATCGTGATGGCAGCACCGAAGAACTGCTTGCCGATGGTTGCACCTTCGCTGGCCGGGTTGATCGCCGCATCGGCGAAGAGACCGGTCAGCACCGCACCGACGAAGCCGCCGACACCATGGACGCCGAACGCATCGAGCGAATCGTCATAACCGAGCGCATGCTTGATCTTTACGGCCGCCACATAGCAGACCGCACCAGCCACGATGCCGATGATGAGCGCACCCATGGGGTTGACGAAACCGGCGGCAGGCGTAACGGCAACAAGGCCGGCAACGGCGCCTGAAATGATACCGAGCACGCTCGGCTTGCCTGCAATCGCCCATTCCACAAACATCCAGGCCAGAGCCGCACCAGCAGTCGCAACCTGCGTATTGAGCATGGCGACGCCAGCAAGTGCATTGGCGCCGACAGCGGAACCGGCATTGAAGCCGAACCAGCCAACCCACAGAAGGGCAGCACCAATGACCGAAAGGACAAGATTGTGCGGCGCCATATTGGTGTGGCCGTAACCATCGCGCTTGCCGATGATGAGAGCCGCAACCAGACCGGCCACACCGGCATTGATATGGACGACCGTGCCGCCAGCAAAATCAAGCACGCCATCCGACGCCATGAAACCACCGCCCCAGACCCAATGCGCGACCGGGATATAGACGATGAACAGCCAGAGGGTCAGGAAGACAAGCATGGAGGAAAACTTCATGCGCTCGGCAAACGAACCGGCGATAAGTGCGGGCGTGATCACCGCGAAAGTCATCTGGAAGGTGATGAACACATATTCGGGGATCGTTCCCGTCAGCGATTCCATCGTGACGCCGGAGAAAAAGGCCTTGGAAAGACCGCCAATATAAGAGTTGAGCGATCCACCATCGGTAAAGGCCAGCGAATAGCCTGCAACCATCCACAGAATGGACATGAGACAAGTAATGGCGAAGCTCTGCATCACCGTGGAGAGCACGTTCTTCTTGCGCACCATGCCGCCATAGAACAGTGCGAGACCCGGTATAGTCATCATCAACACAAGCGCGGTTGAAGTCAGCATCCACGCCGTATCGCCCGTATCGAGGGTTGGTGTCGGTGCGGCGTCCTGTGCCAATGCCGTTCCCGCCATGGCGACGAACGCAGGCAGAGTAGCCAGAAGGGCCGTTTGCTTGTTTCTTCCTGTTATGAGCATCGAATTTCTCCGTCGAAGGGCGGCTTCAAACGCGGCTGCGCTGGAAAGACCGGTTCAAACAGAGAGAAACAAAAATCGTGCCAGTTGGCCCTGGCTGGCAAATTAACTGCAAATTTTCTGATATTCGGTGCGCCGGATGCGGAAATTCCGGGCCATGGAAGAGGTGGTGCCGCTACGATTTCGAACCGAATGACGCCGTAAGTGATTCATTCGATTCGGTTTTTGCACCACGGGCATTCCGCTAATCAGTAGCGAAATGCCTTATTTTTAATCGACTGATTGATGTGCGATTAAAATTTAATCACTTCTTTTTGTCATGGACACGGATCAACCCTTCCTGCGCAACCGATGCGATCAGCACGCCATCACGTGTATAAAGCGCCCCCCGGTTGAAACCGCGCGCGCCGGAGGCGCTGGGAGTGTCCTGCGTGTAGAGCAACCAGTCATCAAGCCTGCATGGCCGGTGAAACCACATGGCATGGTCGAGGCTTGCAACCTGCAGATCGCGGTCGAAAATTGTACGGCCATGCGGATGCAGGGATGTATCGAGCAAGGTCATATCGGAGAGATAGGCAAGAATGGCGGCCTGTAGCGCCCGATCATCCGGCACGATACCGCGCGCTCTGACCCAAACATGCTGGACAGGCTCAAGCTTCTCGCGCGAGAAATAATGGGTCAGCGAGACAGGCTTGATTTCGATAGGCCGTTCCCGCTCCCAGTATTTGCGCACATTGGGCGGCGCCATATGGAGATATTGCTCCTTGATGTCGCGATCGCCGACAAGCTGCTCAGGCATCGGCAGTCCTTCCGGCATGGGAAGCTGGTGATCGAGCCCACCCTCATCCACCTGAAACGAAGCCGAAAGGGAAAAAATGGCCTTGCCATGCTGCTTTGCCAGAACGCGCCGTGTGCTGAAGCTCGATCCGTCGCGGATACGGTCCACCTCATAGACAATCGGGATCGCTGGATCGCCGGGCCGCACGAAATAGGCATGCAGGGAGTGGACATGTCGCTCGGTCTCAACCGTGCGCTGCGCTGCGATCAGCGCCTGCCCAATCACCTGCCCGCCGAAAACCCGCTGCCAGCCGACCTGTGGACTGTTGCCGCGGAACAGATCCACCTCAAGAGTTTCCAGATCGAGGATGGAAAGAAGCTCACGCATTGCGTCAGTTTGAGCGTCAGCGGACTTTTCTTGATCGGTCATGGACAGCCTGTCTCCTGCAACCATATATATGCTTTGGGTTCTTGTTTGAGCCGGAGCATTGGAACCTGTCAAGAACCGTGCGCGAGAAGCTGTATCGGCAGAGGCCCGGATACCTCGCTTCGGCAGTTCGCGTTCCGACATGCACCGCGGCAAAATATCGGGTTTCTTGGACAACGATATATGCCAAAACACCGCTAGAGCGGTTCCAGTCAAACCAGAATCGTGGAACCGCACTATCTCTTTGTTTCTAAGCATTTGCCTGGCGCAAAACCGCTTCGCACTTTTGCTGGAAATGCTATCGTGAGATAGATTCTCGAAAGGAAATGACTATGGCCGCCCGGAAGAAGCAGGAAGCAGCACGCAGTAACGATGTGGTGATTGCAGGCGGCGGCTATGTCGGGCTCGTCACGGCAGTTGCGATCAAATCGGCGGCACCGCATCTTTCTGTCACCGTGATCGACGGTGCACCGGCTGGTGCCTGGAAGAACGACCCCCGCGCCTCCTCGATTGCCGCGGCTGCATCACGTATGCTTGACCAGCTCGGCTGCTGGCAGGAAATCCTTCCCGAAGCCCAGCCCATTACGGAAATGGTCATCACCGATTCGCGCACTTCCGATCCCGTGCGCCCGGTTTTTCTCACTTTCGAAGGTGAAGTCGAACCCGGCGAACCTTTTGCCCATATGGTGGAAAACCGTGTCCTCAACACCGCCCTCCATAATAAGGCCGAAGCGCTCGGAATTGTCTTCCTCGAAGCCACCAGCGTAGAGAATTTCAACACTCTCCCTGAAGGAGTAACCGTCACTCTCTCCAATGGGGATACGCTTGAAACGCGCCTGCTGATCGCCGCAGATGGTGCGCGCTCCCGCCTGCGTGATCTTGCTGGCATCAAGACGGTCAACTGGGATTACGGCCAGTCCGGCATCGTGTGCAATGTCGCCCATGAACTGCCGCATGGCGGCCGGGCTGATGAGCATTTTCTTCCAGCCGGTCCATTTGCGATCCTTCCGTTGAAGGGTAATCGCAGCTCACTGGTCTGGACCGAGCGCACATCGGATGCCGAACGCCTCATTCGCGAAGACGACTTCGTATTCGAGGCTGAACTGGAACAGCGCTTCGGGCATCGTCTGGGTGCCCTGCATGTCGAAGGCCCGCGCCGCGCCTTCCCGCTCGGCCTGACGCTGGCACGTGAATTCGTGAAGCCACGTTTCGTGCTGGTGGGCGATGCGGCGCACCGTATCCATCCCATTGCCGGTCAGGGCCTCAATCTTGGCTTCCGGGATGCCGCCGCAATTGCCGAAGTCGTGGTCGAAACGGATCGCCTCGGCCTCGACATCGGTTCATTTGCCGCTCTGGAGCGTTATCAGTCCTGGCGTCGCTTCGATACCGTGCAGATGGGTGTGACGACGGACATCCTGACCAAGCTTTTCTCCAACGACAACCCGGCCATCCGCTCTATCCGCGATATTGGTCTGGGGCTCGTAGACCGGGTACCGGCGTTGAAATCCTTCTTCATCAAGCAGGCCGCCGGTCTTTCAGGCGACACGCCGCGCTTGTTGAAGGGACAGGCTATCTGAATTCTCGCCAAGTTCTGGTTGATTGCTGGAAGCCGTGGTCAAGCGCCCTATATCGGTAGCGGAAATCCCAACCGAGAGGAGAGCTTCCCATGGACAGAAAAGCAACCGCCGTCTGGCAAGGCACGCTGAAGGAAGGCAAAGGCACCCTCAACACGCAAAGCGGTGCACTGAAAGACCTGCCTTACGATTTCAAAGCTCGTTTTCAGGACGAAAGCGGTCGCTCCGGCACCAATCCGGAAGAACTTCTGGGTGCTGCTCACGCAGGCTGCTTTGCCATGCAGCTTTCCGCACTCCTGACGGAACACGGAACACCACCGGAAAAGCTGGAAGCAACTGCGGCAGTCACTGTCGGCCCCGCAGCTGGCGGTGGCTTTGAGATCAGCCGCAGCGCGCTCACGCTCAATGCCTCTATTCCCGGCATTTCGGTCGAGGATTTCGAAGCGCTCGCCAACAAGGCCAAGCAGTCCTGCCCTCTCTCGAAAGCACTGGGCGCCATTGAGGTTACGCTGGACGCAAAGCTGGTCTGAAAAATCTCAAGACGCGGAAATGATGAGCGGGCGCAAGCCCGCTTTTTTATTCGGGCAGGTGGCAAACAGCCTCGATATTGTGCCCATCCGGATCCGTCACGAAAGCAGCGTAATAATCAGGATGGTAATCGGCACGCAAGCCGGGTTTGCCGTTGTCGGCCCCCCCGGCAGCAATTGCCGCTTCATAAAAGCGGTCAACCTCGGAGCGGGTTCCAGCCGAAAAAGCCACATGAAGCACGCCATCGAGCTTCGCGCCCTTCTGCTTGCCGATCCAGAATTCCGGCTTGCCATTGCGGCCATACCCCACCCAGTCGCCGAACTCCATGGCCCGACTTATGCCAAGGGGGGCGAGTGCCGCATCATAGAAAGCTCGCGACTTGGGCATGCTGGAAATGTTGAAACCAATATGATCGAGCATGATTGCCCTGTCTCCGATGGATCTATTCTCCAATGAGATATCGGCGCGGCTACAAAGATCAAGCCTTCTGCGATGGCAACCAGAGCTCAGATCAAGAAAAAGGGGAAGGTTTGCACCTTCCCCTCATTCAAACCGATAATGATGCCGCGATTACACGCGGCGCTCGACCATCATCTTCTTGATTTCGGCAATCGCCTTGGCAGGGTTCAAGCCCTTCGGGCAGGTCTGCGCACAATTCATGATCGTATGGCAGCGATAGAGCCGGAACGGGTCCTCGAGATTGTCGAGGCGTTCGCCCTTGGCTTCGTCGCGGCTATCGATCAGCCAGCGATAGGCCTGCAACAGCACGGCAGGACCGAGATATCGGTCGCCGTTCCACCAGTAGCTCGGGCACGAGGTCGAGCAGCAGGCGCACAGAATGCACTCGTAGAGACCGTCCAGCTTCTGACGGTCCTCATGGCTCTGCAGCCATTCCTTCTGCGGCTCCGGCGAAACCGTCTTGAGCCACGGCTCGATGGAACGATGCTGGGCGTAGAAATTGGTGAGGTCCGGCACAAGATCCTTCACCACCGGCATATGCGGCAGCGGGTAAACCTTGATGGCACCCTTGATGTCGTCCATGCCCTTGGTGCAGGCAAGCGTGTTTGCGCCGTCGATATTCATGGCGCAGGAACCGCAAATGCCTTCACGGCACGAACGGCGTAGCGTCAGGGTCGGGTCAATCTTGTTCTTGATATAGAGCAGACCGTCCAGAACCATCGGACCGCAATCGTCGCGATCGACATAATAGGTGTCGATGCTCGGATTGGCGTCGTCGTCCGGCGACCAGCGATAGATACGGAATTCGGTAACCCGCTTCGCACCGTCGGGGCGCGGCCAGGTCTTGCCCTCTTGCGGGCGCGAATTCTTGGGAAGTGCGAGTTCAACCATTGCTCTTTCCCTTGATTAGTAAACGCGCTTCTTCGGCGCAATCTTGGCGAGGCTGATGCCGCCTTCCTCTTCCGTCGTCAACGGATCGAGGTGGACAGGACGGTAGTCAAGCTTGACCTTGCCATCCGGCGACAGCCAGGACAGGGTGTGCTTGCGCCACACGGCATCGTTGCGATCCGGGAAATCCTCATGCGCATGAGCACCGCGGCTTTCCTGGCGCGCTTCGGCGGAAACAACCGTCGTCAGCGCATTCGCCATCAGGTTTTCCAGCTCGAGCGTTTCGACGAGATCGGAGTTCCAGATCATCGAACGGTCGGTAACCTTGATGGCCGGCAGTTCATGCCAGAGCTTTTCCATGCGCTCGACGCCTTGCTTGAGCGATTCCGACGTACGGAATACGGCGGCATCTTCCTGCATGGTACGCTGCATCTTCTCGCGCAGTTCTGCGGTCGGCTGGGAGCCGTTGGCAAAACGCAGACGATCGAAGCGCTCCATGATCTTGTCGCAGGCGGTAACGTCGAGGTCCGGAATCTTCGACTTGCGATCAATGACCTGCCCGGCGCGGATTGCAGCCGCACGGCCAAACACGACCAGATCGATCAGCGAGTTGGAGCCGAGACGGTTTGCGCCGTGCACCGAAGCGCAGCCCGCTTCGCCGACAGCCATCAGGCCCGGCTGTACGCGGTCTGGATCAGCCTCGGTCGGGTTCAACACTTCGCCCCAGTAATTGGTCGGAATGCCACCCATATTGTAGTGAACCGTCGGGAGAACCGGGATCGGTTCCTTGGTCACATCGACGCCTGCGAAAATCTTGGCCGATTCCGAAATACCCGGCAGGCGTTCATGCAGAACAGCCGGATCGAGATGGTCAAGATGCAGGAAGATGTGATCCTTGGCCTTGCCTACGCCACGGCCAGCACGGATTTCCATGGTCATGCAGCGCGAGACAACGTCACGCGAGGCAAGGTCCTTGGCCGAAGGGGCATAGCGCTCCATGAAGCGCTCGCCTTCGGAATTGACCAGATAACCGCCTTCGCCGCGCGCACCTTCGGTGATGAGGCAGCCTGCGCCATAGATGCCAGTTGGATGGAACTGTACGAATTCCATGTCCTGCAGTGGCAGGCCGGCACGTGCAACCATGCCGCCACCATCGCCGGTGCAGGTATGGGCAGAGGTTGCCGAGAAATAGGCACGGCCATAACCGCCTGTCGCCAAAACCACCATCTTGGCCGAGAAGCGATGGATCGTGCCGTCATCAAGGTTCCACGCCACGACGCCGGTGCAGACACCGTCAGTCATGATGAGATCGAGCGCGAAATATTCGATGAAGAACTGCGCGTTGTTCTTGAGCGACTGGCCATAGAGCGTATGCAGGATAGCGTGGCCGGTACGGTCGGCAGCAGCACAGGTGCGCTGGACCGGAGGACCGTCGCCAAAATTCTGCATGTGGCCGCCGAACGGGCGCTGATAAATCTTGCCTTCTTCCGTACGCGAGAAAGGCACACCGTAGTGTTCCAGTTCGTAGACGGCGGCAGGCGCTTCACGCGCCAGATATTCCATCGCATCGGTGTCGCCGAGCCAGTCCGATCCCTTGACGGTATCGTACATGTGCCACTGCCAGCTGTCCGGGCCCATATTCTTGAGCGAAGCGGCGATGCCACCCTGCGCTGCGACCGTATGCGAACGGGTCGGGAAAACCTTGGTGATGCAAGCCGTCTTCAGGCCTTGCTCGGCCATGCCGAGCGTTGCGCGTAGGCCCGCGCCGCCAGCTCCGACCACCACCACGTCGAACTTGTGATCGACATAGGTATATTTGCTTGCCACGACAGCATCGGCCGCGTTGTTTACTGCACTAGCCATCGGGCTATCAACCTCCGAAGCTCAGCTTGAGAATCGCAAAAATGCAGGCGAAGCCGACCACCGCCGTAAAGAAGGTGTTCAACATCACCAGCACGACCTTCATGCCTTCGCCATGCACATAATCTTCGATAATGACCTGCATACCCAGGCGCATGTGATAAACGCCAGTCAGAACGAACAGCGCCATCACGATTGCCGTGAAGGGATGCGACAGGGCAGCCCGGACTTCCGCATAGCTTGCGCCATTGAGCGAAATGACCAGACCGATGAAAAACATGACCAGCGGCACAAGAGCGGCGGCGCTCAAGCGCTGATACCAGAAATGACCGGTGCCTTCCTTGGCTGATCCCAGACCCCGAACCTTGCCGAGCGGGGTGCGCATATCATTGTTCATACCGTTCATGAAACCAGCTCCCCTTAGCGCACCGAATAGGCAACGACCCAGACGAGGATCGTGGCGATGACGGAGAAAACGACGGTCGCCCAGGCGATCTTCGAAGCTGTGTGCTTTTCAAGACCAGCGCCCGTATCCCAGATCAGGTGACGAACGCCACCGGCCAGATGGTGCAGAAGCGCCCAGGTATAGCCGAACAGGATCAGGCGACCGATCCAGGACGAGAACAATGCGTTGACGAAATTGAAGCACTCTTCGCTGACCGCAGCCGAAATCAGCCAGGCTGCCAGCAACAGGGTGCCGAAGTAAAGTGCGCCGCCCGTGATGCGATGGACGATGGACATCGTCATCGTAATGACCGGCTTGTAGATGGACAGGTGCGGCGACAAAGGACGCTGGCGCGTTACAGTCGGTTGTGTCATGGCTCTGTAGGCTTCCCTGACGTTTCTCTCCGGCCACACCCCGCTGACGAAGATCAGCGAAGCAGCCAGGTTGCGGGTTCTCCCGAACCCCAGTTCGACGTCGTCCAAAGCACATGGAACCGGACTTTACGATCCCGCGCCGGTACGACCCAATAAAATATGGCTGGACCGTGGCGTACGGCCCTATGTGGCGCTTTCTACTGCGCTTTTACCATCACGTCAAAGAAGCTTTTTCACGAAAAGACTAACAATTGGTCGCACCTGGGCGACACATTCGCGTGATTGCGGCATTCAAACGATTGAAGACCGCAATCGGCAAAAACATGTGTAATTTCATCAACTTTTGGGAAATCGATCAACTGCCGAATCGAATCACATAGCTCGACCAGTCCGCAGCCGCAGCAATCTGTTCATAGAGCTTGCGCCCGTCTTCCGGCACGCGCGGCGCATTAAGCACCAGCTTGGACCAGCTGCGCTCTTCCGCCTTGTCGGCAAGCACGTCGATCAGCGCCTTGGCTATGCCCTTTCCGCGATGATCGTGATGCACATAGATATGGTCCACCTGCCCTGCACGCAGACCCGTCACGGGTTCGGGCAGATCGTAGAAGATCACGAAGCCGACCAGATTTCCGTCGACCCTGGCCCCCAGAGTTTCAGCGGCGCGATCCTGAAGCAGGTGTTCGGCATAAAAATCGTCGGGGCGGCGTGGAGCGCCGCGCTTCAGCGCCTGCGCATAGCTTGCCAGCAGCGGCGCGAATTCATGGGCATCACGCAGATGGAGGAGCGCAATATCGACGGCATGATCTTTGGTCATTGGACGTTCCTTGGCGTTTCCAGCTCTTCCGCCTGCGACCTGCGAAGCAGTAGCGCACGAGAAGACCGGTTCGATTTTAGCCAGCACGGATGACAAAGGTAAAGAAAGAGTTAAGATAGTCCTCATTCTCTTTGGGATCATGCACGATGAGGCTCGATCAACGATGGCAAACTGCAAACGGCTGATACTTGGTCTGGTTGTCGTCTGCGCCCTTGCGCTGACCGGTCCCGCGCTTGCCGAAGAAGCGATGCGCTCCGTCGATGCGTCGGGAAACCTTGTCGTCCAGATGCCGGATAATGGCGCCAAGATCATCCGGGTCGGCGCGGCGCAGAAGCCAGTTTTGCCTTCGCCGCAACGCATGAAGGTGATTACCGCGCCGCGGGATCGCACGGTTGCCTATATCGTCGCCAAGCCCAACGGCAATTGCGAGAGCGCTGTCGTGCTGCGCGGGCGCTCTTTCATGTATGGGATCGACCGCGGGGAAACACCGGTCCTCGACCATGCGGGCTGCGGCTATCAATAGGATTCGTTCAACGCCCGGCCTTTGAGCGGAACTCCACAACGTTTTCGTCCACCAATATCGGCAGAGCGCTGCGGACGCAGTTGCGCCCGCCCTTCTTCGCTTCATAAAGCGCCCCGTCGGCCCGCTTGTAGAGATCGGAAAACACATCGTCGAATTCCATTTCCGCGATACCGAAGCTCACGGTGAATTCAATCCCGCCGTTCCTGCCCGGAATATGGATATCGCGACAGACAAGCCGGGTCTTGTCCGCAAATCTCCATGCGGACTGGATCGTATTGCCCGGCAGAATGATCGCGAATTCCTCGCCGCCAATACGCGCGGCAATCCCACCCTTGGCATTGGCTGCCTTGCGCAATTCGGCAGAGAAAGCGGCGATGACGCGATCTCCCAGCGCATGACCATGTGTATCGTTGATTGCCTTGAAGTGATCGATGTCGCACAGAACAAGCGACAGAGCCTGCCGCATACGTTTCGACTTTTCAATTGCGGCTTCGGCACGAAACTCGAAGCCGCGCCGGTTGAGCAACGTCGATAGCTGGTCCGTTTCCGAGCGGATCAACATATTGGCGATCAGCTCCCGCATCAGGCTCAAGAGCAGAAGCAGCCCGCCTGCGACGGAAAGAGCAGCACCGATTGACTGCGAGAACATTGCATAGGTCGTATCGATATAATCAGCCGGTTCAGCACCCGCGCCTCCCGACAGCACGGCGATGACCGGCTTGAACAGGAAGTGGACGGCACTGATACCAAACAGTATCGCCATCAAGGTATCGATACCGTTGCGTTCCACCCGCAGGATCAGCCACACTGCCAGAAGGAGTACGAGGAAATAGGGCGCCTGATAAAGCAGCATGCCGATCATCTGGCTGCGGGCAATGTCATATATGCTGTAGACCGCGGCGAGAGATGCAATGGTCAGCAGACCGAGCGCAATCCACGGCACCGGTCGGGCATACATCCGCGCCAGACCGACGACCAGACAGGACAATGTCAGGTAATAGGTCGAAAAGGCGAGCATATAGCCGAGGCGGGGATTGGGAATGGAAGGCATGGCAAGCTCTGTCAGGAAATAGAGCATTGCGAAAATAAAGCCGAAGGCGAAGACAGGCGCGGCCGCATTATCCCGCGCATAAACGGCAATGCCGAGAAATGCGAAAGCAAACAGACCGGAAACGGTCATGTTGATCAGGAGGATAAAGTCGGCTCCATTCATCGATGCTCTTCCCCGTGCTGGCTGTCAAAGGCTCCCAGACGCCAGCCACCCCATTCCTCCTTACAATCAAAGCGTGAAAAAGCTGCTAATATACAGCCAAAGAAAAACCGCCGGGATGAGCCGGCGGTTTGATCTTTCCAGAAGCGCTTCAAAAACGCTTCGTCAGGAGTGAAACCTCAGTTCCACTCGCGAATGTCGACGAAATGTCCGGCAATTGCCGCAGCGGCAGCCATGGCTGGCGACACGAGATGGGTGCGGCCCTTGAAACCCTGACGGCCTTCAAAATTGCGGTTCGAGGTCGAAGCGCAACGTTCACCCGGCTTAAGGCGGTCGTCGTTCATGGCAAGGCACATGGAACAACCCGGTTCGCGCCAATCGAAACCGGCTTCGATGAAGATCTTGTCGAGGCCTTCAGCTTCCGCCTGTTCCTTCACGAGACCCGAGCCCGGCACGATCATGGCGTTGACGCCAGCCGCAACCTTCTTGCCAGCGGCCATGCGTGCCGCATCGCGCAGATCTTCGATACGACCATTAGTGCAGGAACCGATGAAGACGCGATCGATCTTGATGTCGGTCATCTTGGTGCCCGGCTTCAGGCCCATATAGTCCAGAGCACGCCACTTGGATGCACGCTTGGTTTCGTCCTTGATCTCGTCCGGGTTCGGAACGATGTCGGTGACGAAAACGACGTCTTCCGGCGAAGAGCCCCAGGAGACGACCGGCGAAATCTTGGCGGCATCCAGTTCGACGATCTTGTCGAAATGTGCACCCTCATCCGAATGCAGCGTCTTCCAGTACGAAATCGCCTGTTCCAGCGCTTCGCCCTTCGGCGCGCGCGGCTTGTCCAGCACATAGGCAAAGGTCGTTTCGTCCGGTGCGATCAGACCAGCGCGCGCACCGCCTTCAATCGACATGTTGCAGACCGTCATGCGGCCTTCCATCGACAGCGAGCGAATAGCGCTGCCTGCATATTCGATCACATAACCGGTGCCGCCCGCAGTGCCGATTTCGCCGATGATGGCAAGCGTGATGTCCTTGGCGGTGACGCCGGGAGCCAGTTCGCCCTCAACACGCACGAGCATGTTCTTGGCTTTCTTCTGGATCAGCGTCTGGGTAGCCAGAACGTGTTCTACCTCGGAGGTGCCGATACCATGCGCCAGCGAACCGAAAGCGCCATGCGTGGAGGTGTGGCTATCGCCGCAGACGATGGTCATGCCCGGCAGGGTGAAGCCCTGTTCCGGTCCGACGATGTGCACGACACCCTGACGGCGATCACGCTCGGAATAATATTCAACGTTGAAATCCGCAGCATTCTTGGCCAGAGCTTCGACCTGAATGCGGCTTTCCTCGTTCTTGATACCGTTGATGCGGTCCGGTGAGGTCGGAACATTGTGATCGACCACGGCCAGCGTCTTTTCAGGATGACGCACCTTGCGGCCAGCCATGCGCAGGCCTTCAAAAGCCTGCGGACTCGTCACTTCGTGCACAAGATGGCGATCAATATAAAGGAGGCAGGTTCCGTCTTCCTGCTGATCCACTACATGGTCGTCCCAGATCTTGTCGTAAAGTGTACGCGGCGCGCTCATTGCGAGAGGTCCTTTGAATAGTTCTTAACTTTGGCTGTCATATGCACCCGCCATCACGGTTCGTCAAGAAACTGAAACCGCAACAGGGTGTCGCAGTAACAATCTTGCGAGATATGGGCGGAATTATGCAATATGTTACGCAGCCCGTCGCATTTGGCAAATAAAAAAGGCGACCCGAGGCCGCCTTTTTCAAACAGATTGCTGTGAAGCTTATTCAGCAGCAGCCTTGGCGGCTTCGGCCTTGGCGGCGGCAGCCTTGTCGGCTTCGCGCTCGGCCTTGGTACGGTTGTCTTTCTTTTCAGCAATACGGGCAGCCTTACCGGTAAGGCCACGCAGGTAGTAAAGCTTCGCGCGACGAACCTTGCCGCGGCGAACGAGTTCAACGCCTTCGACGATCGGCGAGTAAACCGGGAATACGCGCTCTACGCCTTCGCCGTACGAAATCTTGCGAACGGTGAAGTTTTCGTTGAGGCCAGCGCCGGAACGAGCAATGCAGACGCCTTCATAGGCCTGCACGCGGGTACGCGTACCTTCGGTAACGCGAACCTGAACGCGAACCGTGTCGCCCGGCTGGAAATCTGGAAGCTTGCGCTTTTCTTCGATCTTTGCTGCCTGTTCGGCTTCAAGCTGACGAATGATATCGGTCATCGTCTCTCTCCTTCTTGAATTCTTCTCAAACAGTCAGAGCGCTCTGCACTTGCCGCCAAGCAATCCTTGGCCCTGCGGCTATGCCCTCAATTTCAGGCAGGAGCGGTACACCATTTATTGGTTTAGGACGTTTCGGGCTTTGCCCGAACGAGATATTACAATGTCGGTACTAGCCCGAACTCGCGCGGCAATACACCATTGCCGCCAATGAATCAATATCAGGACAAGAAAATCGCCTCAGATACGGCCCAGATGCGTGTCCTTGAAACCGGTTCCATATTTGAGACCGAAGCCAAGCGCGCGGTCGACGCCGATATGCACGGCCCAGATCAGTGCCATAGCGATGCAGATCTGCCAGTTCATCGCCCAGCCCAGAACTGCGAGAAGCACAACGCCGATCCAGCTATGGGCGATATTATAGACCACGGCGCCGGTGCGCGGCCCCTTCATATAGCCGAAGAAAGACAGATCGGGCGCCAGAATGAGCAGGGCGAAAAGCCACCAGCTTGCACCGCTGACCCAATAGGCTCCCAGCGCCAGCAGCGCGAGGGAAAGACTTTCGAGCCGCTGGATCAGATTCATTTGCGTTTGCCCTCGCTATAGGCTTCCCAAAGATCGGGACGCCGTTCCTTCGTGATCCGTTCGGCCTGCTCATGCCGCCATTTATCGATTGCGCCATGATTGCCGGAGGTCAGGATTTCGGGGATGGGCCTATCTTCCCAAACCTGCGGACGGGTATAATGCGGATGTTCGAGCAGCCCGGTCTCAAAACTTTCGGTCTCTCCGGATTCGCGATTGCCCATCACACCCGGCAAAAGCCGCACGATTGCATCAAGCAAAACGATTGCCGCGGTTTCTCCACCCGACAGGATGTAATCGCCGATCGATACTTCCTCGAGATTGCGCGCCTCGATGACGCGCTCGTCCACACCCTCGAAGCGGCCACAAAGAATGATCGCGCCCGGTCCGTCGGCCAGTTCGCGCACGCGCTTCTGCGTCAGCGGCTTTCCGCGCGGGCTCATCAGCAGCGTCGGACGGCGACCGTCGGCAACCGAATCCAGCGCGCGGGCGATCACATCCGGCTTCATCACCATGCCAGCGCCACCACCGGATGGCGTGTCATCGACCATACGGTGCTTGCCTTCCGCAAAATCGCGAATCTGCACCGCATCGAGCTGCCATTTGGTCTCGCTGAGTGCCTTACCTGCAAGCGAAGTGCCAAGGGGACCGGGAAACATTTCCGGATAAAGCGTCAGCACCGATGCATGAAAGAAGCCGGGCTCATCATCGACCCTTGAAACGTCGGTCATGACTTCTTCGGCTTTTTCTTTTCGTTCTGCGGGCGTTCATCCTCATCGTCGGCGATCAGTCCAGCGGCATAGGGCTCGACCAGCAAAGTGCCCTTATCCAGATCGATTTCCGGTACGGCTGCCTCCGTGAAAGGAATAAGCATCGGGCGCTTGCCCTTTTCGCTGAGCTCGATGAGGTCGCCGCCACCGAAATCGAACAGGGCGCTCACCACGCCATAGGTCTTGCCTTCGGCATCCACCGCCAGCAAGCCGATCAGGTCGGTCTGGAAGAACTCGTCTTCGTCCAGTTCGTCGTCCGGCAGCTGCGAACGATCAATGAAAAGTTCGGTCCCGTTCAGCGCTTCGGCGGCATTACGGTCATTGATGCCCTTGAAGCGCACGACCACAACCGTCTTTGCTGGACGAGCTTCCAGAACCTCGTAACTCTTGCCCTGTTCGTCATAGAGCAGGCCGTATTCGGCAATTGCCAGCGGATCGCCGGTGAAGGTCTTTACTCTCACTTCGCCACGCGTGCCATGGGCGGCACCAATGACGGCAAGCTGGATCGGGTTTTCTGGACGCGGCATTGCCAACCTTGTTTCTGCTGCTCGAATAGAACTATTTTTCGTTCAATAACCCTTTCGTCAGCGCAATTCACCTCAATTCGTAAGAATAGTGCTTTTCGTCCCGCGAACAACCAGCCGGTAACCTATCGCTGGCAAACTGTCCGTCCACCCAGAATGAACGACCGGCTTGATTATGACAACGAACAGCGAATTTCTGATCCCTGCCCGCGCCGACCTCGCAGCGGCGCGTGAAGAATGGTTGAAGACGCTGAAGGATGCGCGCCGCCTGTCGGAAAACACACTCGAAGCCTATGAGCGCGACACACGTCAGTTCCTCAATTTTCTGACTGGGCATCTGGGCGAACCGCCATCGCTGAAAGATGTTGGCAATCTACGGATCGCCGACCTGCGCTCGTTTCTGGCCAGCCGTCGCAATGAAGGCGTCGGTGCCCGCACGCTGGGCCGCGGGCTTGCTGGCGTGCGCTCGCTTTTACGCCATCTGGAAAAACGCGGCCTGGCCAATGCGGCAGGCGCAAGCGCCATGCGCGCGCCACGCCAGCCGAAATCATTGCCGAAACCATTGACCGCCGAAGACGCCCGGCGCGTGGTTGCAGCCGATGGGCAAATGGCGGAGGAACCATGGATTGCCGCGCGCAACGCAGCCGTCCTGACCTTGCTCTACGGTTGCGGCCTGCGCATTTCGGAAGCGCTCGGCCTGATGGGTGATGCGCTGTCCGACAGCACTGCCCGTTCGATCACCATTACGGGCAAGGGCAACAAAGCGCGTCTCGTCCCGCTTCTGCCCATCGTGCATCGCGCCGTTGCACAATATCGAACGCTTTGTCCGTTCGACCTTTCCGCCGACAAACCGCTTTTTCGAGGCGCCAAGGGTGGTGTGCTGCATGCTGCGATCATCCAGCGCGAAATGCAGAAACTGCGTGCTGGTCTCGGCCTGCCCGACAGCGCGACGCCGCATGCGCTGCGCCATTCCTTCGCCACCCACCTTCTGGGGCGAGGCGGTGATCTCAGGACCATCCAGGAGCTGCTTGGCCACGCAAGCCTCTCGACCACACAGGTCTATACCGGCGTGGATACCGAGCGACTGCTGGAAGTCTATGACAAGGCGCATCCGCGCGCTTGAGAAGTCGCTGGCATCGGCAAAAACCGCCCCTATATTACTCTCATGAAAAAGCTGCTTCTCGTTCTTCTCTATGCCTGTCTGGCAGGCACTGTCTCGGCTCGCGCCGACGATGCACCTGCTGCTTGCGCCGTGCACGGCATCAATCTCATTGACGGGTTGGAGGCAAAAGACCCGGCAAGTTGGCAGGAAATACAGCGCGAAGCCGATGCTGTACCCAATCGCAAAGGGCTTCTTTGGAAAATCGATAAAGACGGCGTCGAACCGTCCTATCTTTTCGGCACGATCCATCTTTCCGATCCGCGTGTTTTGACATTGCCGAAAGCCGCCGACGAGGCCTATCGGTCAGCAAGCACTGTCGTCATCGAAACGACGGATATTCTGGACCCGAAGGCTTTCCTGCGCCTCAAGCTCGAACAGCCCGACCTGCTGCTCTTCACTGATGGCAGCACCTTGAAGTCGCATATTCCGCCCGAGCGGCGGGAGGAGATCGAACAGAAGCTTGCAGAACGCGGTATCGTTCTCGACGCGGTTGCAAAAATGAAGCCGTGGGTGCTGACCAGCCTGCTCGCACTTCCGAAATGCGAGAGGGAGCGCAAAAACGATGGCGAGAGATCGCTTGATGAACGGCTGGCTCTCGACGCACAGGCCGAGGGCCGCAATGTTTTGGGCCTGGAAAGTGCAGCAGAACAACTGGTCGCGATGAACCGGATGCCGCTCGACTTCCATCTCCGCAATCTGGTGGCTACCGTCGACTATGGCGACAAGGTCGAGGATGCCATGGAGACCACGACCGCGCTCTACCTCAAGGGCGAGATTGGCATGATCATGCCGTCGCTCCGAAAGATCGTTCCCGACAGCCTTTCCGAAGCAGACTATGAAATATTTCTAAAATATCTCATTTCCGACCGTAATCAGGTCATGGCGGATCGTGCCGTTCCGATCATCGACAAGGGAAATGCCTTTATTGCCGTCGGCGCCCTGCATCTGCCGGGCAAGGACGGAATAATTGAACTGTTACGCGCAAAAGGCTATCGGGTGAGCCCACTATAAAACCTCTAAGCTAGAATATTGCTAGTCGGCTTTCAGATCGGTGATGCTGTTTTCAATGGCCGTTATATTGAGCTCGAGTTCGGCAATCTGTCTCAGTATCGATTTTCCCGGAAGCGCCTCTTCCCGTGCCGCTTCGTCGAGAAGCTTGAACTGTTCATCGCGCAGAAGCGAAGAGAGCTTTTCGAAGCGCTCAATGGTTTTCAGGTTCTCTTTCGACGGCATTATGTCATTCCTCAAATTTCGGCGTGGTTTACGATCGCTCTCAACGACCCGACCTCATCAATGACTTACAGTGATAAAGCCAAGATGGCCAGTTGATCGACCATAGCCCCTATTACCGGATCGCTTCCGTGATTGAATATACATATCAATGTGCAGTTTCGCTTGGGTTAATAGAATCCTCGCCGAATTGCATTGTATAGCTAGTAATTCATAGCTCTTCTTATATTAGATTTCTTGGAACTAAGCGCTCTTTCTCGCATTGATATACACCGGGTTTGTTATCGCAACGCATGTCAACACACATTTGAGGCGGTCGGAGCACAGATTGGCTCACGTATGACCGCAAATGCCCGGCCAACCGTCATTTCCCAAACGTCGCTTCGATGACGAAAGGGACGATTGGAGGAGCCCGTTATGGTTGATCCCCTTGATCCACGAAATAGCGACCCGCGCACAACTTCCGATCCGCGCCTGTCAGACCCTTCCGGAATGCCGCCACCTCCGCCCCCGCGCGGCGGAAGTGGCTATCTGCTTGGTGCGGTGCTTCTGGCAGCGATCATTATCCTCGCTTACTTCTTCTACCGGAATGGCAGTGGAACGGATACTGCGGCTCCACCTCCCCCGCCGCCGACGACACAGAGTGAGCCTGCCACACCGGCTCCAGCCCCACCGGCACAAAATTAAGCATTAACGAAAAAGGCCCGCATCAGCGGGCCTTTTTATAATCATATGGTTGCAGCCAATTACATATGGATCGGCTTGGCAAAGGTCGCCAATGCGGATTCGCGCACAGCTTCCGACATGGTCGGGTGGGCATGGCAGGTGCGCGCCAGATCTTCCGACGAGCCGCCGAACTCCATCAGAACAGCCAGTTCGTGGATCATTTCACCGGCATTATAGCCGAGGATATGAGCGCCCAGAACGCGGTCCGTTGCCTTGTCGGCGAGGATTTTCACGAAGCCGTCGGTGTGCTGCATGGCGCGTGCGCGACCATTGGCCGTGAACGGGAACTTGCCGACCTTGTATTCGATACCGGCGGCCTTCAGTTCTTCTTCGGTCTTGCCGACCGAAGCGACTTCCGGCTGCGTGTAGACGACGCTCGGAATGACATCGAAATTCACGTGACCAGCCTGACCGGCGATGATTTCGGCAACGGCAATGCCTTCGTCTTCAGCCTTGTGCGCCAGCATCGGACCCTGCACCACGTCGCCGATGGCATAGATGCCTTCGACATTGGTGCGCCAATGGTCATCGATCGCAACGCGGCCACGATCATCGACATTCACGCCCGCTTCCTGAAGGCCGAGACCGTCCGTATAAGGACGACGACCGGTCGCGATCAGAACTGCATCAGCTTCAAGCGTTTCAGCCGCGCCACCCTTGACCGGTTCGAACGTCACTTTTGCGCCCTTACCGGCTTTCTCGACGCCCGTAACCTTGGCGCCAAGCTTGAAGGCAATACCCTGCTTTTCGAGCAAGCGCTGGAACTGCTTCGACACTTCGCCATCCATGGACCCGAGCACCTTGTCGAGATATTCGACGACCGTGACCTTCGCACCAAGACGCGCCCAGACGGAACCAAGTTCCAGACCAATCACGCCACCGCCGACAACGATCAGGCTGCCCGGAACCTTGTCGAAGGAAAGCGCGCCAGTCGAGGAAACGATGACCTTTTCGTCAATATCGACCTTGACGCCAGGAATGCCCGCGACATCGGAACCGGTAGCAATGATGATGTTCTTTGCTTCGATTTCCTCGACCTTGCCGTCTTCAGCGGTCACGGAAACCTTGCCCTTGCCAACGATCTTGCCAGTGCCGATGAAGGCCGTGATCTTGTTCTTCTTGAACAGGAATTCAACGCCCGTGACATTGGCCTTTACGGTCGTGTCCTTGTGCGCCAGCATCTTTCCCAGATTGAGCTTCGGCGTCACTTCCACGCCGAGCGTGT
The DNA here is from genome assembly GCF_002252535.1 of Brucella lupini. NCBI lineage: Bacteria > Pseudomonadati > Pseudomonadota > Alphaproteobacteria > Hyphomicrobiales > Brucellaceae > Brucella > Brucella lupini. The sequence continues at coordinate 107,302 of NZ_NNRN01000046.1, forward strand.
CGAAGGAATGACCGGCTTCGGCAAAAACTTCCGACGCATGCAGAAGTGCCTTGGAGGGAATGCAGCCGATATTCAGGCAGGTGCCACCGAAGGTCTTGCGCTTCTCCACAACAGCAACGGAAAGACCAAGCTGTGCAGCCTTGATCGCGGCGACATAACCGCCGGGGCCCGTACCGATGACAACCACATCGTATGACATTGAACTATCCTTCTTCAGTCTATCCTGAACGTTTTCGAACGCCCGGTTCATCCGGGTCCGTTCCTTCATTCGAAATTATTCACATACAAACGGTGCCTTCGGGCTACCGATCATTCCTCGTCTGGTGAGCATCCCTGAAAACGGAATGCTTCCCACTGAAGCGGCTTTTCGGGTTTTGCCGCTCCAAAATCATAACCATCGAGCGCCGTCACCAGATCGGGCAGCAGGATCGCCTGCGCAGCCGGTTCGTCCGCCTTGGGCAGAACATCGGCTTCCGCGCCTTCCTTCAGCGAATAGATGACGCTCTGCCAGATGCTGCAATCATCGAGATCTTCCGGGTTGGAACCGTCACCCTTGCAATTGAAAGTCAGCAACGCATAGGGACGCGCCACACCTTCTTCCGGCCAGATCACCATGCCGCTCAACTTGAACTCGGGCTTGTCATTGGCCGTGATGGTGAATTCATTCGTCGGTGCCGGTGACATTTTCAGGTCGTTCGGCTGCTCCGGGCGGAAGGTCAGCGTATAAGCATCGTCGCGATCGCGATAAATCGCCCGATTCTGGGTGCAGGCCGCCTGAACCGCGGTCGAGAACACGGTGAGCGCAAGCACCGAAACGGCGGCAGTCCTGAAAAGCTTGTTTGCAGCGTGCATCTGTCGGTTCTCCCTGAATGTTCCGGTTGAGTATTTCCGGCAGCGAATCTTCGGTATCCGAAGATAATGCTTACATAGCCTTTTCGGTGGCAAGTTTAAGTCCCAGCGCAATGAAGACAACGCCGCTGGTCCGATCGATCCATTTCGAGGCGCGCGAGAAGGCCACACGCATCTTCGGCGTCGTCATAAAAAGGCTGACGCCGACAAACCAGGAGATGAGCGCAGTCGCCATTACGACACCGTAGCCGAGCTTCACCTCGGTCGGCGTATGGGCATGAACGACCGTCGAGAAAATCGACAGAAAAAAGAACACGGCTTTCGGATTGAGCGCATTGGCGGCAAAGCCGAGGCCGAATGCCTTGGCGAAGCTCTGCTGTCTGCGCGGTTCCTTCGGTGCCATTTCTACATCGATCTTTGTGGTTCCAGCCCGCAGCGCCTTGATGCCGATATAGACCAGATAGGCCACACCGCACCATTTGACGATATTGAACAGATAGATCGACTTGGAAATGATTAGCCCGAGACCCAGCACCGTATAGGTGACATGCATCATCAGGGCGGCGCCAATGCCGAAGCTCGTGATGATCGCCTCGCGGCGGCCATGCAGCAGCGATTGCCGGATGACCATGGCGAGATCGGCGCCAGGGGAAACGATGGCAAAGACGAAAATCGCCATCAGGGATGCAAGTTCGAACAGATAGGGATGCATCGCGTTTCCTTCATTGCGCGTGTTTCACGCGCAGGCTGTCATTACAGAACCAAAGCCAGAAGCATGATACCGAGCCCCACCAGACTAATCAGCCAGACGAAGGAACGGAAATAGGGAATGCCCGCCAGATAAAGCGGGATATAGACGATGCGGCCGAAAAACCAGAGCCACGCGCCGACAATCCCCCATCCGGACGGATCGCCTTTCAGCACGAGCGCCAGCGCCAGACCGATGAAAGCCGGATAGGTCTCACGGAAATTGGCAGAGGCCCGCTCCGCGCGACCGGCAAATTTGCCGGAGGGTTTCAAACCCTCGTCGCGCGGACCGGCATTCCATCGAGAGCCGAGTTCCTTCGTCGCCGCAAAGCCCTGCAGGAGGATATGAACCACCAGCAGGACAACGCTCAAGCCGACCAACGGCAGAAACGGAGATGCGGAGAAGACGCCCGGCTCCATCGTTTGTCCTTAGAGATCGAGAACCAGACGTTCCGGATCTTCCAGGCTTTCCTTGACGCGCACGAGGAAGGTCACGGCTTCCTTGCCGTCCACGATGCGGTGATCGTAGGACAGGGCAAGATACATCATCGGACGGATCACGATCTGACCGCCGACGACAACCGGACGTTCCTGGATCTTGTGCATGCCAAGGATACCCGACTGCGGAGCGTTCAGGATCGGCGAGGACATCAGCGAACCGTACACGCCGCCATTGGTGATGGTGAACGTGCCGCCCTGCATGTCAGCGACCGAAAGATTACCGTCGCGTGCTGCCTTGGCAAGACGTCCCAGTTCCTTTTCAACGCCTGCAATCGAAAGCTGGTCGGCGTCACGGATGACCGGAACCACAAGGCCCTTGTCCGTGCCGACGGCCATGCCGACATGGGCGAAGTTCTTGTAGATGATGTCCGTGCCGTCGATCTCGGCGTTAACAGCCGGGATTTCCTTCAGCGCATGGGTCACGGCCTTGGTGAAGAAGCCCATGAAGCCGAGCTTCACGCCATGCTTCTTCTCGAAGACGTCCTTGTACTTGGTGCGCAGTTCCATGACCGCAGACATGTCGACTTCGTTATAGGTCGTCAGCATGGCGGCGGTGTTCTGGGCATCCTTCAGACGCTTGGCAATCGTCTGGCGCAGACGGGTCATCTTCACGCGTTCTTCGCGCGATGCATCGTCAGCCGACGAAGCCGGACGTGCAGCAACAGGAGCAGCCGCCGCAGGAGCAGTCGAAACACCCTTGGCGATCGCGTCGAGCACGTCGCCCTTCAGCACCTGACCGCGCTTGCCGGAACCGTCTACCTGATCGGCGGAGAGGTTATTTTCAGCAAGCAGCTTGGAAGCCGCCGGAGCAGGCTGCATAACCGGGCCCGACGAAGCCGAAGCGACAGGTGCTGCAGCCGGTGCAGCGGCAGCAGGCTTGGCTTCTTCCTTCTTCGCAGCAGGCGCCGCAGCGACGGCAGAGCCATCGGTGGAAATCTGGCCGAGAAGCGCATTGACCTCGACCGTGTCGCCTTCCTTGGCCGTGATTTCGGCCAATACGCCAGCAGCAGCAGCCGGAACCTCCACTGTCACCTTGTCGGTTTCCAGTTCCACCAGCGGTTCATCGATGGCGATGGCGTCGCCGACCTTCTTGAACCATTTTCCGATGGTTGCCTCAGTAACGGACTCCCCAAGCGTGGGAACGCGAATTTCGGTGGCCATGGTTTCTTCTTCCGTTGATCTTCAAACTTTAGATTTTGTGTTCAATTCAGGTTGGAGCAGTTCCGAAAAACTGCTCCAGAACTCTAACCCGGATCAGTTACCGAGCGCATCCTCAAGGAAAGCGGCGAGCTGCGCAAGATGCTTCGACATCAGACCCGTTGCAGGCGATGCTGCCGCCGGACGGCCTGCATAGCGCACGCGCTGATGCTTGGCGTCGATATGAGCCAGCACCCATTCCAGATACGGGTCGATGAACGACCATGCGCCCATGTTCTTCGGCTCTTCCTGACACCAGACCATTTCCGCATGGCGGAAGCGTGACAGCTCATTGATGAGTGCCTTGGCCGGGAACGGATAAAGCTGTTCGACACGCAGCAGGTAGACGTCATCGATGCCGCGCTTTTCACGCTCTTCGTAAAGGTCGTAATAGACCTTGCCCGAGCAGAGAACGACGCGACGGATCTTTGCATCCTTCTGAAGCTTGATGCCTTCGTCCTTGTTGTACTGCGCATCGTCCCACAGCAGACGGTGGAACGACGATTCGCCCGACAGTTCGTTGAGGGTCGAAACGGCACGCTTGTGACGCAGCAGCGACTTCGGCGTCATCATGATGAGCGGCTTGCGGAAGTCGCGCTTCATCTGGCGGCGCAGAATATGGAAGTAGTTAGCCGGCGTCGTAACGTTGGCCACCTGCATGTTGTCTTCCGCACACATCTGCAACCAGCGTTCCAGACGAGCCGAGGAGTGTTCCGGACCCTGACCTTCATAGCCGTGCGGCAGAAGGCAGACGAGACCGGACATGCGCAGCCACTTGCGTTCGCCCGACGAGATGAACTGGTCGAACACGACCTGTGCACCATTGGCGAAATCGCCGAACTGGGCTTCCCACAGAACCAGAGCGCGCGGGTCGGACAGCGAATAGCCGTATTCGTAGCCCAGCACTGCTTCTTCCGAGAGCATCGAGTTGATGGCCTCGTAGATCGCCTGACCCTTCTGGATATTGTTGAGCGGGATGTAGCGGTTCTGGGTTTCCTGATCGTAGAGAACCGTGTGACGCTGCGAGAAGGTGCCGCGTTCGACGTCCTGACCGGACAGGCGGATCGGGCTGCCTTCAGCAACCAGCGAACCGAATGCCAGCGATTCAGCCGTCGCCCAATCGATCCCTTCGCCCGTTTCCATCATCTTGGCACGGTTGTCGAGGAAGCGCTGGATCGTGCGATGGACGTGGAAGTCCTTCGGTACTTCAACCAGCTTCTTGCCGATTTCCTTGAGCGTCTTCATCGGTACGGCGGTCTTGCCGCGACGCTGTTCGTCGGCATTGTCGGCGGTGCGCAGGCCAGCCCACGCGCCGTCCAGCCAGTCGGCCTTGTTCGGCTTGTAGCTCTGTCCGGCGTCGAATTCGGTTTCCAGATTTTCGCGCCACTGCGCTTTCATCTGGTCGATTTCTTCCTGCTTGATCAGGCCTTCAGCAATCAGCTTGTCGCTGTAGAGCTGAACCGTGGTCTTGTGTGCACGGATCGCCTTGTACATCAACGGCTGGGTGAAGGACGGCTCGTCGCCTTCATTGTGACCGAAGCGGCGATAGCAGAACATGTCGATGACCACCGGCTTGTGGAAGGTCATGCGGAATTCGGTCGCAACCTTGGCAGCGAACACCACGGCTTCCGGATCGTCGCCATTGACGTGGAAGATCGGCGCCTCGATCATCTTCGCAACATCCGACGGATAAGGCGACGAACGCGAGAAGGCCGGATTGGTGGTGAAACCGATCTGGTTGTTGATGATGAAATGCAGCGTACCGGCGACGCGGTGCCCCTTCAGGCCCGAAAGGCCGAGGCACTCGGCCACAACACCCTGACCGGCAAAGGCAGCATCGCCATGCAGGAGCAGCGGCAAAACCTTGGCGCGCGTTGCAAGCGGAACCATGTCGTCACGGGTGCGACCAGCCAGCAGGTCCTGCTTGGCACGGGCCTTGCCCATCACGACGGGGTTGACGATTTCGAGGTGCGACGGGTTGGCGGTCAGCGACAGGTGGACCTTGTTGCCGTCGAATTCACGGTCCGACGAAGCGCCCAGATGGTACTTCACGTCGCCCGAGCCTTCCACGTCGTCTGGCGCATAGGAGCCGCCCTTGAACTCGTGGAAGATGGCGCGGTGCGGCTTGCCCATGACCTGGCTAAGCACGTTCAGACGGCCACGATGGGCCATGCCGAAGATGATTTCCTTGACGCCCATGGCGCCGCCGCGCTTGACGATCTGTTCCAGCGCCGGGATCAGCGATTCACCACCATCGAGGCCGAAACGCTTGGTGCCCTTGTATTTGACGTCAATGAACTGCTCGAAACCTTCCGCTTCGATGAGTTTCGACAGGATGGCCTTCTTGCCTTCCGGCGTGAAAGCAACCTTTTTATCCGGACCTTCGATGCGTTCCTGAATCCAGGCTTTTTCAGCCGGATCGGAGATATGCATGAATTCGACGCCGATCGTGCCGCAGTAGGTACGCTTCAGAATGTCGAGCATTTCCGGCACGGTCGCATATTCGAGGCCGAGCACGTTGTCGATGAAGATCTTGCGGTTGTAGTCGGCAGGCGTGAAACCGTAGTTTTCCGGCTCCAGCTCATTATAGTCGTTCGGCTTTTCGGAGAGACCGAGCGGATCGAGATTGGCGTGCAGATGGCCACGCATACGGTAGGCGCGGATCATCATGATGGCGCGAACGCTGTCGCGTGCAGCCTGCGTGATCTCTTCGCTGGTAAGAGCCGCGCCGGTAGCACCCTTCGCTTCGCCCTTTGCAGCCTTGCCTTTCAGCTTGTCGGTGACGTGCTTTTCAACTTCAGCCCAGTTGCCATCGAGCGCGGAAATCAGTTCGCCATTGGCTGCAATCGGCCAGTTCTTTCTGGTCCAGGACGCGCCTTCAGCGTTTTTCTTCACATCGTCGGCATTGTCGCCTAGCTTCGCGAAGAAATCGCGCCACTGCGGATCGACCGAATTCGGATCGTCCTCATATTTGGCGTACAGCTCCTCGATATAGTCGGCATTGCCGCCATAGAGGAATGAGGTAAGGGCGAAAACGTCGTTGGCTTGTTCTTGCCTTGCCATAGCCTATCCGGAGCAGCGCTCCGTCTCCTTGTCAGTGGCTCATCTTGCGCGGGCCGGAAGTTCGAAACTTCATCCCTCACGCCGCCGGGGAGGAACCGCTACAGACCCCGGCGTGACTAAACTCTACGCGTCGGAACGGATATCCGTCCCTCTAATCCGGATCACATGACCCGTTGTTATGCTAAACCCGGCAGCGGCTTTCGCCGCCGCCGGGATATTCAGACCGATACGCGATCTCAGCCCTTGAGGACTTCGACCAGCGTCTTGCCGAGCTGCGCCGGCGACGGCGACACGCGAATGCCGGCCGATTCCATGGCAGCAATCTTGTCTTCCGCGCCGCCCTTGCCGCCGGAGATCACGGCGCCAGCATGGCCCATGGTGCGTCCGGCAGGAGCCGTACGGCCAGCGATGAAGCCGACCATCGGCTTCTTGCGACCGCGCTTGGCTTCGTCCTTGAGGAACTGGGCCGCATCTTCTTCAGCCGAACCGCCGATTTCACCGATCATGACGATCGACTTGGTTTCGTCGTCGGCCAGGAACATTTCCAGCACGTCGATGAACTCGGTGCCCTTGACCGGATCGCCGCCGATACCGACAGCAGTGGTCTGGCCGAGGCCTTCGTTCGAGGTCTGGAACACTGCTTCATAGGTAAGCGTGCCGGAACGGGAAACAACACCCACCGAACCCTTCTTGAAGATATTGCCCGGCATGATGCCGATCTTGCATTCTTCAGGGGTCAGGATGCCTGGGCAGTTCGGTCCGAGCAGGCGCGACTTCGAGCGTTCCAGACGCTCCTTGACGCGAACCATGTCCATGACCGGAATACCTTCGGTGATGCAGACGATGAACGGGATTTCAGCTTCGATGGCTTCGATGATCGCATCGGCAGCACCTGCTGGCGGAACGTAGATCACCGATGCGTCTGCACCTGTGCGTTCCTTGGCTTCGGCAACGGTTGCGAAGATCGGAAGCTTTTCGCCCTTCTGGCCTTCCCAGGTTTCGCCACCCTTCTTCGGGTGGATACCGCCGACCATCTGCGTGCCGTAGTAGGCAAGCGCCTGTTCGGTGTGGAAGGTGCCGGTCTTGCCGGTCAGGCCCTGTACGAGAACCTTGGTGTCCTTGTTGACGAGAATGGACATGCCTTAATTCCCCTTCACTGCAGCGACGATCTTCTGCGCCGCATCGTCGAGATCGTCGGCCGAAATGACGTTCAGGCCGCTCTCGTTGATGATCTTCTTGCCGAGTTCGACATTGGTGCCTTCGAGACGGACAACCAGAGGAACCTTGAGGCCGACTTCCTTGACCGCAGCGATCACGCCTTCGGCAATGACGTCGCACTTCATGATGCCACCGAAGATGTTGACCAGAATGCCCTGGACAGCCGGATCAGCGGTGATGATCTTGAACGCAGCCGTCACCTTCTCCTTGGAAGCGCCGCCACCAACGTCGAGGAAGTTGGCAGGTTCTGCACCGTAGAGCTTGATGATGTCCATCGTTGCCATGGCAAGGCCTGCGCCGTTGACCATGCAGCCGATATTGCCGTCGAGAGCGACGTAAGCGAGATCGTACTTGGAAGCTTCGATCTCTTTTTCGTCTTCTTCCGACAGATCGCGCAGTTCCTGAATGTCAGGATGACGGAACAGCGCATTGCCGTCGAACGATACCTTGGCGTCGAGAACGCGCACGCGGCCATCGGTCATGACGATCAGCGGGTTGATCTCGAGAAGGCTCATGTCCTTTTCGGTGAACGCCTTGTAGAGGATCGGGAACAGCTTGACGCCGTCTTCACGAGCCTGACCTTCAAGCTTCAGCGCGTCGGCGAGCTTGCTGGCGTCTTCGTCCGTTACGCCCTTGGCCGGATCGATGGCGACAGTCACGATCTTTTCAGGGGTTTCTTCGGCAACGGCTTCGATGTCCATGCCGCCTTCGGTCGAAACGACAAAAGCCGGACGACCAACGGTGCGGTCGATCAGGATCGAGAGATAAAGCTCGCGATCGATGTCGGCGCCGTCTTCGATGTAAAGACGGTTGACCTGCTTGCCGGCAGGGCCGGTCTGCTTGGTGACGAGCGTGTTGCCGAGCATTTCCTTCGCATTGGCAACCACTTCCTCAACCGACTTGGCGAGGCGCACGCCGCCCTTTGCATCGGCTGGCAGTTCCTTGAACTTGCCCTTGCCGCGTCCACCAGCATGGATCTGGCTCTTGACGACATAAAGCGGTCCGGGAAGCGTCTTTGCCCATTCTTCCGCCTGTTCGACGGAATAGACAGCCACACCATTGGCGATCGGTGCGCCATAGGTGTGAAGCAGGCGCTTGGCCTGGTATTCGTGAATATTCATCTGGTTGTCCTCTACGGATTCCCGACCGATTCAGCGAGCCGGTACGGCCCGAATCTTCGACCGATAATTGACAGCCGGAAAAGGCCGGAGCCGCACAAATGCGACAACCCGGCCTTGTCTGGAATTTTACTTCAGCGACGGAGCGATGCCGATGCAGGCTTCGCAAAGACCGGCGACCGAAGCCACCGACTTGTCGAATTCAGCCTTTTCGTTCTTGTCGAGATCAATTTCAATGATGCGCTCGACGCCATTGGCACCGATCACGGTCGGCACGCCGACATACATGTCCTTGACGCCGTACTGGCCCGTAAGCTGGGCAGCAACCGGCAGGACGCGCTTCTTGTCCTTGAGGTAGGATTCAGCCATCTGGATGGCCGATGCAGCCGGAGCGTAGAAAGCCGAGCCGGTCTTGAGCAGGCCGACGATTTCCGCGCCGCCGTCACGGGTGCGCTGGATGATCTTGTCGAGCTTGTCCTGGCTGGTCCAGCCCATCTTGACGAGATCAGGGAGCGGGATGCCGGCAACGGTCGAGTAACGGGCCAGCGGAACCATGCTGTCGCCGTGGCCGCCCAGCACGAATGCCGTGACGTCTTCAACCGAAACGTTGAACTCTTCCGAGAGGAAATAACGGAAGCGGGCGCTGTCGAGAACGCCAGCCATGCCGACAACCTTGTGCGCCGGAAGACCGGAGAACTTCTGCAGCGCCCAGACCATGGCGTCCAGCGGGTTGGTGATGCAGATGACGAAAGCTTCAGGGGCGTATTTCTTGATACCTGCGCCAACCTGTTCCATCACCTTGAGGTTGATGCCCAGAAGGTCGTCGCGGCTCATGCCCGGCTTGCGCGGCACGCCTGCGGTCACGATGACAACGTCTGCGCCTTCAATTGCTGCGTAGTCGTTGGCGCCGGTGTATTTCGCATCAAAACCGTCAACCGGAGAAGATTCGGCGATATCCAGTCCCTTACCCTGCGGGATGCCTTCCGCAATGTCGAAAAGGACGACGTCGCCGAGTTCCTTCAGACCAGCCAGATGGGCGAGCGTGCCGCCGATCATGCCGGAGCCGATGAGGGCAATCTTGTTGCGTGCCATGATTGTTTCTTTCCTCACTTTTGATCCAGAGACGCATCAAGCCATCCGGAATCCTCGCCGGAAACGCTCAAGCGTTGGAACTGCGAGATAGGACTCTTTGGCGATAAACTCAACTCATTATTTTGCGACTAATGTTTTCAATCGGTTAGAATTAATGGTTCTTACGTAAACGTAAGATAATTTGTCAATATCAAGGCAAAACCACCCTCTCCTACCGCCGCGAACCATCCCCGACGAAGCGGTGAAGGAGCGACTGGCAAGCTGCCAATTCCAACAACGTTGTGCACCTGTTCAAAACCGGTTCGATTTAAAACTGATGCCTATCAGAAACCCGGCACGAACGCGCCACCGCCTTCCGCATGAATTGCGTGAGCAACATAGCCCACCGGGCTTATAAGTCCAGTCTGTGGCAGTCTGATGATGGGGCAGTCTGATGATGATAGCGGGAAGGGTCGACTTCAACCGGCCTTGCCGGGTGGCTCCGCCAGATAGTCCGCGCTCTGCATCTCGAAAAGACGGGAAGCGGTACGATCGAACTCGAAGGCCTCCGTGCCCTTGCTGGCGAGATAGAGCTTTTCCGGTTGGGCTTCAGCCGAAATGAACACCCGCGCGTGGTGATCGTAGAGTACGTCGACCAGCAGAATGAAGCGCTTGGCCTCGTTGCGGCGTGAATAGTCCAACACCGGAACATCATCGATGAACAAGGTCGGATAGTGCTTCACGATGGCGATATAATCCGAGGCACCAAGCGGCTTCGAACAGAGCGCATCGAAAGTGAAGCGCGCCGCACCATGCACGGCACGGGCGACCTCGATGTCGCGTCCCTTGATGCGGATGACATCCGGCTTTTCATGCGCACCGTCCTTTTGCGCCACCCAGGCCGCCTCCATGCGCTTGGTCGTCTCAGAACCCAGCGGTGACAGATAGACCGGCTGGCGGTCGAGCTTTTCGAGGCGGTAATCGGTGCGCGAATCGAGATTGATCACATCGACATGCTGCTTGAGAATATCGATGAAGGGCAGGAAAAGCTGCCGGTTCAGTCCGTCGCGATAAAGATTGTCCGGCGCAACGTTGGACGTCGCCACCAACACCACTCCACGCGCGAACAAGGCACTGAACAGGCGCGACAGGATCATCGCATCGGCAATATCCGTCACGGTGAACTCGTCGAAACACAGCACCCACGCCTGTTGGCTCAAGGCATCGGCGACCGGCGGGATCGGATCGTCCTGCTTGGTCTCGCCACGCTTCAACGCCTGACGATGCGCATAGATGCGCTCGTGCACATCGGCCATAAAATCATTGAAATGCGCGCGACGTTTACGCTCGACGGGCAAAAGCGAAAAGAACATGTCCATCAGCATGGTCTTGCCACGCCCGACCTCGCCGTGCACGTAAAGCCCCTTGATGACGCTCGTTGCCTCCTTGCGCTTGCCGAACAGCCAGCCGAGCGCGCTCGACTTGCGTGACAGGCGTTTGGTGCAGATTTCCTCGATCAGCCGGTCATAACGGACGGTGAGTTCGAGTTGAGCAGGATCGGCTTCCACATCACCCGCCACGACCATCGCATCGTAATGTTCGCGGACGGAGGGGAAGGCTTTCAGATTACCGTCGAAAGACATGATTGCTTCCGTTCAACCTTTCAATTGCAAAAACGGCGGACCATCTCGCGATGATCCGCCTGTCTTTAAGCGAAAGAATGTCTTAGCGCGAAAGCGACACGGCCTGCCCGCCTGAAGTCTGTCCGTCGAAGCGGCTCTGTCCCGAAGAATAGAGCGACGCGACGGTGCCGCCATTCGCATCATAGAGAACGAGCTGCTTGCCGTTGACGGCCCAGGAAGCGAGATTGCCGAGTTCGCCCGGGCAACGCAGCGGACCAGCGCGATAGCCCTGACCATACTTGGTCTGCGGCGTCGCGATCTTGCAGCTCTGGCCGCCAAGCGATGCGTTCCAGACACCGGCGACGGAGCCTGGCGTCAGATCGGGCGCGGATGCCGGCGGCAGGCTTGCAACCTGTGTGCCGGGCTGTGCATTCGGGTCCGTGGTCGGAGCCGTCGGGAACTGCGAAGCATTAGGAGAATTAAGGTTGCCCTTCTGCACCGAGCCTGCTGGAGCCGCATTCACGGGCGGCGGTGGCGGTGGTGGCGAAACCGTATCGAGATTGCCGAACCGGGAGCTCTGGCACCCGGCCAGAACAATGCCAGCCGCCGCGAGGCTGAGCAGACTTGCTTTCGAAATTCCCATCTGGTTCTCCATTTCCGCATTTCTCATCAGGGGTGGGGATGCCCCGGACTTCCTACCGAAGCCCTGCAATGTGACAATATTGGACCGATAAAATGGCTATATGGTTAAAAAAGCAACACCGGCACCTGTCATTTTTGCCCCCCAAACCCTTCAAGAATGCTTGAAACCGCTTAATAATCTTGAAACTGGGACAGGAAGGCCACAGTTTCTCCGATATTGGCGCCTGTCCTGCACGAACATCCGAGCCGCAACTTTTCGCAATCTGTCGCGGGTACTGGCAATTTGCGGGCTTTTCCGCCATATAGACGCTAATTGTCCCATAGGCTTTATCGACCAAAGCCACAGGAAAACGGAACCACGATAGTTATGGCCACCAAGGCAGCCTTCGCCAAGATGAACGGGCTCGGCAATCAGATCATCGTTGCCGACATGCGCGGTCGCGCGGACCGGATAACGCCTGAAGCTGCGATCCGTCTTGCAGGCGACAGCGAAACCGCCTTCGATCAGATCATGGCGATCCACGATCCGCGCACGGCGGGAACCGACAACTATATTGCGATCATCAATTGCGACGGCACGGAAGCGCAGGCTTGCGGCAACGGCACACGCTGCGTCGTTCAGGCGCTGGCCGCCGAGACCGGTCGGCAGGCCTTCACTTTTGAGACCCGCGCCGGAATACTGACGGCGACCGAACACGAAGACGGACTGATTTCAGTCGATATGGGCAAGCCGCGCTTCGATTGGCAGGATATTCCGCTTGCCGAGGAATTTCGCGATACGCGCATGATCGAACTGCAGGTCGGCCCCATCGACGCGCCGGTTCTGCATTCGCCGTCGGTTGCATCCATGGGTAATCCGCATGCAATCTTCTGGGTCGACCGTGATGTCTGGTCCTATGAGCTGGAAAAATTCGGACCGCTTCTGGAACATCATCCGATCTTTCCGGAGCGCGCCAATATCTCCATAGCCCATGTCACCTCGCCCGAGACAATTGATCTGCGCACGTGGGAGCGCGGTGCAGGTCTGACCCGCGCCTGCGGTTCCGCCGCCTGCGCCGCCGCCGTATCGGCAGTGCGCACGCGCCGCACCGGGCGCACAGTCACCGTCAATGTTCCCGGTGGCCCGCTCAGGATCGAATGGCGCGACGACGATCATGTCATGATGACCGGCCCCGCCGAATGGGAATTTTCAGGCACTTTCGATCCTGCGTCCGGCGAATGGAGCCGCGACGCCCAGAATGACAAGCCAACTGACAGGGGTGCAGCCTGATGTCGGTGGAAGTCGTAACATTCGGATGCCGTCTCAACACCTATGAATCAGAGGTGATGAAACGCGAAGCCGATGCCGCCGGACTTGGCGAATTGAAGGATGGCGCGATCATCTTCAACACCTGCGCCGTGACGGCAGAAGCCGTGCGACAGGCGCGTCAGGCGATCCGCAAGGCACGCCGTGAAAACCCGGAAGCGCGCATCATCGTCACCGGCTGCGCCGCACAGACCGAAGCGGACAATTTTGCCGCCATGGACGAAGTCGACCTCATTCTTGGCAATGAGGAAAAACTGAAATCCAATTCCTACCGGATGCTGCCGGATTTCGGCGTCAACCAGTTCGAAAAAGTACGCGTCAACGACATTATGGAAGTGCGCGAAACCGCAAGCCATATGGTCGATGCCATCGAAGGTCGCGCGCGCGCTTTCGTGCAGGTGCAGAATGGCTGCGATCATCGCTGCACCTTCTGCATCATTCCCTATGGTCGCGGTAATTCCCGCTCCGTTCCGATGGGCGCGGTGGTGGATCAGGTCAAGCGCCTTGTCGGCAACGGTTATGCCGAAGTGGTGCTGACTGGCGTGGACATGACCTCCTACGGTCCCGATCTTCCGGGAAGCCTGCGTCTCGGCAAGCTGGTGAAGACTGTTCTCAACCAGGTGCCGGATTTGCAGCGCCTGCGTCTTTCCTCCATCGATTCCATCGAGGCCGATGACGATCTGATGGATGCGATTGCCAATGAAAAGCGCCTGATGCCGCATCTGCATCTGTCGCTACAGGCGGGCGACGACATGATCCTGAAGCGCATGAAGCGTCGCCACTTACGCGACGATTCGATCCGCTTCTGCGAAACGGTGCGTTCTCTGCGTCCAGACATCGTCTTCGGCGCGGACATCATCGCCGGTTTCCCCACCGAAACCGAAGACATGTTCCGGAATTCGCTGAAGATCGTCGAGGAATGCGGACTGTCCCACCTGCACGTCTTCCCCTACAGCGCACGCGAAGGCACCCCCGCCGCCCGTATGCCGCAGGTGCGGCGCGAAATCGTCAAGGAACGTGCGGCACGCCTGCGCGCGGAAGGCGACCGCGCTTATGAAAAACACCTCGGCGCGCTGGATGGCACCTTGCAGCGCCTTCTCGTCGAGAAGGAAGGTATTGCGCGCACCGAAGGCTTTACGCTGGCATCGGTGGACGGTGGCGCACCGGGCGAAATCATCGAACGTATCGTGACAGGCCATGACGGTGAAAAGCTCCTCACCCGTCTGGCAGAGCCGCAAGCGGCTTAAAGCTTAAGGGCACCAGATTTCATGGCAATGGGTTTCATCAAGAAAATGTTCTCCTTCGGCAAGAAGGAGGTCGAAGAAAAACCAGTCAAACAACCGGCTCCCGATGCCGTGGAAACGGCTTTAGAAACGCAACTTCCTGAAACCGTCGAAGCGCCCAAAGAAATCGAAACAGCCGTCGTTGAAGTGGTCATTTCCGAACCGGAAGCGCCAGTGATCGCCAGCGAGCCTGAGCCGATTGAAGCGCCTGCATCTGAAACGGTTGAGGAAGAAAAGGCTGAACCGGAGCATCCGGTTGCAGAGATTGAAATCCCGATTGAACAGCCTCCGGTGATGGAACCAATCGCGGTCGAAGCACCTGCGCCAGAGCCTGCTATTGAACCCGTTGTCGAGCCTGTTGTTGAGCCCGGGCCGGAACCCGCTGTCGAACTCGAACAGCCCGAAGTCGCAAAAGCTCCTGATGCACCTGTGGTAGAGGAAGCGGTCGAACCAGCGCCTCAGCCAGAGCCGGTGAAGCCCAAGAAGGTGAAGGTCGCCAAGGCGGTCGAGGAACATAAGGAAGAAGCGCCGGTTGAGGTAGCGCCTGAGCCAAAGCTGTCCTGGTTCGAGCGTCTGCGTCGCGGCCTGCTCCGTTCATCGAATTCATTGAGTGAATCCATCGGCGGCATTTTCACCAAGCGCAAGCTTGATGACGACACGCTGCAGGATCTCGAAGACGTGCTGATCCAGGCTGATCTCGGGCTTGAAACCGCCATGCGCGTGACCGATGCGCTTGCGTCAGGTCGCTACGGCAAGGACGTGACGGGCGAGGAAGTACGCACGATCATGGGCGCGGAAATCGAAAAGGTTCTAGGCCCTGTGGCAAAGCCGCTGGAGCTTGACCTGTCGCACAAACCGCATGTCATCCTCGTGGTCGGCGTCAACGGCACCGGCAAGACCACCACCATCGGCAAGCTTGCCGCAAAGCTTACCGCAGGTGGCCTCAAGGTCATGCTGGCGGCAGGCGACACATTCCGCGCAGCAGCCATCGAGCAGTTGCACATCTGGGGCGAACGCACCGGTTCGCCGGTCGTGTCCTCCAAGCTCGGCGCCGATGCGGCAGGGCTTGCCTATGATGCATGGGAAAAGGCCAAGGAAGCCGGCAGCGACGTTCTCATCATCGATACGGCAGGGCGGTTGCAGAACAAGGCCGAACTGATGGACGAGCTTGCAAAAATCGTGCGCGTGCTGGGCAAGCATGATCCGGAAGCGCCGCATACGGTGCTGCAGACACTTGATGCCACCACCGGCCAGAATGCCCTTAATCAGGTCGAAATCTTCAAGAATATTGCCGGTGTCAACGGTCTGGTCATGACCAAGCTTGACGGCACGGCACGGGGCGGCATTCTTGTCGCCATCTCGGCCAAGCATAAACTGCCGATCTATTTCATCGGTGTCGGCGAAGGTGTCGACGATCTGGAACCCTTTGCGGCCAAGGATTTTGCCCGCGCCATCGCAGGAGTTGCCTGATGGAGCATCCCGTTTTCGAACGCGATCCGTCACAGAAAAGCGAAGCCGAACGCCGGGAAGTCCCGCCGCTGCTCAAGCTTGCGCTGGAGCTGGGGCCGCTTCTTGTCTTCTTCTTTGCCAATGCGCGTGGCGAAATGCTGATCGAGCGTTTTCCGGTGCTGGCGTCCATCGGCGCACCGATCTTTCTGGCAACGGCGCTATTCATGGGCGCGACCGTAATCGCGCTCGCCATTTCATGGACAATGACGCGCACCCTGCCCATCATGCCGCTTGTCTCCGGCATCGTCGTGCTGGTGTTCGGAGCGCTGACGCTCTGGCTGCACAACGACACCTTCATCAAGATGAAGCCCACCATCGTCAACACGCTGTTTGGTGCGATCCTGCTCGGCGGGCTCTTCTTCGGCAAGTCCCTGCTCGGCTATGTGTTTGATTCGGCCTTCCGTCTCGATGCCGAAGGCTGGCGAAAACTGACGCTGCGCTGGGGGCTGTTCTTCATCTTCCTCGCCGTGGTCAACGAGGTTGTCTGGCGGAATTTCACCACCGATGCCTGGGTATCGTTCAAGGTGTGGGGCATTATGCCCATCACCATTGTCTTCACGCTTTTACAAATGCCGCTTATCCAGAAGCATTCACTGACGGAAGACAACAAGACCGCATCATAACGGGAGGACGGACACCATGAACGGGATCGCACAACGGCTTGAAATCGAACAGTTCATCTGCCGCAGCGACAATTACGGCGTCCTGATCCACGATCCCCAAAGTGCACTGACAGCATCCATTGATGCGCCCGATGCAGCGGCGATCGAGGCCGCGCTGAAACGGCGCGGCTGGACGCTCGATTTCATCTTCACAACACATCACCATCTCGATCACGTCGAGGGCAATGATGCGCTGAAGGCGAAATACGGCGTCAGCATCATCGGCCCCAAGGCCGAAGAAACAAAGATTCCCGGCATCGACCGCACGGTGAAGGACGGGGACGAATTCACCTTCGGTCTCTTCCGGGTGAAGGTCATCGCGACGCCCGGCCATACGGCGGGCGAAGTGTCCTATTACCTTCCCGATGCGAAAGCCGTCTTCACGGGCGATACGCTGTTCGCGCTCGGCTGCGGACGGCTTTTCGAGGGAACGCCGCTCACCATGTTCCAGTCATTGCAGAAGCTGGTTGCGCTTCCCGGCGACACGGCGGTTTATTGCGGTCATGAATATACGGAAAGCAATGCCCGATTTGCGCTCACCATCGACCCGGCCAATTCCGCCCTTAAGGAACGCGCCGCCGAGATCGTACGGCTTCGCGCCGCCGATCGCATGACATTGCCGTCAAGCATTGCGCTTGAAATGGCGACCAATCCCTTCCTGCGCTGGCATGATGCAGGCATTCGCAGCCGCCTCGGCCTGCAGGATGCACCCGACGAAGCCGTGTTTGCCGAAATCCGCAAGCGCAAGGATATGTTCTGACATATGCTATTGCTATTTGAGAGCGCGAATCGTTCCACAGTTCGAGGATAGAAGAATGACGGTGTTTTCCCGTTTCAAGATTGCAGGCTGCGCCGTTTTCCTCGGCCTTTCCCTTATCGTCCTGCCCGTTTCCACCGGCGTCGCGTTTGCCGACGATCTGCTTGATGTCGCGCCGAAACAGACGCCTGCCGAAATCAACAATTTCAAGCTGAGCGAAGATTTCCTGTCGCGCATGGAAAAAGTGCAAGAACAGCTGGGCGGTATGGAACTTTCAGCGACGGAAGAGGAAGGACAGGATGCCACGCCTTCCTTCGACAAGATGGTGAAAAGCGTCGAATCCCGTCCGCAGGTCGTGGAAGTGCTCAAGGCCCAGAACATCACGCCGTCCGATTATATTCTCGGCTATTTCGCCCTGATGAGCAGCCTTGCAGCAGCTGATGCCGAAAGCGAGCCGCAGCTGGTGGACGAGTTGAAGGACATTAATCCTGAACACCTTGCTTTCGGCAAGCAATATAGTGAACGCATCCGCGTCCTGATCGGCGAGTAACACGGCTCCAAGGAAGAGACACGAACCGGCGGTTTCGCCGGTTCTTTTGTTTTATCGCACCGGTTGCCTCAGAAGCCGTAGCGCATTGATTGTCACAAGAACGGTGGCACCGGTATCGGCCAGAATTGCGGGCCAGAGGCCTGTAATACCCAGCACGGTGGTCACCAGAAAGACAGCCTTCAATCCGAGCGCTATGGTAATATTCTGATGGATATTGCGCATGGTTCGCTTGGAAAGGTCGACCATCGCTGCCACATCGCCAACCCGGCCATGCAGAACCGCAGCGTCTGCCGTTTCCAGCGCCACATCCGTACCGCCGCCCATGGCGATGCCGACATCGGCTGCAGCAAGGGCTGGCGCATCGTTGATGCCGTCACCAACCTTGGCGACGATCAGACCTTCTTTACGCAACTCGCCGACAATACGCTGCTTGTCTTCCGGCAGAAGCTCAGCCCGCACTTCGATCCCGAGATCGCGTCCGATTGCTTCCGCCGTGCGGCGATTGTCACCGGTCAGCATGACGGTGCGAATATTGGCCGCTTTCAATTCCTGCAAACCGGCAATGGCATCAGCGCGCGGTTCATCACGCATGGCGATTGCACCCGCAATCTTGCCATTGGCGACAAGGACAGAAACGGTCTTGCCTTCGTCGTTGCAGGCGGCAATGCGGCTCGCCAGTGCATCCGGAATGGCCGCAATATCATTGGCGGCGCGGCGCGACCCCAGAAACAGGTCCATTTCGCCAACCGCCCCAGACACACCCTTGCCGCCATGGGCCTTGCCCTGCGTGATGACAGACAGTTTCAGGCTGCGCTGTTCTGCAGCACCGACAATCGCCAGCGCCAGCGGATGGCTTGAGCCCGCATCCAGGGACGCGGCAAGACGCAGCACTTCATCCTCGGACAAGTCGCCTGCAAGAACATCTGTCACCTTCGGCTTGCCTTCTGTCAGCGTGCCGGTCTTGTCGAAACAGGCCGCCGTGATCTTGCCGATGGTTTCCAGCACAGCGCCCCCCTTCATGAGAAGGCCGCGCCGGGCACCCGACGACAGAGCCGCTGCAATTGCAGCAGGCGTGGAAATGACCAGCGCACAGGGGCAACCGATCAGAAGGATCGCAAGACCCTTGTAAACCCATTCATTCCAGTCACCACCCGCAACAAGCGGCGGCAGAATGGCGACGAGCGCCGCCACAACCACAACGCCCGGCGTGTAATAGGTCGAGAAACGATTGATGAAACGTTCGGTCGGCGCCTTGGCTTCCTGCGCTTCCTCGACCAGCCGCACAACCCGGGCGATGGTGTTGTCCTGCGCGGCAGCCGTGACCCGGACCCGCAACACACCATCACCATTGATCGTGCCAGCAAAAACCGTGTCGCCCTCAGCCTTCCCGACCGGAGTGCTTTCACCGGTGACCGGTGCTTCATCGACAGCGCTCTCGCCCGTCAGGATTTCACCATCCGCAGGCATACGGTCGCCGGGGCGCACGGAAATCACATCGCCGACCGCCAGACTGTCGGCGGCAACTTCCGTGGTCGCACCATTTCTCTCAAGGAAGGCAGTCTTCGGCACCAGCGCAGTCAGGGATTGAATGCTGGCACGCGCCTTACCTGCAGCAACGCCTTCCAAAAGCTCACCGACCAGAAACAGAAAAACGACGGCTGCTGCTTCCTCGGTTGCGCCGATAAACATTGCGCCGATGGCGGCAATCGTCATCAGCATCTCGATGGAGAATGGCGTGCCGTTGATGGCTGCCATATAGGCACGCTTGGCAATCGGCACGAGACCGATCAGCATCGCAGCGGTGAAGGCCCAAAGCGCGATGGACGGATAAAGATGTCCGACAATATAGGCTGCAACCAGCCCGCCGCCACAGGCCAGCATCATCTGACCCTTTTTCGAACGCCACCACGGCAGCGGCTTTGTCGGCGCGGTCGCCTTTGGTGCAGAACCGGCCCCGGGCACAACGGTTTTGGCAAGGGCAGTCTTGTAGCCCAGCGCCGTCACTTTGCCGGCGATTTCGTCGCTCTTCGCCGTTCCATCATGATTGACGGTCATTGCGCCGTTGGTCACGGAAACGGACACATCCGTCACGCCGGACAGGCGCCGCACGGCAGTATCGATCTTGGCCGCACAGGATGCACAATCCATGCCATCGACCTGAAAGCGGAAACTGTTGGACGTTACGGCAATAACCTTGTCGTGGGCTTCATGATTGTGTTCATGGGCGTGATCGTGATGATCATGATGGCCGCCGCACGCACTGTGGTCGTGGTCGTGGTCGTGGTCGTGGTCGTGGTCGTGGTGAGAATGATCGTGCGAATGCTCATGCTTCACCAGAGCTTTTTCCTTGACGGTTTTTTCGGGAGCCATCGGCTCCACACCATAGCCGAGGCTGCGCACCTTGCTTGCGATCTTGTCGAGATCGCCTGTTCCATCATGGCTGACGGTCATCGTGCCTGCCGTGACAGAGACGGACACATCCTCGATACCGCGCACGCGCCGCACGGCAGTATCGATCTTGGCTGCGCAGGATGCGCAATCCATACCGTCGATGCGAAAGCGAATCTGGTTCAATGTTTCACTCATGATCTGCTCTTTTCAGCACTGCTCTTGAATTGTGTTGAGCAAGGTCTACATCCTCTAGTGACTAGAGGAGCAAGCGGAAAATGATCATGAATGTATCGATCGGAGAAGCATCGAAAGCGAGCGGCGTCAAAGTGCCGACGATTCGTTATTACGAGCAGATCGGCCTGCTACCCTCACCGCCGCGCACTGATGGCAATCGCCGCCTCTATGACCGGCAGGATGTCCAGCGGCTGCTTTTCATTCGCCACGCACGCGATCTGGGTTTCGAGGTGGATGCGATCCGCACGCTTCTTGATCTTCAGGATAATCCCGACCAATCATGTTCGGCGGCCGACGCCATTGCACGCGCACGCTTGAGCGATGTCGAACACCGCATCGCAAAACTGCTGTCGCTTAAAACCGAATTGCAGCGCATGCTGGAATGCACTGCACATGGCCGCATCGACCAGTGCCGCGTGATCGAAATCCTCGGCAACCATGAGGAATGCGTGCACCCGAAGCATTAACTGGGACCGGCTGCCGGTCAGTTCACCTTGGAAAAACGGGTGGCTTCGATCTTGAGCGTGCCGATCTGCGTGCCGATTCGCGCCACGACGGGCGCATAGATGCCCGAATTGCCAAGCGATGCGAAGGAAATCGTGATCCGGCTGCGATTGCTCAGATAATCGATAGCCTTCTTGCCCTTCTGATATCCGGAAATCGGAACGAACTTTGCCGAGCAGACGACCGATTCGCCGGTAAAGCCGTCGGTCGTGAACGATTCGGTGCCATTGAAGGAAAGCTTGATCTCCGCGCGGGTCTGACCGTCGAAAACGCTCAGCGACCGGTCACAGACCGCCCGACCGTTCTTTGCAGGTATCATGAGCGCGCTCAGCGGATCGCTCACATTGAGAAGGTCCTGCGGTGATGTTTCCACCCACGGGTCGCGCTTTTTCACCGGAGGCTGGTTTTCCGCCGCGACGACATTGCCATTGGCGAAGCGGATCGTCGTGCTCTTGTTCTTGCGGCCATGCTTATAGGCGAGATCGAAGCTCTTCGGCACGACCTTGCCCCCAACGGCGCTCCCGGTAACGTGCACGGTGCCGTCCGTATCGTCGAACACACGCGCCAGACCGGAAGTCAGAAAACGGCCATTGAGATTGTAATTGGCGCCATTGACCGTGGTTTCTATGGCAGACCGCGCAATCGAAAGTCCGAAAATGGAAATATCGTATTCGGTCCGATAAAGATCGTTGGCCCTGGCCGGCCCGCTAGCAATCGTTAATCCCGCAAGGATCAGGCCCGCAAAGGTCAACACACCATAATGCGCCAGCCGCTGCCAGACGGGCTTCAACTCATGCGACGGTTCGATCATGCGCGCATTCCTTTCGCTAAAGCACGTCGTGGAAGAGAGAGACCGTTTTCCATAAAGACATGCGTAAAGACAAAAACTCAAAGCAAATTCGCTTTATCCTATCTTGCGACTTGTTTTTCGCCTGGTCGTCTCCTGATGGTTTTCAACCACATTGAAACGCCCAAAAGTTGCGTGGGATTCTTCGATACAGTATCTGTGTAAGCCAAGCAAAACTGGCGAAGTTATGATCGCAAGCTTTCGCGAAGACCGTGCGAAAGCCGGAAAACCGCGTCTTTGCGCGATGGATACGGAATCTCACTTGACTGCAACGGCTGCTGTCACTATAGAAACGCGACTTTCCCAATAGGCCGCCTGTCCGAGATCGCGCGCCAGCAGCATCAAACTGCGTTGATTGCTTGAATTCGGACATTCGGGTCGGGGCCTGAAGAACGTAATTGAAGGTGAGACCAAAATGTCCCGCGCTTGTGAATTGACCGGCAAGTCGGTCCAGTACGGCAACAATGTCAGCCACGCGAACAACAAGACGCGTCGCCGCTTTCTGCCGAACCTCTGCAATGTTACGCTGATGTCCGAAACGCTCGGCCAGAGCTATCGCCTGCGCGTTTCCGCCAACGCTCTGCGTTCGGTTGAACATCGCGGCGGTCTCGATGCGTTCCTCGTCAAGTCTGACGACAAGGAACTTTCGCAGCGCGCTCGCCTGCTGAAGCGTCAGATCGCAAAGAAGCAGGCTGAAGCAGCAGTCGCTGCCTAAGCTTCCGGCCAAAAATTTCGACAAAAAAGGCCGGCTTTTGTCGGCCTTTTTTGCTGGTTCCATCACCCAGGATAAAAAAATGTCAATCGAGACACCTTCTTATTCCCGGCTTATGCCTGCGATACTGGCCATGTGCGTGGCGGTTGCCGCGTCGAACATACTTGTCCAGTATCCATTCCAGCATTTCGGCCTCGGTGAAGTGCTGACCTACGGCGCCTTCACCTACCCCATCGCCTTTCTGGTCAATGACCTGACGAATCGCCGCTTCGGCCCCGCTGCTGCGCGCAAGGTCGTCTATGCCGGTTTCGTGCTTGGCGTCATCATGTCGGTCTGGCTCGCCACGCCGCGTATCGCGATTGCCTCCGGCTCCGCCTTCCTTCTCGCACAGCTGATGGACATCACAGTCTTCGACCGCCTGCGTCGCAAGACCTGGTGGAAGGCTCCCTTTGCTGCCGCCATGTTCGGTTCGGTGCTCGATACAATCCTGTTCTTCTCGATTGCCTTCGCAGCCGGTTTCGCCTGGATCGACAGGCTGACCGGAATGCCCGATTCGTCGCTTGCCGAACCTGCATCCTTCCTCGGCCTTGGCGTGCCGCTCTGGGCCTCGCTTGCTTTCGGCGACTTCTTCGTGAAGGTCATTATGGGAACGCTGATGCTGATCCCCTATGGCGCAATCCTCGCCGTCTTTGCCCCGACGCTTTACGCGCCAAACCGGACAAACGCTGGCTGATATTCTCGAGGATTCACGATCCGTTGAACGCAACGAAAACCGGTTTTCCTCAATAAATATCCCCTGTATGAACCGCTTTCCGACAGACCGCAGCTTTTTCCTGCGGTCTTTCTTTATCGGAACGGATTTCTATATTACGTATAGAAAGCAAAAGACGCCTGAAATTATTCAGGCGTCGGCTTTCCTGTTTCGGTTGACTATATTTATATTTAGGTAAGGATTGATTAGATGTCCTTGAATAAGGAAAAACTTCCACTCGTCATTATTACCGGCGCAAGCTCGGGCATTGGCCTTGCCACTGCAAAAATGTTTGCCCATCGCGGTCATCCATTGCTGCTTCTGGCGCGCCGACTGGACGCGATGGAAAAGCTCAACCTGCCAGACACGCTCTGCAAATCCGTCGACGTCACTGACCGGAAGGCGCTTGTGGCAGCCGTCCAGGAAGCCGAAGCCATGTTCGGTCCTGCCGATGCTATCATCAATAATGCCGGTGTGATGTTGCTGGGTGAAGTGAGCAAGCAGAACCCGGATGAATGGGACCGGATGCTGGAGGTCAATGTCAAAGGCCTTCTCAACGGCATTCATGCTGTCTCCGCTGGCATGGCTGCGCGCAAGCACGGCACAATCATCAACATCAGCTCGGTGGCTGGCCGCAAGACCTTCGCCAATCATGTCGCCTATGTTGGCACGAAGTTCGCCGTGCACGGCATGTCGGAAAACCTGCGCGAAGAACTTTCGCCACATAATGTCCGTGTCGTGACGATCGCGCCAGGCGCCGTGGAAACGGAACTTCTGAGCCATACCAGCGACGCCGGTATCAAGGCCGGTTACGAAGCATGGAAGAAAGAAATGGGCGCGCCTGTGCTTTCAGCCGACGATGTGGCCCGCGCCATTCTCTATGCCTATGAACAGCCCCAGGGCGTGTGCATACGCGAAATCGTTCTGGCTGCAACCAAACAGCAGGCATGAAAAAGGGCGCTTCAAGCGCCCTTTTCTATCCCTGATTTTTATCGTCCGCCAGCGCGGCGCTGTCCCCTGCCCGAGGCTGCAGCACCCTGCTCTTCGAACAGCGAGGCGAGCTGCTCCGTCATCGCGCCTGCCAGTTCTTCCGCATCAACGATGGTGACAGCACGCTGATAATAGCGCGTGACATCATGGCCGATACCGATTGCAATCAACTCCACCGGAGAGCGTGTTTCGATCTCTTCAATCACGGCGCGCAGATGGCGTTCGAGATAGTTGCCCGGATTGACGGAAAGTGTCGAATCGTCGACCGGCGCGCCGTCTGAGATCATCATCAGGATCTTGCGTTGCTCGGGACGCGCCAGCAGCCGCTGATGCGCCCAGATCAGCGCCTCACCGTCGATATTTTCCTTCAGCAGGCCTTCGCGCATCATCAGGCCGAGATTGCGCCGTGCCCGCCGCCAGGGCGCATCGGCGCTCTTGTAGACGATATGGCGCAGATCATTGAGGCGACCCGGATTGGCAGGCTTGCCGCGTCCAAGCCACGCTTCGCGTGACTGGCCACCCTTCCACGCCTTGGTGGTGAAACCGAGAATCTCCACCTTCACGCCGCAACGCTCCAGCGTGCGGGCCAGAATGTCCGCACAGGTCGCGGCGACCGTGATCGGACGACCACGCATGGAGCCGGAATTGTCCAGAACCAGCGTCACGACCGTATCGCGAAAATCCGTATCGCGCTCCTGCTTGTAGGAAAGCGGCTGCGTCGGATCAATGACGATGCGTACCAGACGGGCCGAATCGAGATAGCCCTCTTCCAGATCGAAATCCCAGGAGCGATTCTGCTGCGCCATCAGGCGGCGCTGCAAGCGGTTGGCCAGACGCCCCACCACACCTTGCAGATTGGCAAGCTGCTTGTCGAGGAAGCTGCGAAGGCGGTCTAGTTCCGCCTCGTCGCAAAGATCAACCGCTTCAACCTCTTCATCGAACTCTCGCGTGAAGACCTTGTAGTCGACATGTTCGGCAAAATTGGCGAAAGGCTGGTTCGGACGGCGTGTATCGCCCGGCGTTTCCGCGTCGATATCGTCGCTGTCGTCCATGTCGTCGGCAGAAGCATCGGCGGCATCCATTTCGCCCTGCTCGCCTTCATCGCTCGAACTGTCGGATTCTTCGCTTTCAGCGGAATCGGAACCTTCCTGGCTCTCGTCGCCACCTTCCTCGTTCTCGTCGGAATCCGGCGTCTGCTCGTCGTTCTGCTCTTCTTCGTCGCTCGGTTCTTCCTGCGACAGCTCCTCCGCCATATCCATGGAGGCGAGCATGTCACGCACCGTGCGCGCAAAGGCCTGCTGGTCTTCGATATTGTCGCCAAGCCGCGCAATGTCGGCTGCGGCCTTCTGCTCGATCCACTCGCGCCACAGCTCGAGCACCTGTCCGGCTTCGGCAGGGGCGGACCGTCCGGTCAGCTTTTCACGCAGCAGAAGCGATACGGCTTCCTCAAGCGGCGCATCTTCCTTGGCGGTAACTGCAGAGAAATTGGCTTTCGAATATTTGTCCGCAAGCATGGTGGTGAGATTATCCGCCATGCCTGCCATGGCGCGGGCGCCGATGGCTTCCACACGCGCCTGCTCGACAGCGTCGTAGATCGCGCGCGCCTGCTTTCCTTCCGGGGCAAGGGCCGCGTGAATGCGCGGATTGTGACGTGCCTGACGCAGCGCCATGGAATCGCCGAGGCCACGGGTGACGGCGATATCGTGCGCAGTCGGGCGCTTCGGCAGATCGGGAAGACGGGCGCGATTGGCGCTTAATGCCGGGCGGTCGTTGGTGAACGCCACTTCCAGCTCATGCTCACCGGAAATGGCACGGACACAAGCCGTTAGAGCGCGCTTGAACGGTTCGGAATCCACCGGCCCCGGTTTACGCTCGCGCGAATTATCGCCTATTCCTGACTTCTGGCCCGACATATGCCTATCCTGACTTCGCTTTCAAGCAAGGGCGAAGCTCATCGCCCCCGCATCAGACAGTGCGCTGCCGCCGGACACGCTCAGGCGGCAGGCTTCTTCCGCATCAAGCGAGAACGATATTCGCTGCCGATTCGGGCAGCTCAACGCCGAAAGCGCGCTGATAGAACTCGGCCACAATCGGGCGTTCCAGTTCGTCGCACTTGTTGAGGAAGGTCAGGCGGAAGGCAAAGCCGACATCGTTGAAGATCGCGGCGTTTTCGGACCATGTGATGACCGTACGCGGGCTCATGACGGTCGAGAGATCGCCATTGATGAAGGCCTGACGGGTCATGTCGGCCACGCGCACCATCTTGTTCACAATCTCGCGGCCTTCGGCATTCTGGTAATGCTTGGCCTTGGCGAGAACGATGTTCACTTCATTGTCGTGCGGCAGATAGTTCAGCGTCGTCACAATGGACCAGCGGTCCATCTGCGCCTGGTTGATCTGCTGGGTGCCGTGATAGAGGCCGGTCGTGTCACCGAGGCCAACGGTGTTGGCAGTGGCGAACAGACGGAAAGCCGGATGCGGATGGATAACGCGGCTCTGGTCGAGCAGGGTCAGACGGCCCGAAGTTTCCAGAATGCGCTGGATCACGAACATCACGTCCGGACGACCCGCATCATATTCGTCGAAAACGAGAGCCACATTGTGCTGATAGGCCCAGGGCAGGATGCCGTCCTTGAATTCGGTGACCTGCATGCCGTCTTTCACGACGATGGCATCCTTGCCGACGAGATCGATACGGCTGACATGGCTGTCGAGGTTGACGCGCACGCAAGGCCAGTTGAGGCGGGCTGCGACCTGTTCGATATGGGTCGACTTGCCGGTGCCGTGATAACCGGAAACCATCACGCGGCGGTTATAGGCAAAGCCTGCAAGGATCGCGAGCGTCGTCTGACGGTCGAAAAGATAATCCGGATCAAGCTCCGGCACATAGGAATCGCCTGCCGCATAGGCTGGCACCGTCATGTCGGAATCGATCCCGAACACTTCGCGCACCGAAACCGTTGTATCCGGCAAATTGGCTATATCCCGCTCAACCTTGTTCATCATGCCTCCAGAGCGGCAGGCAGCGACCGGCCGCGAATTAATACCGGCAAGCTACCGACCGGCAACTTTCACCCGTGGGCATGTTTTTCCGGCGAGCCGGACGGTATGCCCCTTCCGTAATTCGTTGCGGGCATCCGTGCTTGCGTCCACGCAATCGCGCGGCAGAAGAATGTCCGTCGGAGCTGTCGGCGACAGCCCCATAGTCGGCCTTTCAGACCCAAACAGGCTTTAGCAAAAACCTGCCTGCTTGAGCAATTGATAAGCCTGAATAACATCGCGAAATCTTTCTTCCGATCCGCGATCACCACCATTCGCATCGGGATGGTGCTGTTTTACCAGCTCTTTATAGCGCGCCTTGATCTTATCGCCAGTCGAATTTGGTTCAAGACCGAGTGTCGCCAGCGCCTTTATCTCGAGCGTACGCGGCTTGCGCTGCGCTTTCTGGCCCGGCGCATGTCCCTTGGCTTCCTTGAAAAGGTTGAAGGGATCGCGGATGCGGTTGTGATAGGAGGCCGAACCGGAACGCACCTTCGCCATGTCCGGCGACGTGCGCGGCTTGGCGGTGGAGTTCGCCGTCGTCGACCATGTCGGTCGATGACCCGTGATCGCATCCTTCTGGAATTTCGCGATGTCGCCATCCGAAAGACCAGAGAAGTAATTGAAATTCTTGTTATATTCCCGCACGTGATCAACACAGAAGCGGAAATATTCACCTTCGCGCATGCGTCCGACAGGCGCGCGATGCGTGCCTGGCTTGTCACACCCGTCCCACTGGCAGCAAGGCCCCGAAGCCTTCGCTTCCGCGGTCTTCTTGGGCTTGATGCGGATACTGTCGAAAAATTTTGAGTTCGTTGTCATCGAATCGAATTATGCGGATTATGAGTTGCTGAACAAGAATTGACATTTCGTCCGGTCTGGCTTTTGGCCATTTCAACTGGGCGAAATTTTGAAGCAGGTTGCTTTCCTGTGCGGATTTGCCCCACCTTTTGCTGCCGAAGCAACGTTATATGAGGCACAGCGTCTATATGGGGAGAAGTGGTCCAAATGTCCATTCACAATAGCAAACAAAGCGCGATGGAAGCGAAACTGACCACGGCTTTCGCTCCCGAACGGCTTGAAGTCATTAATGAAAGCCATCTCCACGCCGGACATCATCACGAGGAGCGCGGACATCATGAAGTCTATGACGGCACCGGCGAAACACACTTTCGCATCCGTATCGTTGCCCAAGCTTTTGCCGGAATGAGTCGCATTCAGCGCCACCGCGCCATTAATGAACTTTTGAAGGAAGAACTGGATAGCGGCGTCCATGCACTTGCACTGGAGCCTTCCGCTCCTGGCGAAGCAACGCGGCGCTGAGCAGCTTCACGACTACCCATCACTTGGCATCCGGGCTCGACATGCCGTCCCAGACGGGAACGTCTCTTCCCCTGATCAGATCCGGCGTAAACCCTGGTCTATATTACAAAGGCGCCCGAAAGGGCGCCTTTGTAATATAGACCAGATAGTTCGAACTTTGCGAAGAAAAGAAATTCCAGAATAGTATCTAGTGCAAGTACCAATAGACCAAGGCTGTATTTCTCTAATTGTAAAACAGGCCGTAGGCGATTTTCTCCGTAGTTTTCGTATCCAAACATAAGTCATATATAATGGATGCTACCGGATTATTAGTAGCCTTATTGTTGCGAAAAACAATTGTATAGAAGCGTATATTTTCAATAATTTCAAATGAATTTTTTTCTATTACCAGTAGTTGTATCCGCCATATATTAGACTAGAATAATATTATACTATAATATCGGTTTATTATTACTTATATTTAATACTGAAACGCGCACAAGAAACCGGAAAAAACAACGCCAGCCCGGCCAGATTTTCCGGCCGAAAACTGGCTTTAGTCTGGGATTAAAATATTCAGAAACAAAGTGTTAGGTGGAAACTGCTCCCGCGATAGCTTTCAGCGCGGCAGCGCCGCAACTATGGGTGCAGGCTTTCCATCGGCATCAAGCGGCACGATGCGCAGCCGTGTCAGGCGATTCTTTTCCTTCTTCAGGACGGAAAAGCGCTTCCCGTAAAAGGTGAAAGCCTGTTTCACTTCGGGAATGGTCTGGGTCTCATGAATGACCAGACCGGCAATCGTTGTCGCTTCCTCATCCGGCAAATACCAGTCAAGCGCGCGATTGATATCGCGAATCGGCAGCGATCCGTCGACAATCACCGAACCATCCGGCTGCAGGCGAACACCCTGGATTTCGATATCGTGTTCGTCGGCAATATCGCCGACGATTTCTTCCAGAATATCCTCAAGCGTCACCAGCCCCTGCACGTCACCATACTCGTCGACGACGATGGCAATATGCGCCTTGCGGCGGAGAAACGCGTCGAGCTGGTCCTGCAACGTGGTCGTGTCGGGCACGAACCACGGCTTGCGCGCAACCTTCATGATGTCGATGCGCTTGAAATCATTGTCGACGTCGTAAAGCGCGCGCAGCAGGTCCTTGGTGTGGATAATGCCGACAATATTATCGATATCGTCGCGCCAGAGCGGCATACGTGTATGCGGGCTGGCCAGAATATCGCGCACGATCTCATCCGCCGGAGCATCGGCATTGACGGTGCCCATCGAGGTCCGGTGCACCATGACGTCGCTGACTTCCAGCTCCTTGAGGTCGAGCAGGCCGCCCAGCTGGTCACGATCTTCCTTGATGAGCGACTTGTCGCGATGCAGCACCTCGACCGCACCGCGCAATTCCTCCTGCGGGCTCAACATGGACCGACCGGCGGCAAGATTGATGCCACAGAGCTTCAGGATCGCGCGCACAATGCGGTTCACCGCACTGGAAATCGGGCCGAGGATCAGGACGACCAGCGACACGCCGCGTGCAACGGCAAGCGAAAACCGGTCTGGACCGGAAATCGCCCAGGATTTCGGCAGCACTTCCGCGAAAATGACCAGAATGACCGTCATTGCCAGCGTGGCATAAGCAACGCCCGCATCGCCGAACAGGTTCAAAAAGATGCTGGTGGCAATGGAGGACGCCAGAATATTGGCGAGGTTGTTGCCGATCAGAAGCGCACCGATCAGCCGGTCGCGACGACTGATGAGGCGCTGGACCAGCCCTGCGCGCTCGTCGCCATTATGTTCGAGCGTGTGCATCCGGGCTCGAGACGCCGCCGTCAGCGCCGTTTCAGACCCGGAAAAGAATGCAGAGAGAATGACGCAGAGCAGGATGATGCCGCACATAACCCAGAGCTCGAAAGCCATCCGCCTTATCCTCTTATAGCAGGGCGCTAAGATGCTGACGCATCACGCCCTGAAGTTGCTCAATCGCCGCACGGGCTTAACCAAGTCTTGATGAGCCAAACTCACCGAGACTTGGTATTATTTCGTTTCCAGACGTTCTTTCAAAAATCCCAGCACGGCGGCTGGCGGCACGTCCTTGGCAATAAAGGACTGGCCGATGCCGCGCGTCAGGATGAAGGTGAGCGCACCACGCGCCACTTTCTTGTCCTGCGCAATATAATCCATCAGCTTTTCCGCCGGTGGCAACCCGCCCGGAACATCCGACAGCCTGTATGGCAGGCCGACCGCCTTCAGATGCGCTTCGACACGCTCCGCATCCTCGATGCCGCACAGGTTCATCTTGACCGAAAAGCGATGGGCCAGCGCCATGCCGATAGCCACACCTTCACCATGCACAAGACGGGTCGAATCGTAGCCCGTTGCCGTTTCCAGCGCGTGACCGAAAGTATGGCCGAGATTGAGAAGCGCCCGGTCACCGGTTTCGCGCTCGTCGCGCGCAACAACGGCTGCCTTGCAACGGCAGGATTCAGCGATGGCTTGCGTCCGTGCCGCCCCGCCGGAGAAGACCTCCTGCCAGTTCTGTTCCAGCCATTCGAAAAAATCCGGACGGTCGATCAGGCCGTATTTCGCAACTTCGGCATAACCGGCCCGGAATTCACGCGGGCTCAGCGTATCGAGAACCTCCGTATCCGCCAGAACCAGCTGCGGCTGATAAAAGACACCGACGAGATTTTTACCGTGTGCCGTGTTGACCCCGGTCTTGCCACCGACCGAGGAATCCACCTGCGACAGGAGCGAGGTCGGCATCTGCACGAAATTCATACCACGCCGCACGATACCGGCGACGAAGCCCGAAAGATCGCCAACCACACCGCCGCCAAATGCCACGACCGCGTCGCCACGCTCCAGACGCGCCGCCAGTACGGCATTGGTGACGGTTTCCAGCGTGCCGAAGGATTTTGACTTTTCACCCGGTGCAACAATCACCGGCGTCACATCGACACCGGCCTTGGCGAAGCTTGCTGTCAGGCGCTCCAGATGAGCCTTGGCAACATTTTCGTCCGTCACCACCGCCACGCGCACGCCTTTCAGACGCTTCGCCAACTCCTCGCCTGCACGATCCACCAGCCCCTTGCCGATCAGAATATCGTAGGAGCGGTTGCCAAGCGACACGGGAACAGTCGTAACATCCTGGGCGATGGAAGGCGCGTTCATGCGTAGTCTCCAATACATGCGGCGAAGACATCGGTGGCTTGTTCTACCGGACCGATTATGCCTCTAATCTTTCGAGATGATCCGCCAGAACATCGAGCAGTTCGGCAGCGATCACTTCCTTCTTGTCATCCCGCGTCATCAGCTGAAGGTCGGCCAACGCATAGACGGGATAACGTTCATTCATCAGCCGCAGCATGACGCCGCGCGGATCGCTGTTTTTCAGCAGCGGGCGGTTCTGGCGGCGCGATACGCGCTCCATCAGAATATCGATTTCCGCATTGAGCCAGACGGAAACACCTGCACGACCGATTGCCGCGCGTGTTTCGGCATTCATATAGGCCCCGCCGCCGGTGGCCAGAACCATCGGTCCGTCTTCGAGCAGGCGCATGATGACGCGACGTTCGAGATCGCGGAACTCGACCTCGCCATATGCTTCAAACAATTCAGGAATGGTCATGCGGGAAACCGCTTCGATCTCCGTATCGGCATCGCGAAACGGCAGGCCGAGCAAGGCTGCAGCCTTGCGTCCGACGGTGGATTTGCCTGCACCCATCAGCCCCACGAGCACCACGACTTTCGAACCGAGAAGATCGCGGATCAGCTCCGCTTTCTCATGTAGATTGTTTTGTTTTGTCGTGCTGCTCATTGACCTCGTCCATTTGCTCCGGTTCCACATGAAAAACAGGGCGGCGTCAATTGCTTTGATTGGTTTTCAGGGCGTGCATGGCCGCAAGCAAGGCTTTTTTGCATGATTGGGCTCTTGTCTCCTCTTTCATTCCTCCTCCTTGCTTTCGTCCCAATGCCACAGCATAAAAGATGAATGCCTACGCTAACGCGCCTCGTCCTCTTTCTCGCCCTTGTCGCCGCCGTCGTTTATGGCGCGATGTATGCACTTGCCAATTTCGTTGAGCCGGACACACGCGAGATCACCGTCGAAATACCGGCTTCGAAGCTGAAACCGGTCACGATTGCGCCTCCGTCAGCTCCCGCAGCCGAGCCTGCCCCTGCGGAGACCGCCGATACGGCGCCCCAATCGCCGCAGACACCGCAGGAATGACAATGCGCGCATCACTGGCGATCGAGAACTTTCTGGAAATGATGAGCGCCGAACGCGGCGCGGCGGAAAACACGCTTGAATCCTACCGGCGCGATCTTGAGGCGGTGGCAGAGACGCTGTCGGCCCGAGGCGTCAATCTTGCCGAAGCGGGAGCCGACCATATTCGCAGCGCCATCGATGCCATGGCAACGGAAGGTTTTGCCGCAACATCGCAAGCCCGACGTCTGTCGGCGCTACGCCAGTTCTTCCGCTTTCTCTATTCGGAAGGTTATCGGCAGGACGATCCAACCGGCACGGTCGATGCGCCGAAAAAGCAGAAGCCTTTGCCGAAAATCATGAGCGTTGAGAACGTCACAAAACTACTCGACCGCGCAGCACTTGAAACCAGCGAAGAAGCGGAACCGGCAGAGCGCTTCAAGGCGCTGCGTCTTCACGCTCTCATTGAAACACTTTATGCCACCGGCATGCGCGTTTCCGAACTTGTCGGCCTGCCGGTCGGCGTTGCGCGCACCGACCACCGCTTCCTGCTGGTTCGCGGCAAAGGCTCCAAAGAACGTATGGTTCCGCTTTCGCCCAAGGCACGTGAGGCGCTGCAGCGCTTTCTCGCCTTGCGGGATTCCCTGCCTGGCAGCGACGACAATCCGTGGCTGTTTCCGGCTTTTTCGGAAAGCGGCCACCTGGCGCGTCAGGTTTTTGCCCGCGAATTGAAGGGGCTTGCCGCACGGGCAGGATTATCGGCGGCAGCCGTTTCACCGCACGTGCTCCGCCATGCTTTTGCCAGCCATCTGCTGCAGAACGGTGCCGATCTGCGTACCGTGCAGCAATTGCTCGGCCACGCCGACATTTCAACGACGCAAATCTATACGCATGTGCTGGAGGAAAGACTGCATAAGCTTGTCAGCGAGCATCATCCGCTTGCCGATTAGCCTCTGTCCGGTTATGAGAAAGTCGAAAATTTGCAAGATGAGCCAGTAGTGAATATGTAAAGCGCCGTAAAACAGCCTTTTTCAGGCTCGCAATAGCGCTAATCCCTTTGGAAAACGCACGAACAGTCAGGCCCGATGTACAACTATCTCGATTTTGAAAAACCCGTCGCCGACCTCGAAGGCCAGATTCTGGAGCTGAAGAAGCTCGCACAGGAACAAGGCAGCGTCGAGATGAGCGACGAGATTCGTCGCCTCGAGAAGCGTTCGGCCGATGCGCTGAAGGACATCTATCGCAAGCTGACCCCGTGGCAGAAGACGCAGATCGCCCGCCATCCGGACCGTCCGCATTGCCTGGAATATATTGACCGGCTGTTCACCGAATTCACTCCGCTCGCCGGTGACCGCAAGTTTGCCAATGACGAAGCTCTCCAGACTGGTTTTGGCCGCTTCAACGGTCAGGCCGTTGCGATCATCGGGCAGGAAAAAGGTTCCGACACCAAGACGCGCCTGAAGCACAATTTCGGCTCGGCCCGTCCGGAAGGCTATCGCAAGGCCGTCCGCATCATGGAAATGGCGGACCGTTTCCAGCTGCCGCTCATCACTTTCGTCGACACGGCAGGCGCCTATCCGGGTGTCAGCGCCGAAGAACGCGGCCAGGCTGAAGCCATTGCGCGCTCGACTGCAGAATGCCTCCGGCTGCGCGTCCCGGTCATCTCGATCATCATCGGTGAAGGCGGTTCGGGTGGCGCAATCGCCATCGCCGTTGCAAACCGCGTCTATATGCTTGAGCATTCAATCTATTCGGTGATCTCGCCCGAAGGTGCTGCGTCGATCCTCTGGCACGATTCCACCCGCGCCAAGGATGCCGCCTCAAGCATGCGTATCACCGCACAGGACCTGTTTGACCTGAAGGTCATTGACGGTGTCATTCCTGAACCTATGGGTGGCGCGCATCGCGGCAAGGAAGCCGTCATCGATGCGGCTGGCGATATCATCACAGCATCGCTGCGCTCAATGAAGGATATCGACGGCGAAACGCTGAAGCAGGAACGCCGCCAGAAATTCCTCGAAATCGGCCGCAACATCTGATTTTCACCGCGAATTGGAGCGCATCCCGAAAAGTGTAATACGGTTTTCGGGGGTAAGATGCGCGGTTCAGAACAAAAAGAAGACCCGTCCGGGAGGCCTCGCGCCTCCCGGATTTGCATCATGCTGCAAATTCGGCCATATTGCCGACGCGCTGGATTTCAAAGCATGTCGCGGAAAAGTGGAAACCGGTTTTCCGGAACCGACATGCTCCAGAAAATAAACAGCTAAAGCGCATCGCAAAGATATGATAGAACGCGACGCGCTTTAGCTATCTGAGCAAGGATTTATAAACGATACCGTAAGGTTTCGGTTTTAAAATTCGACGTTCAGGAAATTGGCTTTTGCTCATAAAGTCTCTGGCGTAGCTCTAACAGACTCGATGCGACATGAAGATCAGAACCGCAATTCTAGGCTCCGTAATGGCAACCGCGCTCCTCGCCGGCTGTCAGGGTTCGTCCGTATCCGATCTAAGCCTCCGGGCCGAGAAGCCGCTTCCCGAGAAAGTCGTTGCCAAGATGAAGGCGAAGGGCATGACCCGCACCTCGCCAATCATGGTACGCATTTTCAAGGAAGAAGGCACACTCGAGGTCTGGAAGCAGAAGAACAACGGCAAGTACGACCAGATCGCGTCCTACGACATCTGCAAATGGTCGGGCAAGCTCGGGCCGAAATATATCGAGGGTGACCGTCAGGCGCCGGAAGGTTTCTACAACGTCCGCCCCGCCCAGATGAATCCGAATTCGAGCTATTATCTCTCGTTCAACATCGGTTTCCCCAACGCCTATGACCGCGCCAATGGCCGCACGGGCCAGCACCTGATGGTGCATGGCGCATGCTCGTCGTCGGGCTGTTACTCGATGACCGACGAACAGGTTGCCGAGATTTACGCCTTCGGTCGCGACGCCTTCAAGGGCGGCCAGCGCGATTTCCAGATTCAGGCGTTTCCGTTCCGTATGACAGCTGCCAACATGGCGCGATACAAGAGCGACCCGAATTATTCCTTCTGGAAGATGCTGAAGCAGGGCTACGACTCTTTCGAGGTCACCAAGGTGCCGCCGAAGGTCGATGTCTGCGAAAAGCGCTATGTGTTCAACGTCGCGACACCGGACGGCCAGCCTCTGTCCGCAACGGACGCCTGCCCGCCATCGGCTGGCGGCGAGGCCATGTCCTATGCGTCTTACGAAAAGACCTACCAGTCGGCATTCAGCGCCAGCCAGAAGGCACCGGCACCGTCTATTCAGGGCATCGCCGAAGCCAAGCTCGTCTCCGCCTGGAGCGCTGCGCGTGCACGCGGCGAAAAGGTAACACGGGAACCGCCGTCACTCACCGCTTCTTCCGCTGAAAAGGCGGGCGCACCGGACATTCGCCCGGCAACGCCAGCCGCACAGCCGACAGCCATTGCTGCAACGCCGCAACCGGCTGCTGTTCCGGCTCAGCCGACGACACAGACCGCAGCTGTGCCCGCACCACAGCCAAACCCGGCTGCAGCGCAGGCTGCTCAGTCCGTTTCACCCCAAGTCTCACCGATGACGACGGCCAGCACGGTGGCGCAGAATGTCGAACAGCCGGCAGCTGTCGCAGCCCCCGAACCGAAGAAGCCATGGTGGAAGATCATCGGGAACTGATGGCCTTGCAGGATGACATTCCTGTCTACGACCTGAGGGGGCTTAAATGCCCCCTTCCGGTTTTGAAAACCCGCAATCGTCTGGAAAAAATGCCGAGCGAAGCGCTTCTCTGGGTGGAAGCGACCGATCCGCTGTCCGGCATCGACATCCCGCATTTCTGCACGCAGGAAGGCCACGCCCTGGTCGCGCAGGAGCACCAAGGGACGTTGCATCGCTTCCTTATTCGCAAGAAATAAGTATCAGCTCCGAGGCGAAAAACCCGGAATAGCCAGCGGATTTTCCATCAGCGCGGCACGGTCTGGCCTATCGAGCGCAGGACGCCCCAAAAACGCATCAAAAAGCTCGCGAACATAGGTTTCCGGCAGATCCTTCACGATCATCACCAGAAGCGTTTCGCGTTTATCCTGCGGCCATTGCGGCAGGCGCGCTGGCGGATGGAATATCTTCTGCACCCCATGAATCACGACAGGGCGATCCGGGTCTTCGGCAATCTGCACGATGCCCTTCACACGCAGAAGCTTCTCGCCATGCGTCGAGCGCAAAAGATCAAGGAACATGTCGAAGGTCGATAGCGGGATCGGCGCATCGTGACGAAGCGAAAAGGACCGGATCGCATCGTCATGGTGATGATGGTCGTGATCGCAATCCGGCCCGCATACATGGTCATGCCCATGATGAGAATGCCCGTGATGGGAGTGGTCATGATAACCGGCCTCATAGGCTTCCGCCTTGAGCCAGCGCTGCACGTCCGCCGATTTCGTTTCCGGATTATAGAGACCGCATTCAAAAAGCGCCGCATAACCCGTGCGCTGTTCACCAGCTTCCAGAATGTCTGCGCCGGGATTGAGCGCATGAAGACGCGCCTTCAATGCCGCCAGTCCTGACTGCGCTTCCGGCAGATCGGTTTTGGTCAGCACGATGCGGTCGGCCATTGCCGCCTGCTTGACGGCTTCCTCGTGATTGTCGAGCGTCGCCATGCCGTTGACGGCATCCACGGTCGCCAGAACACCGTCCAGCCTGAAAGCCTGCATGAGCACCGGATGCCCCATGATCGAATGCAGCACCGGCGCCGGATCGGCGAGCCCGGTGGTTTCGATGATGACGCGCTTCAACGCCTTGATGCGCCCGGTCTGGAGCCGGTCGATCAGGTCGGCCAGCGTATCCACCAGCTCGCCGCGCACCGTGCAGCACAGGCAGCCGTCGGAAAGCTCGATCACGCCCTCGCTCGCCTGCTCAACCAGCAGATGATCAATGCTGATCTCGCCGAACTCGTTGATGATGACCGCCGTATCGCTCAGCGCCGGATCTTTCAGAAGCCGGTTGAGAAGCGTCGTCTTGCCTGAACCAAGAAAACCGGTCAGCACGGAAACGGGAATGGGATTCGGCATATCAGTTGATCGCGGTGGTTTTGGCACCGGCGGAACGCTGCGGACGCGGCATTGGCACCGGAATCTGCGAAATGTCGAGCTGGCTCGGGCGGGTCGTCGAACCCGGTTCGGAAACCAGACCGACGCGAACCGGAACCGGATCGCGATCCATCGCATGGATATAAGGCGAATTGATTTTCAGCTTACCCTCGACATCGCGACCGTCCCAGCGATCGGCCATGGCCTGCTGGCTGCAGATAGCCTTGCGCATATCGACGGCCTGATTGAGATTTCCGCCGGCTGCGGGGCGCAAGGTCGCCAATGTAGCGCCACCGCTCGCATTTGCCCTGAAAGCGTCAGTCATCAGCTGTGCTGCCTGAACCGCGCGCGCTTCCTGCCGGTCCGCACCGAGAACAATTGCCAGCACGGTCCGACCGTTGCGCGTGGCCGAACTTGCAAGATTGAAGCCGGATGCACAGACGAAGCCGGTCTTCATCCCGTCCGCCCCGTCATAGCGGCCAAGCAGGATGTTGTAATTGGCCTGAACTTTCTTGCCCGCGCCCGGATCGATCGCCTCGGTCGCAAAATAATGCGCATATTGCGGAAATTCGCGGCGCAGCTGCACGGCCAGAACCGCCAGGTCGCGAGCCGTTGTGTAGTTATTGGGATTATGCAAGCCGTTCGGATTGGCGAAATGCGAGCCGACCATACCGATACGCTGCGCTTCCGCATTCATGCGCTGCACGAAACCGGATTCCGTTCCGCCCACGGCCTCGGCAACGGCCACCGCAACATCATTGGCCGACTTAACCAGCATGATCTTCAACGCCGTATCGAGCGTCATGACCGATCCCGGCTTGTAGCCCATCTTGCTCGGCGGTTCCTTGGCGGCGTTGACCGTCATGCGCACCGGCGAATCCAGCGTCATCTGGCCCGACTGAAGCGCACGGAATGCCACATAGGCCGTCATCATCTTGGTCAGGGAAGCGGGATACCAGCGCTGAAAAGCTTCCTGCTGCTGGTAGACCTTGCCTGTTGCCACATCCACTGCGATCGAGGGATTAGCGGCGGCGGACGCCAGTGCGGTCGCGGACAAGCCAACAGCTGCAAACCAGATTTTCAATGATTTCGACATCATTCCGTAGTTCCAATCGAAATAGCCTGCAACTTCTGCGGGTTCGAATTGCTCTATAATGGGAGATTAACGCTTTCTTTATCTATGCCATGTGGCGATGAAAAGGCAAACAGGGATTGCCCGCTTTCACCGAAACGTCATATCCTGTTTCCTTCAAATCACGCCCAATCCGGGGAGCCATCAGAAAATGCCAGTGTTGAATCGTGCCGTTGAAACGCAAGCGGAAATTGCCGCATGGCGCCGAAAACTGCACCAGAATCCTGAACTTCTCTATGAAGTGCACGAAACTGCACAATTTGTCGAAGACAAGCTGAAATCCTTCGGTTGCGATCTTGTGGAAACAGGCGTCGGACGCACAGGCGTGGTTGGCATCATCAAGGGTCGCCATGGCGATGGCCCGGCA
Organism: Brucella lupini; assembly: GCF_002252535.1. Lineage (NCBI taxonomy): Bacteria > Pseudomonadati > Pseudomonadota > Alphaproteobacteria > Hyphomicrobiales > Brucellaceae > Brucella > Brucella lupini. Next base: position 146,950 of record NZ_NNRN01000046.1, read on the forward strand.
ATTGGCCTGCGCGCCGACATGGATGCCCTGCCCATCACCGAAACGAGCGGTGTCGAATGGGTCTCGCAAAATCCCGGCAAGGCGCATTCCTGCGGCCATGACGGACACACCTCAATGCTGCTGGGCGCAGCGCAATATCTCGCAGAGACCCGCAATTTCCGCGGCTCGGTCGCGCTTCTGTTCCAGCCTGCCGAAGAAGGCGGCGCCGGTGGCCTCGCCATGGTCGAGGACGGCGTGATGGACCGTTTCAACATTTCGGAAGTCTACGGCATCCACAATATGCCGGGCCTGCCGGTCGGACAGTTCGCGATGCGAAAAGGCCCGATCATGGCAGCGACGGATGAATTCGATCTCTTCATCACAGGTCGCGGCGGCCACGCAGCGCAGCCGCATCGCACCATTGATCCGATTCTGGCAGGTTCCCAGCTGATGATCGCCCTTCAGGGCATTGTTTCGCGCAATGTCGATCCGCTTGATTCACTTGTGATCTCGGTGACGAAGTTCATTGCGGGCGAGGCTTATAATGTGATCCCGGAAAAGGCGACGCTGTCGGGCACGGTCCGCACGCTCAAGAAGGAAACCCGCGCCTTTGCCGAACGCCGTATCCGTGAAGCTGCCGCCGGTATCGCAGCCGCCACCGGTGTGGAAATCACCGTGCGCTACAAGAACAATTATCCGGTCACCTACAACCACGATGCGCAGACGGAGTTTGCCGCCCGCGTCGCCAGCGCTGTGGCGGGCGAAGGCAAAGTGGATGAGAGTGTCGAGCCGATGATGGCGGCGGAAGATTTTTCCTACATGCTGGAAGCGCGTCCCGGCGCCTATATCTTCCTCGGCAATGGCGATACGCCCGGCCTTCACCATCCGGCCTATGACTTCAATGACGATGCCATTCCCTATGGCGTCAGCTATTTCGTAGCGGTAGCGGAAACGGCGCTTGCCGCCTGATAGCTGAATAAATCCGCCTGCCCCGCTTTTTGCGGGGTTGGCGACCAGCATGAAAAACAGTATGTGTCTGAAAGCATTCGCAATGCTGGAATCATCAGCGAATGCTCATCGGTTGGTCCCGTAGCTCAGTAGGATAGAGCGACAGATTCCTAATCTGTAGGTCACAGGTTCGATTCCTGTCGGGATCACCATTCAATTTCCTTAGTTCGTTGAAAAGCTTTAGTGCTAGAGATCAGATACAAGTCCCTGATTTTGGTGTCTTCCGGCTTACCCCAATCCGTCGCGTTTCCTACGGTCTCTGGTCTCGCTACAGCGTATTCTACATCGTCGTCAGGCCAGCCTGCTTAATCCACAACTCTCGATAAAGCTCAGAGGATTGAATAAGATCTTCGTGTGGCCCCATTGCCACGACAGCACCATTGTCTAGAACGATGATTTTATCAAAGTCTCTGACGGTAGAAAGGCGATGCGCAACTGCGATAACAGTTGTATCTGCGTCAAGCGACGCAATTGCATTCTTAATCAAGCTTTCACTATTGGTATCGAGAGCGGAGGTGGCTTCGTCAAGAATAAGAACGGGCCGATTTTGTAGGAAGGCGCGTGCGAGTAAAATGCGTTGTTGTTGACCACCCGAAAGTCTCGCTCCCCTCTCTCCAACGACTACGTCAAAGCCCTTCCCGTCCGGGGCTAGCTCTTCAATAAACGAAGATGCATCTGCTAACTCGGCTGCACGCTTTATCGCTGCATTGTTGGAGATTTCCGCGCCAAACGCGATGTTTTCTTTTATCGACCGATGAAACAGCGCGTCGCTTTGCGCAACGACTGAAAAGACGCCTCGTAGCTCGGAAATCTTCACAGAGCGAATATCCTGCCCATCAAGCGCAATCTGTCCTGCATCAACATCGTATAGTCTCAGCACTAGATCGATAAGCGTAGATTTACCTGCTCCAGAGGGCCCAACGATACCAACCTTCTGCCCAGCCTCTATCTCAAACGAGATATTCCTCAAAGTTTGTTTTATTCCATAAGAGAAACTGACGTTATGCAATGAAATGTGTGGTGGATTGGACACCCGTAGGCGCTCACTGCTGTCTTTAACGATTGGTTTTGCCGTAACAGTCGAACGCGCATCTCTGATAGTGCCAAATGTCTGAGTTAGTCCTTCCCACACCCCTACAAACCAACCAGCATCCGCAGCCATGCCCCCGGCTAAGGTAATTCCTGCAACAAACTCACCAGGCGATATCAATCCCTGTGCTAATCCGTATAAGCCCAATGCGAGAATACTGGAAACCAGACCTGTGTTCAGCACACGAATGAACAGCCCGGCAATCGTTGTTAAACGGTTAATATCGAGGTTTGTTTTGTGTTGCTTATCAATTCTTGAAAGAACAAAACTGTTCTCTGTATCATAAGCAAATAAGGTCTTTATCGCACGAATATTTGAAAAATATTCTGTAATAGCGCCGTTTACGATGCTGGACGTCTCGGAAGTTTTTTCAGCTTGAGCATTGAACTTTGGCACAAGATAGATCGCTAACAATCCATTTAGTAAAATCCAAATCAACACTGGAACAACAAATAGAGGAGCAAGATAGGAAATAAGAACGGCAGAACCTGCGAAACGCACAAAGCCGAGTGGGAAACGACCAGCTAGAATTTCTATACCCGATTGCACTGCATTCGAGAGTTGCCCTATACGCCCGGAAATCTGGCCGGCGTGGTGCGAATGGAAATATTCCATACCATGTTGAGAAGCAGCCTTGTGCGACTGCCAAAGGGCAGATGATTTTGTCTGTGATCGAAGCGCCTGCATTCGAAGCATGTAATTGACGAGCCAGAGTGCAGGATCAGCTACCGCATAAGCGACAATCAACGAGCCAAAAAAGGTGATCGTTGCAGAAGTTAAATTAAGCTCGGGCGAATGCGCGACCATATCAACGATATACGCCACAGCCCACATTCTAAGCAGGTCAATCGCCGTAAGGGCAGCACCAGACAGCGCAGATGCCACAATCAGCCACCGAAACGGTTTTATGAGAACAAAGAAAAGTGCGAGCGCAGTACGCGACTGATGCGCCCGCAGACCGTGATGGTGAAAATCAACTAACTGTTCAAAATACTTAAAAACTCTTTGAAGCAAAATCAGTCCTCAACTATCTGACCAACAACTTTACCAGCAATGGAAGCGCTTCGCAGATATGTTCGGGTAACGGGATATTCTTCCATAGGGTTTTCAAAAATATCGCGAGCATGAAACCCGTTCGCATTATTGAGAAGGATAAGCCTCCGGCTTTCCTGCGGAATTGAATAACGGATCGGATTGGTCGAAATAGCTGTCTTGATTTCAGCGGTGACGTCTTCTGCTTGATCGACGCTAGTACCAGCCCGACCTTCAAAAGTACCATTCATAAAAGTTGTAATTGAACCGTCTAGAGCGCGGGTAAAAATTGCCGCCCTTGCGCGCCTATCTACAACCTTAACATCAGATTGGCCGTTATCATAAACAGCGGGAGTGAGACTGAAACAGTATTCCTGCGACAATCCTACCTTTTCGATGATATGAGAAAAACTCGAAATTGTGCTCGTCGGAACCCAATAAAAGTTGCCTCTATCGTGGTAGTTGATAAACACATTAAAAATGGAAATGTGGTCTGGAACTGACAGTTTGCCATCGACAATCGACCCATCAGAATGAAAATCCAGAACATCAGTAGGAGAGAGGCCGCGTATACCTACGCGATCTAGCTTCTTACTATTATCTTTTGACGCAGTAAAAATTGAAAACGGCGTTTTGTTCTCACGATCGGGTAAGCTCGGCATAATTGCTTGTGTAAGTGAGACTGCAATCAAGGAACCTACGATTGCATCAACGGTGGCATCTTCAGACACTTGCGGTACGTCAATAGCAACGATCCCGACCAATGGATGATCAAGCTGATGCCGGATTTCGGGAATTAGATCGGCAAACAAGAGGGAAGCTTGTTCGGTCAACCTGCCCATTACCAATTTGTCTCGCGTATGGGCTAGCGAGAGGGGAGCGTCATCGATCCGTAAATTTTTGCAGGCAAAATCGCGGGCATACTCGACACTTATCGAAAAAATTGGGGCCTGAGATTGAACGGCATTCATCAACATATCCTCTCCCATTAAAAACGAAAGGGGCGATAATAATCGCCCCTGTAAATAAATTTTTATACAGGCTTGTTGCCCGAACCATTTTTATCATTATACCCTAGAGTGGAGTGGCTATCCGTGCACTCTGGTCGCGTTAGCGTGATAGAAAGCCCCTTCGTCAGAGCTTCTATTGATACTTTATCTTTAAGGTCAATGTGCATTGTATTACTCCCATATTGTTTACCTTCCAATGAAGGCCAGTAAACCGTAACCAACACAAAGGATATGAAAAGCGCAATTCATTGGCAGTATTAATTGAGTATTAAGTAATTTTTCGAGATAAAATGCTAGCATTTCTGCCCATCAATAAAGCAGATGGTAGATATGATTGAGGAACGTCCAGTTGGTGCGAAAATTACAGAATACTGGCAATCCGTTACCCTTCATAAGGCCAGTTGGCCTGTGAAAACAGGCCACCATCGACCCAGATCGTCTGACCCGAAACAAATCGTGCTGCATCGGATGCCAGAAACAGCACTGGACCGGAAATGTCCTCCGCTGTTCCCACCCTGCGCAGCGGCGTGATGCGTGCCCAGGTGCCGGCATAGTCGGGCTGTTCTTCTGCTGTGCGTTCATTGAGGATCGCGCCGGGGGCCACGCAATTCACCCGGATGCCGTGCGGCCCGAGCTCCACCGCCGAAGCCTTGGTGAACTGCTCTATGCCGCCCTTCGATGCCGTGTAGGAAACCAGTTTCGGAAAGGCGAGCTTGTTGCAGCCTGATCCGATATTGACGATGGCGCCGCCCTTGTCGGCCTCCACCATGCGCTTCGCGGCAGCCTGCGTATTGAGGAAGCAGCCTTTCAGATTGGTGCGGATGACATCGTCCCAACCATCCTCGGAAAGTTCCAGCAAGGGTGCCCAGGTCTGGATGCCTGCATTGTTGACCAGCACATCGGGCGCATCACCGAACCAGTCGCAGACCTCATCGAAGAAGGCTTCGACCTCGACACGTCTTCCAACATCGCAGCCAAGTCCCAGCGCCTGACCGCCCGCCTCTTCGATGGCTTCGACGAGCGATTGTGCAGCTTCGTCATCGTGCTTGTAGCTGAAGGCCACCGTGTAGCCCGCATCGGCAAAAGCACAAACGAGATGCCTTCCGATGCCGGTGCTTCCGCCCGTGACGACTGCAAATTCACCCATGCTAAATCCCTCCCGGAAGTATTCCCGGTCACGAATTTAATAGGTTTTCAGCGATGGTAAACCGGCAAAAAACAAAATAGCTTCCGTATAAATGCGAGGAGAGAAAATGAACCCTGACATCAAGGAAGCCAATGGCGCGTGCCACTGCGGGACCGTGCGTTTTCGCGTCAAACTATCCAATGGCCTGCACACAGCACGGCGCTGCACCTGCTCCTATTGCCGGATGCGCGGGGCCGTCGCCGTTTCCGCAGAACTCAATGGGGTTGAAATACTGGAAGGCGAAGATGCGCTCACGCTTTACACGTTCAATACCGGTGCGGCTAAGCACTATTTCTGCTCGAAATGCGGGATTTACACCTTCCACCAGCGCCGATCCAATCCGCAGCAATTCGGTGTGAATACCGCCTGTCTCGAAGGCGTCTCGCCTTTCGACTTCAAGGTCATTCCGGTCAATGACGGCGTGAACCACCCATCCGACAATCCGAACCGAAAGGGCTCGGATGTCGTGGGCTATTTGCGTTTTGAACCGGTCGTTGACGGGGACTAAATCCGCGCGCGCCGCTTGTGCTCGTTCTTCTCCCATGAAAACAGAACTGGCGGCAGCGGATCAAGGCCACGAATAATATCCGCACCCTTTTCGCCGATCATGATGGTCGGCGCATTGGTGTTGCAGGATGGAACGCGTGGCATGATCGAGCTGTCGCAAACCCGCAAGCCTTCGAGCCCCCGCACTTTCAGATCAAGATCGACAACGGCCATCGCATCCGTCCCCATCCTGCAGGTGCCGACCGGATGATGATCGGTCTTGGCATTGGCACAGGCATAATCGAACAGATCGTCGTCACTGACGACCTTCGGTCCCGGCAGACGCTCGGCCATGACATAGGGCTTCAACGCATCCTGTTGCATGATTTCGCGCGCGATCTTCAGACCTTCGAGCGACATCTTGCGATCATGCGGGTCACTCCAGTAATTGGGGTCGATCAGCGGTGCCGCAGCCGGGTCACTGGAAGCGAGCCGCACGGTTCCGCGCGAACGTGGATGCAGATAGGCGGAATTGAGTGTCACGCCTGCATTTTTAAGCCTCTCCACACCTGCCTCGATGCCCGAACCAAGCCCCAGATGAAACTGAATATCGGGCGAACGCGCATCCAGGTCCGCATACCAGAAACCGCCGGTTTCAAAGAGGCTCGACGCCACCGGACCGGAGCGCAGCAGAATATATTGCAGCCCCGCGCCCAGTGTTCGGTGCAGCTTTGCCACGCCATCATAGGTGTGATCGCCTGTACATTCGGCAATGACAAAGAGATCAAGATGATCCTGCAAGTTTTCGCCCACACCCGGCAGATCATGTTTCACATTGACGCCGAGTTTTTTGAGATGATCGGCAGGGCCGATGCCCGATTGCAGCAGGAGTTTCGGCGAGCCTATCGCGCCGGACGAGACAATCACCTCGCGGTTGGCGCGCAAGACCTCACCGCTCATCAGCGTGACCCCGGTTACGCGGGTCTTTTCCAGCTCGATACTGCGTACCGGCGCATTCATGCGGATCGTCAGGTTCTTGCGATCTTTGATCGGCGCGAGATAGGCAAGCGATGCGGAGGAACGGCGGCGATTGCGTTGCGTGAGCTGATAAAAGCCGACGCCCGCCTGTTCGCGACCGTTGAAATCCGGATTATACGGAATGCCCAGTTCCTGCCCGGCACGGATATAGGCGTCGCAGATCGGCAGTGGTGCGGATGGCATCGAAACACCAAGCGGCCCGCCATAGGAATGAAAATCATCGTTGAATCGCTGGTTGTCTTCGGCGCGTTTGAAATAGGGCAGCACATGGCGATAATCCCAGCCGGTGCAACCGTCTTCGCCTGCCCAGAGATCGTAATCAGCAGCATTGCCGCGCGTATAAATCTGCGCATTGATGCTGGAGCCTCCGCCGATGACTTTCGCCTGCGTGTATCGAAGCACACGGTTTTTCAGGTGCTTCTGTGGGACGGTTTCCCAGCCCCAACTCGCCACGCCCTTGGTCATCTTGGCAAAGCCGGCAGGCATGTGAAACAGCGGATTCCAGTCGCTTCCACCGGCCTCCAGCAACAGCACTTTTACCGATGCATCTTCGCTCAGACGATTGGCGAGAACACAACCGGCAGGCCCGCCACCCACGATGATATAATCGTATTCCATCACGCTGTTCCTAAAGCTTTGCAATCGACAGGCCACCGTCAGCATTGATCGCCGAGCCCGTCGCAAAAATGAAATCGCCACCGGCAAGCCCGGCCACAATCGCGCCGACATCACCCGCCTCGCCCCAGCGTTTCATCGGCACCAGACCGGCTTCGATCAGCCCGTCATAACGCTCGGCAACTTTGGCTGTCATATCGGTGCGGATGATGCCGGGGCGCACCTCGAACACGCCGATCCGCGCTTCGGCCAGCCGCAGCGCAAGCCCCTGCACGAAGGCAGTCAATCCGGCTTTGCTGATGCAGTAATCAAGCCGCTCCGGCGAAGTCATCACGGAGGAAACCGAACTAATCGTCACGATGCTGCGTGGGAAACGCACTTCGGTTGCGGCCAGCATGACCTTCACCACGGCCTGGGTGAAAAACACCGTGCCGCGCAGATTCACATCCATGATCGTGTCGAAGTTTTCGGGCTTCAGCCCGAGGAAATCGCCGCGCTCAACCGAGCCCATGCCCGCATTGTTGACCAGACAATCGATGCCGCCAAATTCCTTCAGCACCGCGGAGACGGTTGCCTCATGCATTCCAACGGCAGCCAGATCGCTTTCAAAGAAAGCCACTCTTCCACCAAGATCGCGCAATTCATCGATGACGGCCTCATCACGCTCACGGTCGGTAATCGCCAGATCGAACCCCTTGGCAGCGAGCGTGCGGGCAATGCCAAGCCCGATCCCGCGCCGCCCGCCGGTTACCACTGCAACAGGTCTTTGACGGTTCATGCCAGCACCTCCCGGTTAAGACTGTCGGCCACGCGCAAAGCCTGCGCGGCGATGGTCAGCGCCGGATTGACCGCCGCCGATGTCGGCAGGAACGACGCATCGACCACATAGAGATTTGGATGGTCATAAGCGCGGCAATAAGGATCAAGCGGCGCGGTCGCCGGGTCGTTACCGATGCGCACCGTGCCGCATTGATGCGATGGCGTGCGCCGGTCGAAAGCCCGCGACAGCACCACCGGGAAACTTGCCTGCCTGAGCGCGGATTTGAGCTTATCGACCAGCATCAGATGCGCCTTCCAGTTGGAACGCACCCAATGCAGAATGATGCGGTCGCCATCAACTGTCACGCGGCTTTCAGGCGATGGCAGGTCTTCGCTCATCGCGTAAAAATCGATCGTATGACGCGCAACGCGAGTCAGCAGCCATTCCGGCACGCGGGGCATATTGGCTTTCAGGATTTCACCCGACACGCGGCCAAGCAGTTGCACATTGCCAAGCGGCGGTCCGCCTGCTCCATCCGACAGATAATAATCATTGAAACCGAAAGTCTTCTGGTGGATGGAATCGTTGCGATAGCGCGGGTCGAAAGCGATCACCGCGCTGGAATTGTGGTTCATGAAATTGCGGCCCACCTGATCGGAACGATTGGCAAGGCCTGAGCGCAGCAGAAGCGCAGCCGACTGCACCGCACCGGCTGAGAGAATAACGAGCTTTGGGCGCAGAATCAGCGTCTCGCCACTCTTCACATAATGAACCGCTGTGATGGTTTTGCCATCCGGTCCGGTTTCCAGCTTCGTTACCCGCGCCGAGGCTTCCAGCCGGACATTCGGATGTTTGAGCGCAAGTGCTAACGGACAGGATTCCGCATCCATCTTGCCGTCATCGCTATTGGGAAATGCATCCCATGGTGTCTTTGCCTTGGCCAACCAGCGATCAATATCAACCCCAAGCGGCAGGGAAGCCGGGTGAAGCCCCGCTTTCTTCAACCGCGCACGCACATCGGCCATTGGTCGTTCGTCACGGATCGCCGGATAGGGATAGGACTTTGAATGTTCCGGTTCGGTCGGATCATCGCCCAGTTCGCCCCGCACCTGAAACAGCTGTTCGGCACGGCTATACCACGGCTCAAGCTCGTCATAGGCAAATGGCCATGCCGGAGATACGCCTTCCAGATGCGCCATCTCGGCAAAATCCTCGCGGCGATAGCGGATCAGCACCGCGCCAAAGAACTTGGAATTGCCACCGACATTGTAATAATTACCGGGATTAAACGGCGTACCGTTGGTCTCATACCAGAACTCTTTCGGGCGAAAAAATCCACGCTGGAAAATGGCACGCGGGTCGCGGTTTTCTGGCCTGTCCGGCAAGCGCTCTCCTGCCTCAAGAATAAGAATGTCCGCACCTGATGCGGCAAGACCAGCGGCTATGCTCGCGCCGCCGATACCCGATCCGATGATGACGATATCCGGCTGTCCTCCCAAAGCCGCCTCCCTTACTTTGCTTGCGGCATCCACCAGCCGGTGCGCGCACCGATATGCATGTTGAGCGTCTTGGTTTCGGTATAGTCCTCCACCGCATGACGGCCCAGCTCGCGGCCCAGACCCGACTGACGATAACCGCCGAAAGGCAGTTCCGGCGTGCCATCCATGAAGGTGTTCATCCAGACAGTACCTGCCCGCACCTTGCGTCCGATGGTCATGCAGGTATCGAAATCGCGGCTCCAGACGCCTGCCGACAGACCGTAATCGACCGCATTGGCAATGGAGATCGCCTCATCAACCGTATCGAAGGAAAGTACCGACAGAACCGGGCCGAACACTTCGTCGCGCGCCACGGCCATATCCGCCTTCACACCTGCAATGATGGTGGGTCCCATATATTGGCCAAGGCCGAGATCCAGTACATCACCACCGAGGGCAATTGCAGCACCCGCCTTTTTGGCCTGATCGACATAGGTGCTAACCTTTGTCAGATGCTGCGGCGTGATGATCGCGCCAACCTGCGTACTCACATCCAGCGGATCACCAACGATCACCTTTTTCGACAAGTCGGCCACGCGCCCGACAATCTCATCGACAATCGAGCGGTGCACAATCAGCCGCGAACCGGCATTGCAGCACTCGCCCGCATTGAACCATGCGCCAAACACGGCAGCATCGATGAAAGCATCCATATCCGCATCCGGGAACAGGATTTGCGGGTTCTTGCCGCCAAGCTCCAGCGATACTTTTTTCAGCGTTTGCGCAGCATTGGCCATGGTCAGCTTGCCCACACCGGTAGAACCGGTGAACGAAACCATATCAACATCCGGATGCGTACTCATATGCTGGCCGACATCAGCGCCCGTTCCGGTGATGATGTTGACAACACCGTCCGGCACGCCTGCTTCGGCCAGAATTTCGCCGAGTAACAATGTCGATCCGGATGTGAGTTCCGAAGGCTTTACGACTGCCGTACAACCCGCAGCCAGCGCAAATGGCAGCTTTTGGCCCACGATCAGAAACGGGAAATTCCACGGCGTGATGATGGAAACGACACCAATTGCCTCCCGCAGCACAACGCCCAAAGTACCATCGCCCAGCGTATTATAGCTCTCGCCATGCAGATCGCGAGCAAGTGCTGCCGCATAGCGCCAGATATCGACCGACCCTGCTATCTCGCCACGCACCTGAGAAATTGGTTTGCCGGCTTCAATCGCATCGAGATAGGCCAGCTCTTCCGCCCGCGCTTCAATCAGATCGGCGGCTTTCAGCAAAATCAGCGAACGCTGCGATGCGGTTTTAGACGACCAGCGCCCATCGTCAAAAGCCTTGCGCGCAGCCGCAACAGCGCGTTCCACATCGGCCTTGTTGCCGGCCGGATAGCGGCTCACCGTCACTCCATGGCCGGGCGCCACACGTTCAATCGTTTGGCCACTTTCACTGCCCACCCATTTTCCATCGATCAGCATGGAGAATTCGCGGACTTCCAGCCCGGTCAACGGCTGCGGTTTTACGACTACGCTCATCACCATTTTCCTTCAAAATTTGCTTCGCGCTTTTCGGTAAACGAGCGCACGCCTTCTTTCAGATCATCGGTCTTGGCGACAAGGATGGACCCCAGCGTCTCGACTGCCGTGCCACTATCCTCGCCATTGGCGACCGACAGCATCAGTTTGGAAATTTCCAGCGCAGCCGGTCCGCGCTTGGCCACCCGCGCCGCATAGTCCTGCGCCGCCTGCAAGGCTGCACCCGTCTCCACCACAGCATCCACCAGCCCATGCGACAGCGCTTCGTCCGCTGTGAACATTTCACCACCCAGCACCATGCGGCGCACGATCTGCGCACCAAAACGGCGCACAAGACGCTGTGTGCCCGACCAGCCGGGGATCATGCCGAGCGAGGTTTCCGGCAGGCCGATTTTTGCCTGTCGTTCGACAATGCGAATATCGGCGGCGCCTGCCAGTTCCAGCCCGCCGCCCAAAGCATGACCGTTCATCGCGGCGATCAAGGGTACACGCAAAGTCGCCAGACGTTCGAATACACGATGCCCATAGCGCACCCAGGCATGGCCGAATTCCTGCGGTTCCATGCCGCCCCATGCCTTGATGTCACCACCGGCGGAAAAGGCTTTGCCCTCACCGGTCAGGATCGCTACCCGCACGCTGCTGTCCGCTTCCACCTGGTCACAGGCGGCAGACAATTCCTGCAAAAGCTCGATATCAAACGCATTGAGCTTTTCGGGCCGCTTGATCGTCATGACGGCGATGTGGTTCTCGATCGAGATTTCTATCCGTTGGGCCATTTAAGCCTCCAGCTTTCGAGCAGGCTTTTGCGGCAGCGTGAGGCCAATCGGCTCGTCGCGGAACAAGGCTTCATCCATGATTTTAAGCTGATCCGAAACGATCAGCGGAAACTCAGCCTGATCAAGAATATGCGTCTGCAAATCCACACCCGGCGCAATCTCGGTCAGCACAATGCCTTCTGGCGTGAGCTTCAGAACCGCACGTTCGGTGACATAGGTAATGTCCTGTCCCTGTTCGACACCGCGCGGACCGGAGAAGGTGACATGCTCAACCTCATTCACCAGCTTTTTGAGCTTGCCTTCCTTCTCGATCACCAGCTTACCGTCAGCGACCGACAATTTCGCACCTGCATTGAACATGCCGGAGAAGACAATCTTTTTGGCTCGTGCAGTAATATCGACAAACCCACCTGCTCCCGCCGTCACATGCGGACGGAATGACAGCTTCGACACATTGACTGAGCCGTCGCGTCCGATCTCAAGGAAGGACAAGAGCGAGGCGTCGAAGCCAGCGCCCTGAAAATAGGTGAACTGATAGGGTGACGGCATATAGGCATCAGCATTCGATGCACAGCCAAAGGCAAAATCGAGAAGCGGCACGCCGCCAACAGCACCCTGCTCGATCACCCATGTCACCGCGCCATGCAGGCCCTCTTCCAGCAGAATGCGCGGCACATTGGCGGAAATGCCGAAGCCAAGATTGACCGCACTTCCCGCTTGCAACTCCTGTGCGACACGCCGCGCAATCGCTTTCTGAATATTGAACTCGGCCAAGCGGAATGTATCAAGCGGACGGAAAATCTCGCCGGAAATTGCCGGATCATAAAGCGTCTGTGTGGTCTGCTTCTGATCGGGATCAACCACGATATAATCCACCAGCACGCCCGGCACGCGCACATCATGCGGTTTCAGCGTGTCTTCCTTGGCAATGCGTTTGACCTGCGCAATGACGATACCGCCATTGTTGCACGCAGCCAGCGCCTGATCCAGCCCACCAAGATAAGCACCCTCATGCTCATAGGTGAGATTGCCGCGTTCATCGGCAGTGGTGGCGCGGATGATCGTGACATGCGGCACGATATTGGGGAAATAGAGCCAGTCCTCACCTTCAAAACTGACCTGTTTGACGACGGGCTCTTCGCGCGCCTTATCGTTCATTGCCGATCCCTGACGCTTGGGATCAACGAAGGTATCAAGCCCCACTTTGGTCAGCACGCCGGGACGCTTGGCGGCCGCCTCGCGATGCATGTCAAACAGAATGCCCGACGGAATATTATAGGCCGGAATCTCATTATTGGTGATCATCTGCCAGATCAGCGGAGGCTCGGCGCTCGATGGCCCTGACGGATAAGAACCGCCGATGATCTTTTTGAGAAGCCCCTTTTTGGCGATGTAATCGACACCCTTGATGCCACTCATATCGCCCGCCGCAATCGGATGCAGCGTGGTGATATTTTGGGGATGACCGGTTTCATCAAAACGCTCGCCAATGGCCTTCAGCATCATATCTGGACAGCCGAGGCCGCTCGATGAAGAAACCGAAACGACAGCGCTGTCGGGAATGAGTGATGCTGCTTCGGCAAAGGAAATATGTTTGCTCATAATGTTCAAAGTCCTGAATGAACGGCGGTAGCCTTGCCGGTCTTTGCGGCCTCAAGCACAGCAAGCCCGGTCGCCAGCGACCAGATGCCGTCCTCCAATGTTGCCGATGGCTGGCCCTTGCCAGCGATGGCATTATGGAAAGCCTGCAAGGCAGTTTCGTAGAGATTTTTCTGATCGAGCGGCAATTCGTGCTCGCCATCCTTGTCACGCAGAATGACGGTCCCGACCGGCTTTTGCGTCATGACATTGCGTGCAATAAGCGAGCCTTCGCTGCCATGTACCTCGAAGCCGGTTTCCGCATATTTGGTGGTGAAAGCATCGTGGAACTGAGCGATGACGCCGGAGGAGAAGCGCAAAACGCCCATCACGCCATCTTCCAGTCCTTCGCCGCTGAGGCCCCCTTGCTGGCTGAAAGCCAAGGCCTCGACTGGGCTTTCACCCAGCACAAAGCGCAATGTATCGGCATCATGCACGGTAATATCGAGGACCACACCGCCGCCCGCGTCAGGGCGTTCAATGCGCCAGCCTTGCAAATGCGGCGGCAGATAAACCGCATGAAAAACCCGCGCGGCAAGCACCTTGCCGATCTTGCCTTGAGCGATAGCATCACGTATGGCGCGGTGGCTTGCAGCATTGCGCAAGTGATGGTTGGTGCCTGCCACGACGCCCGCCTCGCGCACCGCTTTCAGCATTTGATGCGCGTCAGAAAGCGTCAGTGCCAGTGGCTTTTCGCAGAGAATATGCTTGCCTGCTTTGGCGGCAGCAATCGCCTGATCGCGGTGCAGTTCATTGGTGGTGGAGATATAGACAGCGTCGATTTCAGGATCACCTAACAGCGCGTCAAGGCTTGTCACGGAGCGGGCAATCCCGTTCTCACGGGCATAGGTTTCGCCACGCGCAGCATTGGTGCTGTACACGGACGCAACTTCGCCACCGGTGGCGCGAATGGCACCGATCACCCACTCTTTTGCAATGGTGCTTGCGCCTATAAGGCCCCACTTTGCCATGCGAATTTCTCCTCATTTTTGAACGGCGCACCACAACTTGCACGCACCGCAAGACGCACCGACAAGCGCTGCGCCTCCGCCTCCACCCGTTCCGAATTGATCTGTTTCAGCAAGAGCTGCGCCGCACGTTCTCCCAAACCTTGCGGATCGACAGATACCGTCGTCAGCGCCGGAACAGCGGTCTTGGCTTCGATCACATCGTCAAAACCAACCACGCCAAAATCCCGGCCCGGCTCCAGATTTGCAGCGCGCAAACCATCGCAGACACCAAAAGCCACGGCATCGTTGAAGCACACCGCAGCGGTCGGTTTCACGCCATGCCGCAGCATCTGTTCCAGCGCTTCCACACCGCCCGCACGTGAAGGTGCTGCGGTAAAGACCAGCGCATCATCAAACAGGATATCCGCCTGCTCAAGCCCCGCACGATAGCCCGCAACTCGTTCAGCAAAAACAGCGGTATCCGCATAACCGCCCATGAAAGCGATTGAACGATGCCCCAGCGACACCAGATGCTCGACCGCCTTTGCTACGCCGCCGCGATTATCCGAAACAATCGACGACACACCCGATCCCGGCACATCACGCACCATCTGCACAACCGGCAGGCCACTTTTTGCCAGTGGTTTCAGATCATTAGCCTCGGTTCCACGCGCTGGCGAAACGATCAGCCCGGCAATGCCATGTTCACGCATCGAGGCAATCACCTCGCGCTGACGATCAATGCTTTCCGCTGTATTGGCGAGAAACTGCACATAGCCCGCCGACTGCATGACACGGTCCACGCCTACGGCCAGCTCGGCAAAGAAGCTGTTGGTCAGGTCATTGACCACAAGGCCGATTATTTTCGATTTCGCCTGACGGAGATTGGCAGCCGAACGGTTATAAACATAACCGAGTTTCTCGATTGCCTCCTGCACCTTGGCCCGGGTTTCGGCATGAACAAGCGGACTACCACGCAGCACCAGCGAGACAGTCGATTTCGACACGCCTGCCTCGCGCGCAATATCGATAACGGTGACGCTGTTCTTGCTCATGCCCTGCTCCGATTTCGATTGCTGATTTAATTGGAACGTTCCAATACTGTCAAGAGCGGAGGCGGAAGCAGCTATTTTCCTTCGCTTCGCCACAATTGAAAGCCGGTTTCTGGACGCATTTTCTGCGAAAGCGTGTACTTTTTGCCTAAAATAACGCAAATCACATTTCTGCCTTAATTTTTGGCCGGATTGTCATTTGGAACGTTCTAAACTAACAATCAGATATTCAGGCGGAGGAACGATAAGGGTATGAGCAACCATCAAGTGACATTGCCGGATAGCAAGGGAAGCCTGCATTCCTACACGCTGACCGGGACACCAACCTCACGTCCAGCAAACCCGCCGCAGTTCAATCGCATTGCCTATGCAGCAGCGCATGTGGTTTCCGATCCGCTGAAAGATGCCCGTCCATGGAACGACCCGGCGATCGACTGGGACACGACAATGGCTTTCCGGCATCATCTGTGGAGCCTCGGTTTCAAGATCGCGGAAGCGATGGATACGTCACAGCGCGGCATGGGACTGAACTGGGCAGGTGCGCAGGAACTGATCCGCCGTTCGCTGGCAGACAGCAAGACCGTAGCGGGCGCTGATCTCGCGAGCGGTGCAGGCACTGACCACCTTGATCCCGCCGATGCAAAAAACCTCGATGACGTCATCAAGGCCTATGAGACACAGGCAGGCTTCATTGAAAAACACGGCGGGCGTTTCATCCTGATGGCAAGCCGCGCCCTGGCGCGCATCGCCAGGTCCCCCGACGATTACGCCAAGGTCTATGGCCGGATTCTCGGTCAAGCCCGCGACAAAGTCGTGCTGCACTGGCTGGGCGATATGTTCGACCCGCAGCTGCTATTCTTCTAGACCCGACTCTTGCGGCTGAGCAGCTCCGCCTCGTTGTCACCAGCGCAGGCGGCAGTGTGATCGAAGGCAAAGACCCCGGCAGATTGAAAGGGTGCTGAACACAGTGTTCAGCATTTGAACCCCGTCAGAATTCGAGCCGCTTTTTGTTGCGGGCTTATCGTGTTCAATCCGGACAGGTTGCCGGACAGGCTGCCTGACAGATTACCCCACACGTTGACAGTCTATCCGGACCCGATTAAGCCTCAAATCTGGCGGATAAACCTTCAATCTGAGGTTATTGGAGAAAAGGTGTTTGCCGATAAGCAACGCACCAAAACAGGGGAGATTTTCATGCGTTCTATGCTTCTGGCCTTGCTGGCCGCAACGGCCATTGCCACCTCGGCACAGGCAAAAGACGTAACCGTCGCCGTAACCGCCATCGTTGAACATCCGGCCCTCGACGCCGCGCGCGACGGCGTGAAGGATGCGCTGGCCGAAGCGGGCTACAAGGAAGGCGAAAATCTCAAATTCGTCTATCAATCCGCACAGGGCAACCCGGCAACTGCAGCGCAGATCGCCCGCCAGTTCGTCGGCGAAGGCCCGGATGTGATCGTTCCGATCTCCACGCCATCGGCACAGGCTGTCGTTTCGGCAACCCGCGATATTCCGGTCGTGTTCACCGCTGTTTCCGATCCGCTCGGCGCGCAGCTCGTCAAGGACATGACAAAGCCGGGCGGCAACGTGACCGGTCTTTCCGACATGTCGCCAGTGGCAGAGCACATCAAGCTCATCAAGGAAGTGATGCCGAACATCAAGAAGCTCGGTTATCTCTACAATTCCGGTGAAACCAATTCCGTGTCGCTTCTGGCCGCACTGAAGGAAGCAGCTTCCGCCGAAGGCATCGAAATCGTTGAATCGGCTGCCACCAAGTCGGCTGAAGTTCAGGGTGCAGCGCGCGCCCTCGTCGGCCGTGCGGACGCCATGTATGTTCCGACCGACAACACCATCGTTTCGGCTCTGGAAAGCGCCGTCGGCGTTGCTGAAGAAAGCAAGCTGCCGCTCTTCACTGCAGACACGGATTCGGTCAAGCGCGGTGCACTCGCTGCCCTCGGCTTCAACTATTACGATGTCGGCAAGCAGACCGGTGCCGTCGTGGTGAAGATTCTCAAGGGTGAAAAGCCAGGCGATATCGCTGTCGATATCGCCAAGGGAACCGATCTCGTCATCAATCTCGGCGCTGCCAAGAAGATGGGCGTCGAATTCCCGCAGGCTGTTATCGACCGCGCGACCAGCAAGATCGACTGATAAAACTCGAAACCAAGATAAAGAAAGGCGAAGCCTCAAAAGGCTTCGCCTTTTTGCTAGTGGATTGAATTTGACGTTTGATACCCGTCCGATACAAATCTCGTCTCAAACGTCAAATTCGAAAAATCCACTAGATTCATAAAGTTATTAGTGGTCTTTTTGCTTCCGACATTTGCCCAGCGCTCATATCCAAGGGATGCAAATGTCGGAATCAGACCACTAGAGCGCATCCCGAAAAGTGGGAACCGGTTTTCGGATAAGATGCACGTTAAAAATAGATGGAACATCTCCAACGGCAGAAATCAGGCGGGAATGCCCTATGTTGCAATTGCCCCACAAAGTGGCGCATTTCGGGGCTCGCCCGGCGATATTGCTTGCACACTGGAACTTGTGGGTTGTATCCCGCCTGAGATATAAAGCCGCAAAAATGCGGTTTCGCATAAACAACCGGGGAATGGTCTGGTACAGCTCGACAGCTGGCGGACGAACTCAAAACAAAACCGGTCGTGACTGAAGCTGGCCGAGCGGAACAGTCGGAATCCCGATTTCCGCAAAGCGACGATTGACGATGCGTTGATGTGCAAGTCTTTCGTTTTGGTCACGGCGAGAAACAAGGAATGACATTGTGAGTCAGATCGCCTTCTGGGGTGCGGTCGAATTGGGCCTCGTCTTCGCATTTGTAGCCATCGGCGTCTATCTGGCGTTCCGCGTCCTCGATTTCCCCGATCTGACGGTTGACGGTTCGTTTCCGTTGGGCGCTGCCGTAACCGGCGTGCTGATCCTTGCAGGCATGAATGCCTGGCTGGCGGCGGCCATCGCCATGGTTGCGGGTGCTGCTGCCGGGCTTGTGACAGCGACGCTGAACGTGCGTTTCAAGATTCTCAATCTTCTCGCCTCCATTCTGACCATGATCGCGCTGTTCTCCGTCAATCTGCGCGTCATGGGGCGTCCCAACATCGCGCTCATCAATCAGGACACCATGCTGACACCGTTCTTCGGTCACGGCATTCCCGAATATTATGTACGTCCGCTGTTCCTTTTCGTGCTGGTCGCCATTGCGGTATTTGTCGTCTGGCGCTTTCTGGAAAGCGATATGGGTCTTGCCATGCGCGCAACCGGCGCCAATCCGAGAATGGCGCGTGCACAGGGCGTTCGTACCGACAGGCAGATCTATCTTGGCATGGCGCTGTCGAACGCACTGGTGGCGCTCGGTGGCTCGCTCTTCGCACAGACAAACGGCTTTGCCGATGTGACCTCGGGCGTCGGCACCATCGTGGTCGGCCTTGCAGCGGTCATCATCGGTGAAACGCTGTTGCGCAGCCGTTTCATTCTGGTGATCCTGATTGGCTGTGTGCTCGGCTCGATCATCTATCGTATCGCCATCCAGTTTGCGCTTTCGAATGGTGACATTCTTGGCCTGCAGGCATCCGATCTCAACATTGCCACCGCCCTTCTCGTTACCTTCGCCCTGATATTGCCGCGCCTGCGTCGCGGAGGAGCATCGGCATGATCGAACTTTCCAATCTCGATGTCGTGTTCGGTCGCGGCACTCCGCTCGAAAAGCAGGTCTTGAACAAGATCAATCTAACCATGGACCAGGGTTCCTTCGTCACGGTCATCGGGTCGAACGGTGCAGGCAAATCCACGATGCTGGGCGTTCTTGCAGGCGATGTGATCCCCACTGCTGGCAAAGTGGTCATCAGTGGCAAGGATGTGACCCGCAAGCCCACTGCCGAGCGGGCCGGTCTTGTCGCCCGCGTGTTCCAGGATCCGCTGGCAGGCAGCTGCGGTACACTGTCAATCGAGGAAAACCTCGCTCTGGCTGCTTCGCGCGGCAAGACGCGCGGCCTCACCCACGCGCTCAATTCCAAGCGTCGCGCATGGTTTCGCGAGCGTGTGGCGAGCCTCAATCTGGGGCTGGAAAACCGTATGCAGGACCGCATGGAGCTTCTCTCCGGCGGCCAGCGTCAGGCCCTGTCACTGATCATGGCGACGCTTTCCGGTTCGGAAGTACTGCTGCTCGATGAGCATACAGCAGCGCTTGATCCCGGCATGGCCGAGTTCGTGATGGAACTGACCCGGACGCTGATTGCCGAGAATAAGCTGACCGCGCTGATGGTCACCCATTCCATGCGGCAGGCGCTCGATTATGGCGACCGCACGATCATGCTGCATGGCGGCAAGATCCTGCTCGACGTGACCGGCGACAAGCGCAAGACGCTGGGTGTGGAAGACCTCATCGAAATGTTCCGCAAGGTGCGCGGCCAGACGCTCGATGACGATGCGCTGCTGATCGAATAGGAACCTCGTGTTGACGGCGCGCAGCGCAGTATTGCAACCGATACTCCGCTGCGCATCGCCGACTTCCCTTTTACATTGGGGGCCGGTGCAAAGATGCCTCGCTGCCAGCCATTATATGAATGGACTCGACGCCGGAAAGCATAAGGCTGGCGGCGGCTTCGGACTTGAAGCCGGACATGGAGCAGATGGGCTATTTGATACGACAGAGCTTATTGTCTATCTCACCTTGGTGATGGTCATGACGCCGGTCGTAAAACCGTTTCTCTGTACACCATTTTGAAAACTGTGATTAAATTGACTGCTATTGCCGACGTAAACGGGTTTTCCGTTAACGGAAAACGTCTTTCTGCTATCCAAGAGAGTTAACATGAATGCGTTAGCGTCAGGCATATCAATAGCAATAGTCCCTCTGGAGCTTGCACCAAAATCCAGAATTGCTTCTGGATACGGAGCTGCTTCATTCTGGGTCTGAAGAGGATCTCCTCCACTTGTATGAGCCAGAATATTTAACTGCGGCGAACCATCGGCAAGAGAAATCCGCCATTCCCTCTCGGGTGAGTTGCTTGCATAAATCCTATTCGTAGAGAGATTGAATTCCGATGTGTCATACAGTTTCGTCAGGCCAGTGTAAGGCGTTACGTGTTCTTCGAAGAAATTTAGTCTGGCATTGTCATAGACAGAAAACTCTCCCCCCCAGAAAATATTGAGCCCTGAGAAAGTCAGCTGTGAAGCATCATACATTTCAACCCGCACACTACCATACTCACCGCGCGATCTCGTCTCCATTTGAATACCAGGGTGTTCCAAAACCATCGAACCTTCACGCTGTAGAGTTAAGCTAAAAGGACGATCACTTCCCAGGTTTAATGCGCCACTCGTGCGCTGGGTTAACGCAAAATGGCCGGACAAAATGCCAAACTCTGTGACTGTGTCGATGAAAGCATCAGGATCATTGTCGGAGTTAGGCCAGTAAGCGTCCGAATTGGTACTCAAAGTTAATGATTTTCCTTCAGCGTCCATGATAAATCCGGCGCCGACGTTTTTACCGAAATCATTATCTGTTTCTTGATTATCTCCACACGATTGGTCATAAACTTGGGTTTCAAATGGGCTCCACGCGGTATATATTTTCATTATTTCTCTTTCTTTGAAGAAGAATTCATAATTATTGCTGTTTTAAATTGCTAAGTCGAAATCAGAAGAAGATTCTCTGCTTTTTTACGGCAGCCATCAGATAAAACTGTTTAGTCTGGAATAGGTCACTCCGACCGGAGTATATTGTTATTCCTACTCTGTACTTGGCTGGATAACCATGCAGCACCAAACCATCCAGCTTATGAGACAGATGAAAACTATTGCTCAATTTGATCATGGTTTCGAGCTGCTAAGCGTAGCAGCTCGCAATTGGGATGTGGCAAACCCGTAATCGAGGCCGATCTCGGCCTATATTAATTGCAACAGAACTTCGAAACAGACTTTAACGCCGAGCGTTTCGAAGTGACTCGACGCTGATTGCCAGCAGACATTGGCGGATGATGGGGATAGCGAGCGCCGCATTTTGGCGGCTTTCGAGAACGGCGCGCTGCAGACGCTCCATAACGCGCGCAAGGCTTTCGCCGGTCCAGCGGCTTACTGAATTCTCGACCAGTTTCTTACGGTTGAAGAAGATTGGCGGACGAGCCGCAGCCACAACGACGGACGCGCTTTTACGCTCGGTATCGGCAATGTGGCGCAAGGTCTGTACCTGCTGAAACTGGCGCATCGCCGTGTTGAGCAGCAGAAACGGCGCGGTGCCGGATTTCACGACACGGTCGAAGGAGACTTCGAAACGCGGAAGATCGCCAGCCAAAACCGCATCGATCACCTCGTCGGTGGAAAGACCGGCGACATCGCCGACTGCTTCACGCACATCGTCTATATCGATCCGCTCCTTGCCGCGCGCATAGAGGCAGAGCTTTTCGAGTTCACCCCGCGTGGCAAGACGATCGCCGCCCAGGCTTGCCCGCAGCAGCTGCCGCCCGTCGAGCGTGATCTGCATCTTCCATTCCGCCAGAACATCGTCAATGACACCATCGATACCGCGGCTGTCGTCGGAATAGCAGGGCAAGGCCATACCTGCGGAAGCATTCTCGACAGCGCTGCGCAGACCCGCGCCCTTCTTGAGATCACCGGCTTCAACCAGCACGAACGTCTCAAGCGGCGGTTCAGTCGCAAGAAGCTTGATCGCTTCCGCCAGCTTCTTCTGGCCTGCGGCATTCTTGATCCAGATCAGGCGCTGGCCACCGAACATAGAGATGGTGCGAGCTTCATCGGCGAGTTTGGCCGGGTCGGCCTCGATCTCATCCGCTTCCATGCGAATGACGGCGAACGGGTCGTCCAGCGGCAGTTTGCTTGCTTCGGCAAAACGGCGCGCACGCTCGCTCACCAGCCCCTTGTCGGGGCCGTAAAGCAGCACGACCGGAAACGAATTCGTCGGCCTTGCCAGAAAACTATCGACTTCGTTTGCTTTCTTCTGCGCCATTGCCACTCACTAGCGCAATTCGCTTCCAAACGAAACAGTCACCGGTCGAACTGACGAGCGGCTGCGAAACAAAATGGTTCATAAAGTTACGAGTTATGCTGTGGGAGCGCTGTTTGACTGTGGCCTCTGACTTGAAGCGATGACGGATCATAATTGCCTTTTGACGCGGCGGTGAATATCTAT
Organism: Brucella lupini; assembly: GCF_002252535.1. Taxonomy (NCBI): domain Bacteria; kingdom Pseudomonadati; phylum Pseudomonadota; class Alphaproteobacteria; order Hyphomicrobiales; family Brucellaceae; genus Brucella; species Brucella lupini. The sequence continues at coordinate 169,748 of NZ_NNRN01000046.1, forward strand.
CCATGTATTTGTTGGAACGAATAGCGGTGGGCTTTGCAGCCTGACCAAGCCAGTTCTCCGCATCGCGTTACAATATAGGTGTTGTGTTGGTTTGGCTGCTGTAAATGAAAAAGCTCGCCGCAATGAAATGCAACGAGCCTTTATGTTCAAATATTCGTATAATAGATCAACTCTGAAGCCGGCGGCAAATCTCGTCGAGTTGCTCAAGAGAACTATATCGAATCTTGACCTCACCGCCGCGATCACGATGATTGATCTCAACCTTCATGCCAGTAACATCAGAAAGCAGCTTTTCGAGTGCTTTGGTGTCGGCATCTTTCTCAACAGGTCCTGCTTTACCGGGCTTGGCTTCCGCACCACCGCGTGCTTCCGCCTGCGCAAGCGCTTCCACCTGGCGTACCGACAGACCATCTTTGACAATCCGCTCAGCCAGTGCGGTCGGGTTTTCCATCGTGATGAGACTTCGAGCATGACCTGCCGAAAGCGCACCATCGACAATGAAATCCTGCACGGGTTGCGGTAGTTTCAACAGACGCAACGTGTTGGCGACATGGCTCCGGCTTTTGCCGATGACCTGTGCCAGATCATTCTGCGTATAGTCATGATTATCGATAAGCTGTTGATATCCCAAAGCTTCTTCGACCGCATTCAGGTCGGCGCGCTGCACGTTTTCGATGATCGCGATCTCAAGTGCGACACGATCGTCAACGTCACGAACAATAACCGGGATCGTATCGACACCGGCCCGCTGCGAAGCACGCCAGCGACGCTCACCGGCAATCAGTTCGAACCGGTCCGGCTGCCCTGGCGCCGGTCGCACGACGATCGGCTGCACCACGCCATGTTCCTTGATCGACTGCGCCAGATCCTCCAAGTCACCTTCTGAGAACATGCGACGCGGATTGCGCGGATTGCGCGTGACGAATTCAATCGGAACATTCCGTTCGATGGGAACAGGTGCCTTACGCTCTTCGGCAGGGCGATCAATTTCACCGATCAGCGCCGCTAATCCGCGGCCAAGGCGCTTTTTTGAAGGATCATCATTCATCGTTCGGCTTATTCCTGAATTGTTTCGTCGTCGAATCGATTGGTTTAAGCGGCCTGCAATTGTCGCTCGCGCTGGATAACTTCCGATGCGAGTTGCAAATAAGCCTGACTGCCGGCGCATTTCAAATCGTAGAGAATTGCCGGTTTACCGTGTGATGGTGCTTCCGAGACGCGCACATTACGCGGAATGACAGTACGATAGACCTTCTCACCCATGAAAGCGCGAACATCATCCACCACTTGCGCAGCGAGATTGTTGCGGCTGTCGAACATGGTCAGCACAATACCCTGGATCGAAAGCTCGGCATTGATCGACGACCGCACCTGATCGACCGTCTGCAAAAGCTGGCTCAAGCCTTCCAGAGCAAAGAACTCGCATTGCAGCGGCACCAGAACGGAATCGGCCGCAGCCATGGCGTTCAACGTCAGAAGATTGAGCGACGGTGGGCAATCGACAAGCACATAGGAGAACCGCTCCGACACGGAGGAATCGAACCGCAGAGCATCACGCAAGCGCCGTGTACGATCGGCCGACTGCGCAATCTCCATTTCAATGCCAAGAAGATCCAGCGTCGATGGTACGATATGCAGATTGGGAACATCGGTTGGCATTGCAGCATCAGGAACCGACGATTCCTGCGTCAGCACGTCATAGGAAGACAAAGGCCGGTTGCGGCGATCAATACCCAAACCGGTGCTGGCGTTGCCCTGCGGATCGAGATCGACAATCAGTACCGTCTCGCCGATAGCCGCCAATGCCGTAGCCAGATTGATGGCGGTGGTAGTTTTACCCACGCCGCCTTTCTGGTTTGCAATGGTTATGATTCTGGACATTTTGTTCATCACCGTCGCCTTGCTGCTGCCCGCCCCTTCGAAATTTCCAGCCATCAAGCGACTTTGCGCCGAAGATTGGTGATTTCGAGTATGACCGAAGCCTGATCGATAGCACTTTGATGTTGTACCAGATCGAAACTCCAACCGACACGGCTTTCGTCTATCTCACGCTGATAATCCCGACCTTTTTGGAAGAGAGCTTTGGCACCATTGGTCAGCCACAGCTCCGTCAGACCGAAAAGATCGTTCAGCGACGCCAATGCGCGTGCCGTAACCACTTGTGGTGTTTCAATTTTCTCCCACATCGCTTCAATGCGGGTGGAATGGACCCGCGCCGGTACGTGCAAATGTCCCGCTGCAGTGCGCAGGAACGCCGCCTTTTTCCCTGCGCTCTCAATCAGATCGATAGCGCCTCCTGGTTGCTCAGCGAGGAAACAGGCCGTCACAATGCCCGGAAATCCGCCGCCAGAACCAATATCCAACCAGTGCTTGGCGTCACTCGCCAAGGGAAATAGCTGTGCGCTATCCAGAATATGACGGGTCCACAACTCGTTCAGAGTAGAGGGGGACGCAAGATTGATCGCCTTCGACCATTTGCGGAACAAGTCTTCAAAGGCGATCAGGCGGTTCGCTGTTTCACGTGAAACAGCGGGAACGATTGCTTTCAGACTTTCAAAGCGAGTATCGGCGCTCATGCAGCGCCCTGCCCTTCAGACAATTCCGATGCAGCCCGCTGGCGATATCCGAACTTCTTGATCTGTGCGATAAGGAGCGCCAGTGCCGCCGGTGTCATCCCGTCAACGCGCTGCGCCTCGGCAATTGTTTCCGGCCTGCGTTGCTTGAGCTTATGCTTCAACTCATTGGAAAGACCGGATATTCCATCAATGTCCAACCCTGCTGGAATGAGCAGTTGCTCCTCGCGCTCCATCACTGCAATGTCGCTCTTCTGCCGATCCATATAGACGGCATACTGGGCCTCGATCTCCAGCGCTTCCCGCGTTGCCGGATCAACAGCTCCGAGTTCAGGCCAGATCGATTTCAACCGATCCAGATCAATCTCCGGGTAGGACAGAAGATCATAGGCCGAACGGCGCACGCCATCCTGATTGAGACGCAGATCGTAACGGCTAGCCAGATTGGGCGTAATGGTCAGTGACTGTGTCAGTGACCGCGCTTCATCCAACGCCGTTTCCCGCGCTTCAAATCGTTCCTTACGTGCGTGCCCCAATATACCGAGCTTGTCCGCTAGTGGCGTCAGGCGCTGATCGGCATTATCCGCGCGAAGCGACAGACGAAATTCTGCACGTGATGTAAACATGCGATAAGGTTCGCTGACCCCGCGTGACGTCAGATCATCAACCATGACGCCTATATAGGCTTCCGTGCGCTGGATAATGACAGGATCGCCACCAGAAGCTCGACGCGCGGCATTGATGCCCGCGAGCAAGCCTTGTGCACCCGCTTCTTCATAGCCAGTCGTGCCGTTGATCTGCCCCGCCAGAAACAGACCGGTAACTTTCCGGGTTTCAAGGCTGCGCTTCAACTCACGCGGATCGATGAAATCATATTCAATCGCATATCCGGGCTGCAGCATAGCGGATTTTTCAAGCCCCGGTATGGTCTTCAATATGTCGAGCTGCACATCCTCCGGAAGCGATGTCGAAATGCCGTTTGGATAAACGGTATCGTCGTCCAGCCCTTCCGGCTCGAGGAATATCTGGTGGCCGTCACGGTCGCCGAACTTGACAATCTTATCTTCCACCGAGGGGCAGTAACGGGGACCGATGCCCTCGATCGAACCAGAATACATAGCCGAACGATGCAGATTGGCCCGAATGACAGCGTGGGTTTCCGGCGTTGTGCGGGTAATGCCACAATCAATCTGCGGTATGGTGATCCGATCCGTCATGAGAGAGAACGGCACAGGCTCCTCATCGGCGGACTGCATATCAAGGCTTTGCCAATCAATAGTACGCCCATCCAGTCGTGGCGGCGTGCCTGTTTTGAGACGCCCAAGCGCAAAGCCGAACGAGGTCAGGCGTTCGGAAAGACCAAGCGCTGGCTTTTCGCCCATGCGGCCAGCAGGAATCTTCTTTTCCCCAATATGGATCAACCCATTCAGGAACGTGCCGGTCGTCAGCACCACAGCGCCACATGACAGGGTCCGCCCATCGGACAAAACAACCCCGGTGATGCGTCCGTGTTCTTCCCGAAGGTCGTGCGCGCCGCCTTCGACAACAAATAGATTGTCCTGGGCCGCGATCATCTTCTGCATGGCAAGCCGATAAAGCTTGCGGTCAGCCTGAGTTCGAGGTCCGCGAACAGCAGGCCCTTTTCGGCGGTTCAGTAGACGAAACTGGATACCGGCTTCATCGGCGACACGCCCCATCAAGCCATCGAGTGCATCGATCTCACGTACAAGATGCCCTTTTCCCAGCCCACCAATGGCAGGGTTGCAGGACATAACGCCAATAGTATCAAAGCGATGTGTTATAAGCGCAGTTCTGGCACCTGCGCGCGCAGCTGCAGAAGCAGCCTCGCATCCCGCGTGGCCGCCGCCGATCACAATGACATCAAAGACTGTGGCTTCGGTCGAACTCATTTGGTTCATCCTGACGCAACTCGAATCCGTTTCAGAAAGATGTCTCTTTGACACGAATAGGCTTGAAACGGAAGATCAAATTGGTCGTCGACTTGATCAAATCTCGGCGACGAGCCGACTCACGGATGGAGGAGTGAGTCAATCACCTTGGCGAGATTCCACAGATGTTTCACGTGAAACAATTTTCAGGATCAATCGGCCCGTGTTTCACGTGAATCATTTTCCGATGCAGAACTGAGAGAAAATAACGTCCAAAATTTCTTCCACATCGACATCACCAGTAATACGTCCGAGATACTGGGATGCAAGGCGCATGTTCTCTGCGCGGAGTTCAAGCGGAAGGTTTGTACCGTTTATCGCCCTATCGATCTCGGTGACAGTAGATCGCAGAAGGTTGATATGTCTCTGCCGCGTGGGCACGGCATCCTCTATCTGGCCTATCCGCTCTTCCGCGAAATTCTGAAGATTCGTGAGTAGTTGGTCCAGTCCTTCGCCAGTTTTTGTTGAAATGCGGTAGGTCCAGCAATCGGCAGATTCAGCATTCAGATCAGCTTTTGTGCCGATTTTCCATAAAGCTTCTGGTACTTCGTCGGAAGCGACAGCTATGGGATCGTTCATATCTTCAAGCAGCAGAACCAAATCGGCATCGGCCATACGCGCGCGGGCGCGTTCAATTCCGATTTTTTCGACGGAACTATCGGTCTCCCGCAAACCTGCCGTGTCTGTCACGTAAACCGGGATGCCGCCCAGATCGAGTTTGACCTCCAGAAGATCGCGGGTCGTTCCCGCCTCTTCCGAAATGATCGCTACTTCGCGCCCAGCCAGAAAGTTCAGCAAGCTGGATTTACCGGCATTCGGTGCACCAACAATCACGACATGCAGTCCGTCGCGCAACATCGAAGCGCGCTTGCCGCTCGCTATATGGTTCTCGATCTCACTCTTTAACAGTGCCAGTGACTGCCAGACCTGCTCCGATACGGAACCAGGAACATCGCTTTCATCGGCAAAGTCGAGTTCCGCTTCTATAAAGGCGCGTGCACGCAACAGACGCTGACGCCATTCCGTGTAAAGCTCACGCTGCGTACCAGAAGCGACTTGCAATGCGAGCCGCCTCTGTCCCTCGGTTTCCGCGGCGATCAGATCCGCAAGGCCTTCGGCGATCGTCAAGTCCATCTTGCCATTAGAAAAAGCACGTCGCGTAAACTCTCCAGCTTCCGCTATACGGCAACCATGCAGCTCTCCCATTTCCGACAAGAGCTTCTCAACGACTGCTTTGCCGCCATGCAAATGAAATTCAGCGCAATCTTCGCCGGTAAAACTGTTCGGTCCAGGGAAAAAAAGCGCCAGTCCACGGTCGATTGGATCACCATTTCGGCTACGGAATAGCTTGTAGGCTGCATATCGTGGTGTCGGTATGGAGCCGACTATCGTTTCGAGTACGAATCGAACTTTGGGGCCGGAAATGCGTACCACAGCAACGCCGGATGGCAGACGCCCGCTCGACAAAGCAAAAATCGTATCTTGAAGGGAAGCGATCTCGCTCATTTCATTTCCTGACCTATAATCAATAAGGACGAAAGCAACCAAACGGATGCTGATGGAATGGCATATTCATTCGTGCAGTGAAAGAAAAGCCTTATGACAGAGTTAGACCGCAATCGCCTTGCTGGCAGTAACCGCCTTGCCGAAGAACCGAGTGCCTATCTGCGCCAGCACGCCGATAATCCTGTTCACTGGCAGCCCTGGGGCAAGGAAGCACTCGATTCTGCAAAGGAACTCGACCGGCCCATTCTGCTTTCGGTCGGTTATGCGGCTTGCCACTGGTGTCACGTGATGGCGCATGAGTCCTTTGAAAATCCTGATGTGGCGGAGGTGATGAATGCCTTGTTCGTCAATGTGAAAGTGGACCGTGAGGAACGGCCCGACATAGACCAGATATATATGGCAGCGCTTGGAGCGATGGGACAACAGGGCGGCTGGCCGCTCACCATGTTTCTAAGGCCAGATGGCAAGCCCTTCTGGGGAGGAACCTACTTTCCCCCGCACAAGCGTCACAACATGCCCGGCTTTGTCGATATGCTGCATGCGGTTAATAACCTTTGGAATAAGGATAAAGAAAAAATTAACCATAATGCGCAGGCCGTGTTCGATCATCTCGAAGGCAGGCTGGCAGCGCAGATCGCGCCGGTGGTGAACGAAGTCGAACGATTTGACGAGATTGCGACACGCATCAACAGCCTGATTGATCCGGTCCGGGGCGGAATAGAAGGAGCACCTAAATTCCCCAACGCGCCTTTCATGGACAATCTGTGGCTCTCTTGGCTCTACGGGCGTAATGAGACGCATCGGGACAATTTCCTCCTGTCTCTCAAGGTGATGCTGCAGGGCGGGATTTACGACCATCTGGGTGGCGGACTTTGCCGTTACTCCACCGATGCCAATTGGCTGGTCCCGCATTTTGAAAAAATGCTCTACGACAATGCTCAATTCATTCGACACGCCAACTACGCTTTCGCCGAAACCGGAAATGATTTGTTTCGCTTACGAATCGAAGAAACTATCGATTGGTTGATCCGTGAAATGCGTTTGCCCGACGGAAGTTTTGCATCCAGCCTCGATGCCGACAGCGAAGGGGAAGAAGGACGGTTTTACGTCTGGAGCGAGCAGGAAATCGATCAGGCGCTTGGCAACGATAGCGAAGCCTTCAAGGACTATTACGGCGTTACAGCAGGTGGAAACTGGGAAGGCCAGAACATTCTGAACCGCCTTGATGCCGTCGATGGTGATGCGATCCTGCCGCCATTGATCGAAACATCGCGGCAAAAACTGCTGGCACGTCGTGAATTGCGGGTACGGCCCGGACGCGATGAAAAAGCACTGACCGACTGGAACGGATTTGCTATCCGGGCATTGGCCGAAGCAGGTCGGAGTTTTGGAAGACAGGACTGGATCGACCTCGCGGTTGATGCCTATCGCTCCATAGCGAGCAGTTTTCGTGATGGCCGCATTGCACATTGCCGCATGGAAAACTCTCTTCTCTACCCTGCCCTTTCGACCGATTATGCATCGATGATCAATGCAGCCATTGCCCTTTATGAGGCAACGGGCGAATGGGCTTGTATCGATGACGCATTGAAACTCAAAAAGGCGCTCGATGACAGCCATCGCGATGGTGCCGGTAATTATCGCCTGTCGGCGCTGGACGCTGATGACGTCATCCTGCACGCTTATGGCGATTATGATGAAGCAATACCGAGCGCGACCAGCCAGATCATCGAAGCACTGACAAGACTGTTTCTGGCGACGGGCAATATCGATCTCTATCAAAGCAATGAGAAGCTGATCGAACAGGCGCTTGGCCGAGCCTTCGCACAGCAATATGGGCAAATTGGAATATTGAATGCGGCCCGTTTTGCAGCTGAACCACTTTCTCTTGTCGTGGCCACAGACGATAACGCCGGAGAACTTGTTTCGACAGCGAATCGAAATCCAGACCCAAGACGCGTAGACAAGTTCGTGCGGTTCGAGGCTGGCAAGACAATAGAGCTACCGACCGGGGGAACTGCGGAGCCTGAGCATCCATCAGCCTGGTTCTGCAAGGGACATGTCTGTCTGCCGCCTGTCCAGAACGCCGATGCTTTGCGACTGCTCCTCGGCAAGGCATACTGAAAATAAGAAGCGCCGCAACGGTTTCTCGCGCGGCGCTTCTCAAACGGTTTGAACCGAGTAATTTTTACGTATTCATCGAATCGAAGAATTCGGAATTACTCTTGGTCTGCTTGAGCTTGTCGATAAGGAATTCGATCGCATCGGTCGTACCCATCGGCGCGAGGATACGGCGCAGAACAAAAATCTTCTGCAGATCCGCGCGCGGTACGAGCAGGTCTTCCTTGCGGGTGCCGGACTTGAGAATGTCCATCGCCGGGAAGATGCGCTTGTCGGCAACCTTGCGGTCAAGCACGATTTCCGAGTTACCGGTGCCCTTGAATTCTTCAAAGATCACTTCGTCCATACGGCTGCCCGTATCGATCAGCGCGGTTGCGATGATGGTCAGCGAACCGCCTTCTTCGATATTGCGCGCGGCACCGAAGAAGCGCTTCGGGCGCTGCAATGCATTGGCATCCACACCACCGGTCAGAACCTTGCCGGAAGACGGCACAACCGTGTTGTAAGCGCGGCCCAGACGGGTGATCGAGTCGAGCAAGATCACAACATCACGACCATGTTCGACAAGGCGCTTAGCCTTTTCGATGACCATTTCAGCCACCTGAACGTGACGCGCTGCCGGTTCATCGAAGGTCGAGGAAATCACTTCGCCCTTCACCGAGCGCTGCATGTCGGTCACTTCTTCCGGACGTTCGTCGATCAGAAGAACGATCAGATAGCATTCCGGATGATTTGCGGTGATCGAATGGGCGATGTTCTGGAGAAGAACAGTCTTACCGGTACGTGGCGGAGCGACGATCAGGCCGCGCTGGCCCTTGCCGAGCGGTGCCACCAGATCGATGACACGCGGCGAAAGATCCTTGGAAGTTGGAACTTCCAGTTCCATCTTGAAGCGCTCATTCGGGTAGAGCGGCGTCAGATTGTCGAAGTGAACCTTGTGCCGGATCTTTTCCGGATCTTCGAAATTGATCGAATTAACCTTGAGCAGCGCGAAATAACGTTCGCCTTCCTTGGGACCGCGGATCGGACCTTCGACCGTGTCACCGGTCTTGAGAGAAAAACGACGCAGCTGCGAGGGTGAAATATAAATATCGTCTGGGCCCGGCAGGTAGTTGGCATCAGCAGAGCGCAGGAAGCCAAATCCATCCTGCAGCACCTCGACGACGCCCTCGCCGATAATTTCGACGTCCTGGGCCGCCAGCTTCTTGAGGATCGCGAACATCAGTTCCTGCTTGCGCATGGCGCTCGCGTTTTCGACCTCAAGTGTTTCGGCAAAAGCCAGCAGCTCCACCGGTGTCTTGTTCTTTAGTTCTTGTAGTTTCATTTCCTGCATGGATGAGGAACTCTTTTTAAAATGTAAGGAGAAAATGCAGTTGTTCGGAAAGGTGGCCACCTGAACGTCGTGACCGGCATCGAAGGCCTGCTGTCTTGAAGGGAAGAGGCTTCCTACATACTGACTTGCAGCATGCAGAGCAAGCCTCATGTAGGGATAGCGCGAAATTTCTGCAACAGAAAAATGGCAGAAACCCGGCGAGCGGGTTTCTTTCTCGACACTGTATTCCGATTAAAACGGCTTAACGATCACCAGTATGACGATCAGAATCATCAGAATCGTCGGTACTTCATTGATGATTCGCCAGTGTTTGGCCGAGCGCATATTGCGGTCTTCAGCAAAAAGTCGGGTCGACTTCGCGAGATAGCCGTGCAGACCGGACATCAGCACGACCAGCAGCAGTTTTGCATGCAGCCAGCCACCCTGGAAACCGAAGATTTCCCAAGCCATCCAGAGACCGGCAATCCAGGTCACGATCATGGCCGGATTGATGATGAAGCGCAGCAACCGTTTCTCCATCACCTTGAAGGTCTCCGATGTTTCGGAACCGGGCTTTGCAGCGCAGTGATAGACGAAGAGGCGCGGCAGATAGAGCATCCCCGCCATCCATGCGATGACGGCAATCACATGCAGCGACTTGATCCAGAGATAGGCGTCGGCTGGATTCACGTGAAACAATGCCCAAACGCCAAGTGCGACCACAACCAGCGAAACGACAGTGCGAATGGCGACTGCCGAGCCGCGATTTTCCGGAGCTGTCTGGCTCATGATTTTTCCCCGCGAATACGGTCGATCATGCGCTGAACATTCTCAATCGGCGCTTGCGGTGTGATTCCGTGACCGAGATTGAAGATCAGCGGACCCTGGCCGAGACGTTCGAGAATGGTGTCCACGCCTTCATCCAGCGCATTGCCGCCTGCCACCACGCGCAGCGGATCGAGATTGCCCTGTATCGCGCCTTCTTCCTGAAGGGCGGCAGCAAAGGAAAAGGGAACAGACCAGTCAAGACCGAGTGCATCCACACCGGTTTTTTCGCGATAGCCTGCATAAAGCATTCCTGCCCCTTTCGGGAAGCCGATGATGCGCGCCTCCGGATAAACCGCCCTCACCTTCTGGACAATCCGGGCAACGGGCTGGATGCAGAAACGCTCAAAGCAGTCCTCATCTAAAACGCCCGACCATGAATCAAAAATCTGAACCGCATCAGCACCGGCATCCAGTTGCTCGATAAGATATTCGGCAGAAACATCGGCAAGATCGTTCAGGAGCTTTTCAAAAGCTTCGGGGAAGCGATAGGCGAAAAGACGGGCCGGTGCCTGATCCGGCGTGCCGTGTCCGGCAATCATATAGGTCGCAACGGTCCAGGGAGCGCCACAGAAGCCCAGCAGCGTGGTTTCGTCGGGCAACTGCTCGCGCAGCAGCCGAACCGTCTCGTAGACCGGCTCCAGCCTTTTGGCGACACCTTCCGTCTCAAGCCAGAAAATCTCGTCCGCATCAATCGGTGTCATCAAAGGTCCCTTGCCTTCTTCAAAGCGAAGGTCACGTCCAAGGGCGTGGGGAATGACAAGAATATCTGAAAAGAGAATGGCTGCATCAAAGCCAAACCGGCGGATCGGCTGAAGGGTCACTTCGACAGCAAGATCGGGCGAATAGCAGAGATCGAGAAAGCTCCCCGCCTTTTTCCGCGTCTCGCGATATTCGGGAAGATAGCGTCCGGCCTGGCGCATCATCCAGATGGGAGGTGGAAAGACCGTTTCACCGTCAATCACTCTCAAGACTTTGCGCTTCATCTGATTTTTATCCGCCCTGTTGGTTACCTGATCCGGTTTGGTCTGAAGTTATCCAGTCCGGCTCTCATAAAGAAAGGATGATTCAGGAATCTTTTGATTCTTAGAGTCTGTTGGAATCGGGGATTAAGGTCTGTCCCTGTTTTCCCCACAGTTCCGAATTTGCCATGTCATCCTGTGCAATCATTCACCGATAGTCTGACCAAATACAATGAAAACTCAATTCCCTCTTTTAATATAAAGGGTTACCAATTGACGCAGTTCATGAGGATTTGTGGAAAAGCTGGGAATTACGATGGGATTTCGCGTTTTCATGAGTCTTGTCCACACATGTTGATGACCACTCGCCACATGTTCGCCCGCTGTGGATGACTTGCCAAGTTTCCCACGGCCTGCCATGGCTTGTGGAAGACGTTCGGCCTTTACGCACAGCCGTCAACAGGAGGGCAACAAAACTGTGACCAGACCGCTTTCCTACTTTCATCTTCATCTTATTTCTGATGCGACGGGAGAGACTCTCCTCGCGGCGGGCCGTGCGGCAGCGGCGCAATATGCCAATGCGCGTGCCATCGAGCACATCTATCCGCTGATCCGTACCGAAAAGCAGCTGCGCAAGGTTCTTGAGGGCATCGATGCGGAACCCGGCATCGTTCTCTATACGATTGTCGACCAGAAGCTGGCGGCGATCATCGATGATTCCTGCGCGGAAATGGGCGTGCCGAGCGTTTCCGTGCTGGAGCCGGTGCTGAACACGTTTCAATCCTACCTCGGTGCGCCCGCGCATCGCCGCGCCAGCGCACAGCATGTTCTCAATGCCGATTATTTCCGGCGCATCGACGCGCTCAATTTCACGATGGAGCATGATGACGGGCAATTGCCTTATGACATTGAGGAAGCCGACGTCATTCTTGTCGGCATTTCACGCACATCCAAGACACCGACAAGCATCTATCTCGCCAATCGTGGCATCAAGGCCACCAATGTTCCGATTGTGCTGGGGATTCCCTTGCCCGAAGTCCTTTTCACGGCGAAGCGTCCATTGATCGTGGGACTGGTCGCGACGGCTGAACGGATTTCGCAAATCCGCCAGAACCGGCCACTCGGCAATGTGCCGTCGCTGGATACGGGTCTTTATACGGATCGCGTATCGATCTCGGAAGAGCTGGCCTATGCGCGTAATATATGCAACCGAAACGGCTGGCCAATCATTGATGTATCGCGCCGGTCGATCGAGGAAACCGCAGCTGCCATTCTGGCGCTGCTCCGCGCGCATAACGAAAAGGGATAAACAAGGATCCTGTCATGACGGACAAACTCGTTCTTGCCTCTAAAAGCCCCTTCCGTTCGGCGTTGCTGAAGAATGCCGGCATAGAGTTTTCAACAGCAAGCGCGGATATCGACGAGCGCGCGGTCGAAGCCCCACTTTATAAAACGGGCGCTACGCCGGAAGAAGTCGCACAGGTTCTGGCCGAGGCGAAGGCGCTCGACGTAAGCGAGAAGAACCCCGGCGCGGTGGTGATCGGCTGCGATCAGACATTGTCGCTCGGTGACGAGATTTTCCACAAGCCCGCCGATATGGAAGCGGCGCGCCGCCAGCTTCTGAAATTTTCCGGAAAGACCCATCAGCTCAACAGTGCGGTTGTGCTTGTGAAGGACGGCAAAACCCTGTGGCGCCACGTTTCGATTGCCCGCATGACCATGCGCGATCTGGATCCCGGTTTTGTCGGGCGTTATCTCGGTCGTGTGGGGGACGTCGCGCTTTCGAGCGTCGGCGCCTATCAGGTCGAAGGACCGGGCATCCAGCTTTTCGATAAGATCGAAGGCGATTATTTCACGATTGTCGGTCTGCCGCTGCTGCCGCTGCTGGCTGAACTGCGGAAGGAAAAACTGATCGATGGCTAAGAAGGCGTTTGTCACCGGCTTTCCGATAAAACATTCGCGGTCGCCGCTGATCCATGGTTTCTGGCTTGATGAACTTGGGATCGACGGTTCTTATGAGGCGATAGAAGTGAAGCCGGAAGATTTCAGCTTCTTTGCTTCGTCGCTTGCCGAAAACGGTTTTGCCGGTGGCAATGTCACCATTCCCCACAAGGAAGCAGCCTATGCTGCGGTGGAAAGTCTGGATGAGGCCGCGAAGGCTATCGGCGCGGTCAACACGCTTTGGCTTGAAAATGGCTGGCTCCATGGCGGCAATACTGATGCCTATGGTTTTGCCGCCAATCTCGATGCATCGGCTTCCGGCTGGGATAATGCCGACAGTGCCCTTGTTCTGGGCGCTGGTGGCGCAAGCCGGGCAATCGTCCACGCGCTGTTGTCGCGCGGCTTTAAGAAAGTCGCCATCGTCAATCGCACGGTGAGTCGGGCGCAAGATCTCGCAACCCATTTCGGACCGCGTGTCTCGGCGTATGGCTGGGATGCGGCGCAAAAACTGGTCTCCGACGCCGGATTGATCGTCAACACGACATCGCTTGGCATGAGCGGTCATGACGAGCAGGAGGTATTCCCGCTCGATCTTGGCAAAGCGTCGCGAAAGGCGGTTGCCACCGATATTGTTTATGTACCGCTCAAGACGCCCTTTCTGAAAAAGGCCGAAGAAGCAGGTCTGGTGACAGTGGACGGTCTTGGCATGTTGCTGCATCAGGCCGTTCCAGGTTTCGAGCGCTGGTTCGGCAAAAGGCCGCTAGTGACGAAAGCGCTGCGTGAGCATATTCTGGCGGATATGGCAAAGGCTGGCGCTCTGGTATCTGGATCAAAAAGCGTCAAGCCGCAGTGAAAATGGTGATTTTCGAGAACCGGAGCAGAGTGTACTTAAGTACATGAGCACCGGAAGCGCAGAAAAACGCCATTTGCAGCAAGGCATGGCGACTTTTGGAACAGATACTATGATCGTGCTCGGATTAACTGGCTCCATCGGAATGGGGAAAACAACGGCGGCGAACATGTTCGCCGAAGCCGGTGTGCCGATCTATAGCGCCGACGACACCGTGCACCAGCTCTATTCCGGTCGCGCGGCCCCGCTGATCGAGGCTGCGTTTCCGGGCACTGTGGAAAACGGTGCGGTCAATCGGGAAAAACTTTCCGCTGCCGTCATCGGAAAGCCCGAAGCCCTGAAGAAACTGGAAGCCATCGTTCATCCGCTTGTGCGTGAGGAAGAAGAAGCCTTTCGCCGCACTGCCGAGCAAGCTGGCGCCGCTCTGGCACTGATCGATATTCCGCTGCTTTTTGAAACCGGCGGCGACAAACGTGTGGACAAGATCGTGGTTGTCTCAGCCCCTGCCGAGATACAGCGCATTCGCGTGCTTGCGCGACCGGGCATGACGGAAGAAAAACTCGATGCCATTCTCGCCCGTCAGACGCCGGATGCCGAGAAGCGTGCAAGAGCCGATTTCATTATCGATACGAGCGGGAGTTTCGACAATCTGCGCCGTCAGATTACCGAAATTGTTGCGGAATTGAGTGGAAAGCCGGCGGTCGCGACAGAATAATCGCGGGCGCTGTGTTACAGCTGTTCGAGATATTTTCCGAGAGGTTCTTCAATGCGTGAAATCGTTTTCGATACGGAAACCACCGGTCTGGAAAGGCTCGAGGACCGTGTGATCGAAATCGGCGGCGTGGAACTGATCAACAAGTTTCCCACAGGCCGCACTTTCCATAAATACATCAACCCGCAGGGGCGTCAGGTTCATCCCGAAGCGCTCGCGGTCCACGGCATCAGCAATGAACAATTGCTGGACAAGCCGACATTCGCGGAAGTTCTGGACGAGTTTCTCGAATTTTTCGACGGGGCCAAGCTGGTGGCACACAATGCCATGTTCGACCTTGGCTTCATCAATGCTGAACTGGCAAGGCTCGGACAGGCTGAAATCCAGTCGGAGCGCATCATCGATACATTGGCGCTTGCCCGCCGCAAGCATCCGATGGGTCCGAACTCACTCGACGCCTTGTGCAAGCGCTACGGCATCGAGAATGGACACCGTACCCTGCACGGGGCATTGCTCGATTCCGAGATTTTGGCCGAAGTCTATATCGAACTGATCGGCGGCAAGCAGACAGCGCTTGGGCTCAGCATGGGCGGTGCTGTCAGCGGCAACAATGCCGGAGAGAGCGGCGCTGCCATAGTTCTTGCCGCGCGCCCGAGACCGCTGGCCCCCCGCATTTCGGATGCCGAGCGCGCCGCTCACGCAGCCCTTGTGGACAAGTTGGGCGATAAGGCCATCTGGAAGAAATACTGAACACGTCTTGGACGTGGATATGAAAAAGCCCCGGATGATCCGGGGCTTTTCTGCGATCATTGTTTGAAACGATCAGCTCTTTACAGCGGACTTGGCCTGTTCTTCGGCCATCCGCTGCTGGAACATCTGCGCGAAATCGATCGGGTCGATCATCAGCGGCGGGTAGCCACCGTTGCGCGTTGCGTCGGCAATGATCTGGCGCGCGAACGGGAACAGAAGACGCGGGCATTCGATGAACAGAAGCGGAAGCATGTGCTCCTGCGGGATGCCCTGAATGCGGAACACGCCGCCATAGACGAGCTCGGTGTTGAAAAGGACGTCCTTGCCGTCAACAGCCTTGGCTTCCAGCGTCAGCACAACGTCGAAATCCGTTTCGGAAAGCGGATTGGCGTTTACGTTCACGTTGATGTTGATGGACGGTGCCTTCTCGCGCGGACGCAGCGACAGCGGCGCGCCCGGGCTTTCGAAGGACAGGTCCTTCACATACTGCGCCAGAATGTTGAGGGACGGCTCGGCCGTCGCGCCATTGCCGTTCTTTACTTCGCCCGCGGCCTTATCGCTCATTATCGGTATGCCTTCTATCGGTGATTAAAATTTTTGCGCTTCCAGCGCAGTCTACGCAGACTGCCCCGAAAGGTCGGAATGTTTGGCTAGCATGTGCGCGGGCATGAGGCAAGAAAGGCTTTTTAGGTTAGTATTTGCGTATTCATTGATCTTTACGGTCGTCTTTCCAAGGCGAGTTTTCATTCGGCCTGGTGGTATAATCCTCTGGATCGAGATCGATGACATGGTCCTGACGTGGATTTGAACGGGGACGCTGTTGCCCGTAGCCGTCCGAATAGCGCGCGGATGTCGCAACGACCATGCGGCCGCGCATGAATTTTTCCCACATGAAATCACGGATGAACGGAATGAACAGCAGAATGCCGATGGTGCTGCTGACAAAGCCGGGCACGATCAGCAGGATCGCTGCCAGAACCAGCATGGCGCCATGCACCATTTCGCGATCCGGCACGCGTCCGGCAGCCGTTTCGGTACGGATACGCTGCAAAAGCCCGATGCCCTGCACGCGCAGCAGAAAGAAACCCAGCATTGCGCTCAGAATAACGAGGCCCAAAGTCGCGAAAACGCCGATCTTGCTGCCGATAATGACGAAACCGGCAATTTCGATGAAAGGCATCGCCAGCATGACGAGAGGGGCGAGAGAGGAGGACACGTAAGTTACGACCTTTGTTGTTTGGTTTCAGCGTTTCAATTTAACCTGAATTGTAACTTTTTCAGGTTCGGAACGAAATTGAAACTGTCTGTCATGCAATATCAAATAGGTATGCATGATCGGGATTTGAATGATGACGTAACCCGATCTATATGTATGAGATACAAACTAGGGATAAGGAAAGGCGAAATGCCTGATCCTTCAATCAGCGGCAGGCGGCATGGAATTTTTTGATTTTGGCACGATATTCTTCTTCATCGCAGCGGTGATCATCTTTCTCCAGCTGAGGAATGTTCTTGGCCGTCGTACCGGAAGTGAAAAACCGCCCTTCGATCCTTACACATCAGCCCGCAGTGCCGATGCTGCACCGGCAAGCGGTGAGACGGATAATGTCGTCTCTCTGCCACGTCGTCCGGGCGAAAAAGATTTCACCGCCATCGACAAGGCCGCTCCGGTCGGCACGCCGGTCAATGATGGCATGCGCGCGATTTACGCTGCCGATCCTTCGTTCGATCCGGCCGGTTTCGTGGAAGGCGTGAAGATCGCCTATGAAATGATTGTGATGTCCTTTGCCGATGGCGATCGCAAGGTTCTGAAAAATCTGCTTTCCAAGGATGTCTTCGAGGGCTTTGTTTCAGCTATCGACGACCGCGAAACCCGTGGCGAAAGTGTGCGTTCGTCCTTTGTGGGGATCGACAAGGCGGAAATCGCCGGTGCTGAGATGAAGGGGTCGGAAGCGCACGTAACGGTTAATATCGTCAGCCAGATGATTTCATCCACCTTTGACAAGGACGGCAAGCTGATCGACGGCGATCCGGAAAACGTGCTCGAGATCAAGGATCTCTGGACCTTTGCCCGCGACACACGATCGCGTGATCCAAATTGGAAGCTTGTCGCGACCGAAGCGGAAGATTAAGAGAAAACGTGTGAATCGGGCCGCTGATCCACCTCGGCGGCCTTTTTATTTGTGCATAGCTAGACGGATGCGGCGATGAACGACTTGGCGAGGATTTTGCGCCCAGTGGCTTTTTCCGATTGTCCGGGCTGGAACCGGGACGATCAGTCTGAAGCGTTCGCTGCGTTTCGCCGTTCTGCCGATTATGCAGCACACCAGATATACAAAAGCGGCAGTCTCGGCATCCGTTTCGAAGCGCTGGAACCGATCTTTGCCGCTGCGCGCACCCTCGACAATCCAAGCGTGGAAAAAGCGCGCGCTTTCTTCGAACAGTATTTTATCCCCTGCCGGATCGTTCCCGATCAGGGAACAGGCTTTGTGACAGCATTCTATGAACCGGAGATTGAAGCCTCCCTTGAGGCTGACACCCGGTTCAAGGTGCCCTTCCTGCGCCAGCCCGATGACCTCGTGAAAGTGACAGATGATAGCCGTCCAATCGGCCTTGATCCGTCCTTTGCCTTTGCGCGCCGGACGGAAAACGGCCTTGCCGAATATGACGACCGCCAGACAATCGAGCAGGGTAGTCTTTCCGGGCGTGGGTTGGAAATCGCTTTTGTCGCCGACCGGGTCGATGCCTTTTTCGCGCATGTGCAAGGTGCAGCACGCCTGAAACTGCGCGATGGCGGGTTGCTGCGCATTACATATGCAGCCAAATCCGGCCATCCGTTTACAGGCATCGGCCGCATTCTGGTTGCCAATGGCGAAATTCCGGCTTCAGAAATTTCCATGCAGTCGATCCGACGCTGGCTGGCCGAGCATCCGGATAAGGCTGACGATCTTATCTGGCAAAACCGATCCTACATTTTCTTCCGGGAAGCTTCTGTGGACGACCCGGATGCCGGACCTATTGCGGCTGCAAAAGTTCCGCTGACCGCCGGGCGTTCGCTTGCTGTCGATAAATTGCTTCACACATTCGGGACGCCGATCCATGTCAGCGCACCCAATGTCACGGTCTTTGACGGCGAACCCTTTGCACGCCTGATGATCGCGCAGGATACGGGAACGGCCATTGTCGGCCCTGCCCGCGGCGATCTGTTCGCGGGCTCTGGCGACACGGCAGGCGAGATCGCAGGTGGTGTAAAGGACGATGCTGACTTTTATGCGCTGGTGCCGCGCAGGCTTCTGGAGGCTTGAACGGGATGGCGCGTGACACCGACAAGCCGGAAAACGATTATCTGCGGCCCGAAGACCGCATCCTGTGGGAAACGGTCGCGAAGACCGCAAAGCCGCTGATAAAGCCAAAGGCGAGTGAGGACGAACTTCCCGATTTCAAATCCCTGATGGCGGAAGAAGAAAAGCGCCCTGCCAAGGCGAAGGTTCAGCCTGCGGTGGAAGCGAGCAAACCGAAGAAGGGCTTGTCGGCGCTCAGCGAAATGCAGATTCAATCACTCGACAAGCCGACGCATCGAAAGATCGCCAAAGGTCGTGTCGATATTGAAGCCCGCATCGATCTGCACGGTCTCACGCAGGGAGAGGCGCACGGCCTGCTCTACGGATTTCTGGTCAGCGCACATGCACGTGGCCTGCGTCACGTCATGGTTATTACCGGCAAAGGCCGTTCATTCGGCAGCGAAGGGATTTTGCGACAGGCGGTGCCGCACTGGTTTTCCACACCGCTGTTCCGGCTTCTGGTGAGTGCCTATGAGGATGCGGCGCGTCATCATGGCGGGCATGGGGCTCTCTATGTAAGGCTTCGCCGCCAGACGCAAACCATGGCACAGCAAACCGTATTGCCCGGGGGGAGCAGACCGCGATGACGCCATTTGGAATACGCTTGCGCGAGTTGCGGGAAGAACGCGGTGTGACGCAGAAGGATATGGCGGCAGCGCTTCGCGTTTCACCGGCCTATCTGTCAGCGCTGGAACATGGCCGGCGCGGCCAGCCGACCTGGGACCTGCTTCAGCGCATCATCACCTATTTCAATATCATCTGGGACGAAGCGGAAGAGTTGCAGAACCTCGCCGCCGTGTCGCATCCGCGCGTGGTGATCGATACGTCGGGCCTGTCGCCGCAGGCAACAGAACTCGCCAATCTTCTGGCGCGCAATATCCGCATCATCGACCGCGAGACGATCAGGCATCTGAGTGAGGAAATAGAGGCGGCGCGAAAGCGCCGCCGCGGTATCAAGCCTGTTCAAGTTGATTAAAGCGCGTCCCGAAAAGTGTGAAACGCCTACGCAGGGAAATCAGTCCACTGGACTGATTTCTGATCCTGCTTCGATCGGAAAAGATGCGCGTAGAAACAAATGATCAGAGCGCCGATCTGATCCAATCAGATCGAAACGCGCTCTAGTGGATTGAATTTGACGTTTGATACCCGTCCGATATTAATCCCGTTTCAAACGTCAAATTCGAAAAATCCACTAGAAAAGCGCTTTCAGCTCATCAAGCTTCGAATTGACCAGCCATCCATAGTAGTTTTCCTGCGGTAGCAAAGGTTCCTGACCGTCCGCCTTTCGCTTGGCGTTTTCGTTGGCAAGCGCTCGTGCGCGTGCTTCGGCGCCGCCCGTATTATAGAGCGTGGCGGTCAGGCCGGGATTCTTCGA
Source organism: Brucella lupini (assembly GCF_002252535.1). Lineage (NCBI taxonomy): Bacteria > Pseudomonadati > Pseudomonadota > Alphaproteobacteria > Hyphomicrobiales > Brucellaceae > Brucella > Brucella lupini. The sequence goes on from NZ_NNRN01000046.1 coordinate 189,965, forward strand.
AATGTCGAAGTCGGCGATCTGGCGGTAGGAGTTGATCGACTGTTTCAGCGTCGCCGCAATGTAGGGCAGCGTCAGATCGGGGTCCATGATCGTCTTGTAGACGACATTGCCGTCTTCTGCGTTGAGCTTGGGCAGACCGGAAACACGGTTCACCATGTCGGACATCTGCAATGCCGTCAGCGGATTGATCTGACCGAGGCCGAATGTCTGCCCGGCATAGAAGGGCTGGAAGAAGACCGCGCTGAAACGATTGTTGGGATAGGCGTTGCCGCCGACAGATTTGCCGCGGAAGTTCTTATTCCAGACATTCTCGCGGCAGGACCATAGCGAATAGCTGTCCTTATGTTTCAGGCAGTCGGCAAATTCCGGCCGCTTGATGAACTGGCCGATGCTTTCGCCATTGTAGCCGAAGCTCACGCCCTGGTTCACATAGGACATGGCTTTGACGTAATAGGTCTGCAGCCGGTCATAGACGTCGACATTATAGGTATGCTCGCCGACGATGGCGCCGACAATATGAATAGGATCGATGCCATAGGCGGCTGCCGTTGAGCGGATCTTGGAACGCAGCGAGGCATCCTTTTTCAGAAGATTGTAGATCTTCTGATACTTCTTCTCGTACGTCGTGCTCAGCTCACGCGTGCGCTTGGCGGATGCGCCGGGAATTGGCGGCTGTTCCGCACTGCGATTGCCCGGAGGCACGACCGTCGCTGCATAGGCGCTCTGGCTGGCAAGGCTGAGGGCCAGGACAAATCCAACAAAAATGCGTCGCGGCTTTGCGCCCATTGTTCTGATCATTGTGTGGAAACGGTCCTGATATGGTGAATATTCGGTAAAAGTTGCGGGGAAAATAAAAAACCCCCCGATGCAAGTCGAGGGGTTTTTGCAGTATTTGCGAAAGTGAACTCGCGCCGTGGCTTTATGGCCACTTTTACAAGATGAAGCGCGACAGATCGGTGTTCTTGGCAAGGCTGCCGATCTTGTCCTTTACATAGGCCGCGTCGATGACGAAAGTTGCGCCTGTCTTGTCAGGCGCGGTGTATGAAATCTCATCAAGAACACGTTCCATCACCGTCTGCAACCGGCGCGCACCGATGTTTTCAACCGTCGCATTGAGATCGACAGCGATATCGGCCAGAGCGTCGATGGCATCGTCGGTGATCTCCAGCTTCACCTCTTCCGTTTCCATCAATGCGATGTACTGCTTGATCAGGCTTGCCTCGGTCTCCGTCAGGATGCGGCGGAAATCTTCGCGTGTCAGCGCATTAAGCTCGACACGGATCGGCAGACGGCCCTGCAGTTCCGGCAGAAGATCGGACGGCTTGGATACGTGAAACGCACCGGATGCGATGAACAACACGTGGTCGGTCTTCACCGGCCCGTATTTGGTCGCAACGGTCGTGCCTTCGACCAGCGGCAGCAGATCGCGCTGCACGCCTTCGCGCGACACACCGGCACCCATACCGCCTTCCCGCGATGCGATCTTGTCGATCTCGTCGATGAACACAATGCCTTCGTCTTCGGTGACGCGAAGCGCTTCCTGAACGATCTGGTCCTGATCCAGAAGCTTGTCGGATTCATCATTGATCAGGATCGGATAGGAATCCTTCACCGTGGTCTTGCGCGTCTTGGTGCGCCCGCCCATGGCCTTGCCCAGCATGTCGGACAGGTTCATGACACCAATATTGGCGCCCGGCATGCCCGGAATTTCAAAGCTTGGGCCGGAACCGGTGTCGGCGACCTCGATTTCTATTTCCTTGTCGTCCATTTCGCCATTGCGCAGCTTCTTGCGGAAACTGTCACGCGTGGCGGGGCTGGCGGTCTTGCCGACCAGCGCATCCAGCACGCGTTCTTCCGCATTGAGATGCGCCTTGGCCTTCACATCGTCGCGACGCTTTTCACGGACGAGCGTGATGGCAACTTCGACGAGATCGCGGACGATCTGCTCGACGTCACGGCCGACATAGCCGACTTCGGTGAACTTGGTTGCTTCCACCTTGACGAAAGGCGCACCGGCCAGCTTTGCGAGGCGGCGGGAAATTTCCGTCTTGCCGACGCCGGTCGGTCCGATCATCAGGATGTTTTTCGGCATCACCTCTTCGCGCATCTGGCCTTCGAGCTGCTGGCGGCGCCAGCGATTGCGAAGGGCGATAGCGACCGCGCGCTTGGCGTCGTTCTGGCCGATGATGAAGCGGTCGAGTTCGGAGACGATTTCACGGGGAGAGAAATTACTCATAATTATAACCCACTTTGCCACTGCTTGATGAACTCGAACGGATGCAGCAGCATGATCACGTTGAGCGTAAGATTGTCGCGAATGACGATCAGCGCCAGAACTTCAAAGAACAGCGCGATGGCGACGGTTATTTTCGTTGGCAGTTTGGCTGCGATCAGAAAGCCGATCAGGGCGGCAACCGTGTCGGCAACCGAATTCACGATGCTGTCGCCGAAATAGTCCACCGAGGACGTATTGGCGCGATAGCGTTCGATGATGAAGTTCGAATTCTCGACCAGTTCCCATACGGCTTCGATGCCGACCGCAGCTGCAAGTTTCAAGCCGAGCGGGGCTTTGGGTGCGATGACCGTGAACAGCCAGTAGAACAGAAAGCCATGGATGATATGCGACAGCGTATACCAGTCGGATATATGCTGCGAATTTTCGGTCATCAGCGAACCCGACCATAATTTTATGGTCCCGCATTCGCACATGGCGATCCGCCCGTCGAAGTAAAGCCAGGAGGCTTGCACTGCGAGTATGGCGAGAACGATCAGGGCGCCCAGGCCCCAGCGTTGCGCACTCGGTTTTGAGGCCTGCGCGAGCGAACTCATTCTGCGTCCAGGCTTTCCACGATGATATTGTGGTTGGTGTAGATGCAGATATCGGCGGCGATATCCATCGCCTTGCGGGCAATTTCTTCGGCTGACTTGTCCGTATCGACCAGCGCGCGGGCAGCGGCCAGCGCATAATTGCCGCCCGAACCGATGGCCATGACGCCGTGTTCGGGTTCAAGCACGTCGCCGGTGCCCGTCAGCGCCAGCGTTACCTTGCTGTCGGCAACCAGCATCATGGCTTCCAGCTTGCGCAGATAGCGGTCGGTGCGCCAGTCCTTGGCGAGTTCGACCGAAGCGCGCATGAGCTGGTCGGGATATTGTTCCAGCTTCGCTTCGAGGCGTTCCAGAAGGGTGAAGGCGTCTGCGGTGGCTCCGGCAAAACCGGCAATCACATTGCCCTTGCCGATGCGGCGAACCTTTCGCGCATTGCCCTTCATGACGGTATTGCCGAGCGAAACCTGTCCGTCGCCGGCGATAACGACCTTGTTACCCTTGCGCACGGTGACGATGGTCGTGCCGTAAATTGTCGTGGGATGATGTTCGATCATGGATGCTCCTTTGGCGGCACATGCAATCCCGGAAGGCAATTGCAGGTGCCCCTTCATCTATTGAAGAAACAGGTTCCGTCAGCCATTGGCGGATGAATCGTGCTTCGATGAGAATATTTAAGAACGTACGGACGAATTGCAAATGCCGAATTGCAGCTTGCCAAACCGGCAAAAGGAATTGGCAAACTGGGCAAGCTGTTCTAGAACGCCTCCAAGCTATTGAATGAGGAAAGCTTATGACCGCAGAAAGCACCCGCAAGGCAAGCATCGAGCGCTCGACCAAGGAAACGAGCATTGCCGTTTCCGTCGATCTGGACGGCGTTGGCAAGTTCGACATCACCACCGGTGTCGGCTTCTTCGATCACATGCTGGAGCAGCTTTCCCGACATTCGCTCATCGATATGCGTGTCATGGCCAAGGGCGACCTGCATATCGACGATCACCACACGGTCGAGGACACCGGCATTGCGCTCGGTCAGGCCATTGCCAAAGCATTGGGCGAGCGCCGCGGTATCGTGCGCTATGCCTCGATGGACCTGGCCATGGACGATACGCTGACCGGCGCTGCCGTCGATGTATCCGGGCGTGCCTTTCTGGTCTGGAACGTCAATTTCACGACATCCAAGATCGGCACGTTCGATACCGAGCTGGTGCGCGAATTCTTCCAGGCTTTCGCGATGAATGCAGGCATCACACTCCACATCAACAATCATTATGGTGCCAACAACCACCATATTGCGGAATCGATCTTCAAGGCGGTGGCCAGGGTTCTGCGCACGGCGCTCGAAACCGATCCGCGCCAGAAGGATGCAATTCCCTCCACCAAGGGTTCGTTAAAGGGATAGGTCCCGAACGGAAGGACAGGTCATGGCGCAATATGTCGTTCTGGAACCGAGCGATAGTAAAGCAATTTCAGGAAAAGTGGACACCGGTTTTCCGTCCGAAATTGCGACTGAAAAAAGCGCTGAAAAGGCCGTCTTCGTGCGCGACGGATTCCATGTACTGGCGCTGGTCTTGCCCTTCGTCTGGCTTCTGATCCAGCGTCTGTGGTTCGAAGCTTTTGCTGTTCTGGGCATCACAATCCTGCTCGGACTTGCCGGAGCTTACTTCGGCATCGCCGATGCGGTTCCGCTTCTGACCCTGCTGGTATCGCTGTTTGTGGCGCTGGAAGGTGTCAACTGGAAGATCGCCAAGCTCAGGCGTCAGGGTTTTGTCGAAAAAGCGGTCATTGATGCCTCCGATCTGGAAGAAGCAGAGATCCGCTATTTCTACAGCCTCGAAGATGCGGCCCGGCCAGCAACCTCTCTTGCGGACAAGCCTGCTCCGGAATGGGCGCAGCAGCCCCCTCGTCCCACCTATTCCTCATTTGGCTCAACGATCGGGTTTGTCGGCCATCGCGGAGAAAACTGAAAATGCGTGTTGCAATCATCGATTACGGCTCCGGCAATCTGCGCTCGGCCACCAAGGCTTTTGAGCGCGCGGCGCATGAGAGCGGTATCGCGGCAGAAATAGAACTGACGGCGGATGCCGATCGCGTGGCGACGGCTGACCGTATCGTGCTTCCGGGCGTCGGTGCCTATGCCGATTGCCGTCGCGGCCTCCATGCCGTTCCGGGCATGGTGGAAGCACTGGAAGATGTGGTTCTGAAGAAGGCGCACCCCTTCCTTGGCATTTGCGTCGGCATGCAGCTCATGTCGGAGCGCGGCCTTGAAAAGGAAGTGACCAAGGGTCTTGGCTGGATTGCGGGCGATGTGCGTGAAATGACACCGTCCGATCCTTCGCTGAAAATTCCGCAGATCGGCTGGAACAGGATTCACGTGAAACATTCTCACCCGGTCTTCGAAGGTATCGAGACCGGCGAGAACGGCTTGCACGCCTATTTCGTGCATTCCTATATGTTCGATGCGAAGAACAAGGCTGACGTGCTGGCCGTTACTGAATATGGCGGCGATGTCACTGCAACGGTTGGCCGCGACAATATGGTGGGAACCCAGTTCCATCCTGAAAAGAGCCAGCTGCTCGGCCTTTCGCTCATTGCTAATTTCCTGAAATGGAAGCCCTGACATTATGATCCTTTTTCCCGCCATCGATTTGAAAGACGGTCAATGCGTGCGCCTGAAGCTCGGCGACATGGATCAGGCCACCGTCTATAATGAAGACCCGGCTGCACAGGCCAAAGCCTTTGAGGATCAGGGCTTTGAATGGCTTCATGTGGTTGATCTCAACGGTGCCTTTGCTGGAGAAAGCGTCAACGGCAAGGCTGTGGAAGCGATCCTGAAAGCCACGAAAAATCCGGTGCAGCTCGGGGGCGGTATCCGCACGCTCCAGCATATCGAGAACTGGCTTTCCAAGGGATTGCGCCGCGTCATTCTTGGTACGGTCGCTGTGCGCGATCCGGCATTGGTGATTGAGGCCTGCAAGGCATTTCCGGGTCAGGTTGCTGTCGGCATCGATGCCAAGGGCGGCTATGTGGCCGTTGAAGGCTGGGCAGAAGCGTCTGAACTGGGCGTGATCGAACTCGCGAAAAAGTTTGAAGGCGCAGGCGTTGCCGCCATCATCTATACCGACATCGACCGCGACGGCGTTCTGGCTGGCATCAACTGGGATTCGACGCTCGGCCTGGCAGATAGCGTTTCCATCCCGGTGATCGCATCGGGCGGCCTCGCCTCGATGGATGACATCAAACGTCTTGCCGCTCCTGATGCCCACAAGCTGGAAGGCGCGATTTCCGGTCGCGCGCTTTACGATGGCCGCATCGATCCGGCAGAAGCATTATCCCTGTTGAGGGCCGCAGCATGACTTTGAAAGCGAGAGTGATACCCTGCCTCGATGTGAAGGATGGCCGCGTCGTCAAAGGCGTAAACTTCGTCGATCTGATCGATGCGGGTGATCCGGTGGAAGCTGCCCGCGCCTATGATGCGGCGGGCGCAGACGAACTGTGCTTCCTCGACATCACGGCGTCTTCGGACAATCGCGAGACAATTTTCGATGTTATCGCCCGTACAGCGGAACAGTGCTTCATGCCGCTGACCGTTGGTGGTGGCGTGCGTCAGGTTTCTGACATTCGCAAGCTGCTTCTGGCCGGTGCCGACAAGGTCTCGATCAATACGGCTGCGGTGAAGAACCCGGAATTTGTCGCCGAAGCTGCTGACAAATTCGGTGACCAGTGCATCGTGGTTGCCATCGACGCCAAGAAGGTTTCGGACGAAGGCGAAGCCGACCGCTGGGAAATCTTCACCCATGGCGGTCGCCAGACAACCGGCATCGACGCGGTGGAGTTTGCGCAGAAGGTGGTGAGCCTCGGCGCTGGTGAAATCCTGCTGACCTCGATGGATCGCGACGGAACCAAGGCCGGTTACGATGTGGCACTGACGCGAGCCGTGGCTGACAGCGTGCGCGTTCCGGTAATAGCTTCGGGTGGTGTCGGCAATCTGGATCACATGGTTGCGGGCATTCGTGACGGTCACGCGACGGCAGTTCTCGCAGCATCCATCTTCCACTTCGGCACCTATACGATTGGCGAGGCCAAGCGCTATATGGCCGAGGCTGGCATCCCGATGCGGCTCGATCCGGTCCGTTAAAGAGTAAGATTTAAGGAAATCCGATGACTGAGTTCACACTTTCCGACCTTGAACGCATCGTCGCGGAGCGTGCCGGCATGACGGACGGCTCGTCTTATACTGCAAGCCTTGTTGCCAAGGGACAGACACGGGCCGCGAAAAAGCTCGGTGAAGAAGCCGTGGAAACGGTCATTGCCGCCGTTGAGGGCAACCGCGCGGACGTGGTCACCGAAAGCGCTGATTTACTTTATCATCTGCTGGTGGTTCTCAAGATTGCGGATGTGCCGCTCAATGAGGTTCTTGCAGAATTGCAGCGTCGCACGGCGCAGACTGGCCTTGAGGAAAAGGCCGGTCGTCCGAAAGCATAAATGCAAAGCGAATTGAAAGCTGCTAGTGCAGAATTGGCGTTGAGGGAGAGCAGCGACAATATGTGGGAAAAAGTGGACCAGCTAACGCCGTCGCGTTACTCGCCTTACCGTTTCTTTTCGGCTGAGGAATGGGCGGGATTTCGCGCCGACACGCCGCTCACTTTGACGTATGATGAGGTCAAGCGACTGCGCTCGCTGGGCGATCCTATCGATCTCGATGAGGTGCGGCGCATCTATTTGTCGCTGTCGCGATTGCTGTCGGCGCATGTGGAGGCAAGCCAGCTTCTGTTCGAGCAGCGCAAGCAGTTCCTCAATATGGAAGAGTCGTTCAAGACGCCTTTCATCATCGGCATTGCAGGCTCTGTTGCGGTTGGGAAATCCACGACTGCGCGTATCCTGAAAGAGCTTCTGGCACGCTGGCCATCGAGCCCGAAGGTCGATCTCGTGACGACCGACGGTTTTCTCTACCCCAATGCGGTCCTGCGCGAGCAGAACATGATGGAGCGCAAGGGTTTTCCCGAAAGCTACGATGTCGGTGCGGTCTTGCGCTTTCTGTCAGCGATCAAGGCAGGCATGAGCCAGGTGCGTGCGCCGCTCTATTCGCATCTGAGCTACGACGTCTTGCCGGGCGAATATCAGATCGTCGACAAGCCGGATATTCTGATCTTTGAAGGCATCAATGTGCTGCAGGTGCGCGATCTGCCGGAAGACGGCAAGATGGTGCCCTTCGTCTCCGATTTCTTCGACTTCTCGATCTATATCGATGCGGAATCGCAGCTGATCCACAAATGGTATATCGACCGCTTCATGCGGCTGCGGGAGACTGCTTTCGTCAATCCGGAATCCTTCTTCCATCGCTATTCGCAGCTTTCGGAAGATGCGGCGCGTTCGATTGGCGAAGGACTGTGGAACAATATCAACCTGAAGAATCTCAAGGATAATATCCTGCCGACGCGCCCGCGCGCCGATCTGATCCTGCGCAAGGGCAGCGATCACCTGATCGAGGAAGTTGCGCTGAGAAAAATCTAGAGCATTTCCAGCAAAAGTGCGAAGCGATTTTGCGTAGGATAATGCGACGAAACAAGTACTTAGATATGAAAAAGGGCCGGTTATCCGGCCCTTTTTGTCTTTTGGTGATTGCAGTAGGTCAGGCCGTGCAGTCGCGCATGAAGCGCTGCAGATAATCATCGAAAACAGCTGGTGTCTCGCGGAAGGGCGCATGCCCTGCCCCGTCGATGATATGGGTTCTGCCTTCCCAGAGATTGCCAAAACGGACTTTCGAGACGAAATCCAGTTCAACAAACGGCTCGTCACGACCGTTGACGACTGCAATCGGGAGCCTTGCTTCGGCAACGATATTGCGCTGGTTGCCACCGGTTCCGGCTGCAAATTTTTCGAACATGATGCGCCGCGCGCGCCCATCCGTTCGGGCGACAATCTCAAGCAACTGGTCTTCGAACGGTTCGCCGCAGGTACTGCGCGCATAGGATTCGACATCGCGGTCGGAAAATGCCTCCTGCCCGGCAAGTGCCATATCCGGGCCGCTCTTGAACCCCTGCCCCACTTCCTCACGCGCCACAGGCGGCGTGCCGGTAATCATCAGGCCGCGCATGCCGGGAAAGCGTGAAATCATCTCGATGCCGATATGGCCGCCAAGCGACCAGCCGAAAACGACTGTATCCGAAATGCCGAGCTTCGCCAGCACTTCCGTCATCGCGTCGGCATAGCCTTCCATGGAATAGCTGCGATCCGGATCAAGGGCGTCGCCGGACTGGCCATGCCCCGGCAAATCTGGCGCGATCACCCGCCAGTTTCTACCGATTTCGCCCTCAAGCTGGGGCGCAAAGATGGCGCCTGCGCTGGAGTTGCCATGGATCATCAGCAAGGGCGTTCCGTTACCCCTGCTTTCACGGATGGCAATGCGACCGTGGCTGGTCTCGATTTCATGGGATTTCATGGTCTCGCGTTTCCCTGTGTGGAGTCTTTTGGGATCAGTCGTAAGAAACCTTGCCGCGGCCCTTCTTGATGTCGGATCGTCCGGACTTGGCCTTGAGGCGGCGTTCGACGGAGCCTTTTGTCGGCCTGGTCTTCTTGCGTGGTGGCGGCGGTGGTTCGGCAGCTTTGGCAATAAGCGCGATCAGCCGTTCGCGCGCGTCCTCGCGGTTGCGCTCCTGGGTGCGGAAACGATTGGCCTCGATCAGAATATCGCCGTCCTTGGTACCTTTCTGTCCGGCAAGCTTGAAGAGCCGTGACAGGATATCTTCCGGCAGGCCTGCTCTCACGGCATGAAAGCGCAGCTGTACGGCAGTCGAAACCTTGTTGACGTTCTGACCGCCCGGCCCGGAGGCACGAATGAAGCTCTCCTCCAGATCGTCTTCACGGATCGTCAGGCGATTGGTAATGCGGATGATGTTCCGGTTCTCTTCCATGACGAGGAGATATACCGCTTTGTATCCCTTATACAAAAGAAAAACCCGGCCTTTCAGCCGGGCTCTCCCTCCTCCTCAGGATGGTAAAAGCATGTCTCCAAAAAGTGGGAACCGGTTTTTGGATAAAGACATGCGTAGAAAAAGCTATTCCGCAGCGATACGGATCGCTGGCGCTGCGTCCTTTACCTCGTGATCGACATGGCTTTCGAATTTTTCGAAATTCGTGACGAACATGTCGACAAGCTTCTTGGCCTGCGCGTCATAGGCAGCCTTGTCGGCCCAGGTCGAGCGCGGATCGAGAATGGACGTGTCCACACCCGGTACGTCGACCGGAACCGCGAAGCCGAAATTCGGATCGATGCGGAATTCGGCATCGTTCAGCGAACCGTCAAGCGCGGCGGCGAGCAGAGCGCGGGTTGCCTTGATCGGCATACGCTTGCCAACGCCGTAAGCACCACCCGTCCAGCCGGTATTGACCAGCCAGCAATCGACCTTGTGCTCGGCGATCAGCTTGCGCAGCAGGTTACCGTATTCCGACGGATGGCGCGGCATGAACGGTGCGCCGAAGCAGGTCGAGAAGGTCGCTTCCGGTTCGGTCACGCCCTTTTCGGTACCGGCGACCTTGGCCGTGTAGCCGGACAGGAAGTGGTACATGGCCTGTGCTGGCGTCAGCTTGGCAATCGGAGGCATTACGCCGAAGGCATCGGCAGTGAGCATGATGATGTTCTTCGGCTGGCCGCCCTTGCCCGACTTCGATGCATTCGGGATGAAATCGAGCGGATAGGCGCAGCGGGTGTTTTCCGTCAGCGAGCCGTCGTCGAAATCCGGCTGGCGGTTCTCATCGAGAACGACATTTTCCAGCACCGTGCCGAAACGCTGCGTCGTCGCGTAGATTTCCGGCTCCGCTTCGGCGGACAGACGAATGGTCTTGGCATAGCAGCCGCCTTCGAAGTTGAAGATGCCATGCTCGCCCCAGCCATGCTCGTCGTCGCCGATCAGCGTACGGGTCGGATCTGCCGAAAGCGTGGTCTTGCCGGTGCCGGACAGGCCGAAGAAGACGGCGGTGTCGCCGTTCGGGCCTTCATTGGCCGAGCAGTGCATCGGCATCACACCCTTCGCAGGCAGGATGTAGTTGAGTGCGGTGAAAACCGACTTCTTCATTTCACCGGCATAGGAGGTGCCGCCGATCAGCACGATCTTGCGGGTCAGGTCGACCGCGATCACGGTTTCGGTGCGCACGCCATAGCGTTCCGGATCCGCCTTGAAGGTTGGCAGGTCGATAATCGTCATTTCCGGCACGTAGGAAGCAAGCGCTTCCTGTTCCGGACGGATCAGAAGATTGCGAATGAACAGCGAATGCCAGGCATATTCGGTGATGACGCGGGCATTGATCTTGTTGTCGGCATCAGCGCCGCCGATCAGGTCCTGAACGAAAAGCTCCTTGCCCTTCGCATGGTCGATGAAATCGGCATAGAGCAGCTCGAAGGCCTCGCGGCTCATCGGCTTGTTGTTGTCCCACCAGACATGATCTTCCGTGTCGGCATCGCGCACGACGAACTTGTCTTTCGGCGAACGGCCCGTGTGTTGTCCGGTGCGTGCGACAAGCGCACCCTGCGCCGACAGTTCGGCTTCGCCCCGGCGAACGGTTTCCTCATAAAGCCGGGCGGCCCCAAGGTTGTAAAAGACTGCGGAGATTTCCTTCAGTCCTGAAGTGGCAATGGAAGCGGCCGTGTTGTGAATGCCGGTCTCTCTCATGATGTCTCCGCCATATGGTTTGACAATTGATCGGTCTCTTTCGCGCCTACCAGATTGATCGCGAAACTGAGGATGGCAGTCAGAAACAGATTAATCGTGGCAATTCAAATATTTAATCGATTTAAAATTTTTGAAATTTTTTTAAATCGTTTAATCTATGCGTTATGAGCTGTGAGTTTCGGGGAATGAAGGTCGGGCTGGCATTAACCAAAGCGCGATTCGGAGAGCGTCGTTTCGCGGCTTCTTCCGGTGCTGCCACATTTTGTACCTAATTTGTACTGCACAAGCAGGCACATTATACTAGTATCGATGTGTAATAAGGCGCTCGATCTATAACCCGCCAGTCTCTGGCGGCTGAAAGACGTCACCAGCCGGATATTCCGGTTGGCTTAGTTGAAGGAGAAAGGTTCGCATGAAGGAAGCCTCGGCAACGCAGACAATTGCGCTGGTCGACGACGACCGCAACATCCTGACCTCCGTGTCCATCGCGCTGGAATCGGAAGGCTATCGGGTCGAAACCTACACCGATGGCGCGTCCGCGCTGGACGGTCTGATGGCGCGTCCGCCCAATCTTGCGATCTTCGATATCAAGATGCCGCGCATGGACGGTATGGAGCTTCTGCGCCGTCTGCGCCAGAAATCCGACCTCCCCGTCATCTTCCTCACGTCCAAGGACGACGAGATCGACGAGCTTTTCGGCCTCAAAATGGGCGCGGATGATTTCATCACCAAGCCGTTCTCCCAGCGCCTTCTGGTCGAGCGCGTCAAGGCGGTGCTTCGCCGGGTTGCCGCACGCGACGGCACGGCCAAGCCGACCGGGCAGCAGGCCAAATCGCTTGAGCGCGGCCAGCTGGTCATGGATCAGGAGCGTCACACCTGCACCTGGAAGGGCGAGCCGGTAACGCTGACGGTCACTGAGTTCCTGATTCTTCATTCGTTGGCACAGCGTCCGGGCGTCGTGAAAAGCCGTGACGCCCTCATGGATGCGGCCTATGATGAGCAGGTCTATGTGGATGACCGTACCATCGACAGCCATATCAAGCGCCTGCGCAAGAAGTTCAAGGCGGTTGACGACGATTTCGAAATGATCGAAACGCTCTATGGCGTCGGCTATCGCTTCCGCGAGGCTTGATAGATAATTACATATCGCCAGTCCGTGAGGTCTGGCGGTAGTTTAATGAGAGCAGACAGAGCGACATGGTCGCAGAAACCGGGAACGACGGCCTTATCGGCCAGAAATCGGATTTGCGCGAACGCAGGGCCCGGCGGCAGCGCTCGGTGTTCTGGCGTCGCTTCTTTGCGCCTCTGCGCAAGTTTCTTGGCCAATATCTGTTCTCGAGTCTGACGCGCCGTATCCTGTTTCTCAATCTGGCGGCGCTGGCGGTTCTTGTTTCCGGCATTCTCTACATGAATCAGTTCCGTGAGGGGCTGATTGATGCAAAGATTGAAAGCCTGCTGACGCAAGGCAAGATCATTGCAGGCGCCATCTCGGCTTCGGCGACCATCGATACCAATTCTTTGATGATCGACCCGGAAAAGCTTCTGGAGCTTCAGGCCGGGCAAAGCCTGACGCCATCACCGGATTCGCCCGACAATTGGGAATTTCCGATCAATCCGGAAAAAGTTTCTCCCTTGCTGCGCCGGTTGATTTCGCCGACGAGCACGCGGGCGCGCATCTATGATCGCTACGCCAATATGTTGCTCGATTCGCGCGCACTCTATTCTCCAAGCTTCCCTTCGGCGGGGCCTGTACTTCGCTACGACCTGCCGCCGATCGAGGAAGAGACACCGACCATCTGGGAACGGGCCGGGACGTGGATTTCGCATCTGTTCTATGGTGGAGGCCTGCCGGTCTATCAGGAACAGCCGGGCGGTAACGGCCTTGCCTATCCGGAAATCGTCAAGGCGCTGGCCGGTTCGCCGCAAACAGCGCAGCGACGCAATGAAAAGGGCGAGCTGGTCGTTTCGGTTGCCGTCCCGATCCAGCGCTCGCGTGCAATATTGGGTGTACTCCTGCTCTCCACTGAAGGCGACGATATCGACAAGATCGTGCAGGGTGAGCGCATGGCGGTTTTCCGCGTGTTCGGCGTCGTTTCTCTGGTCATGGTCATTCTGTCGCTTTTCCTCGCATCGACGATTGCAAGCCCGCTGCGCAAGCTTTCTGCTGCGGCAGACCGCGTTCGCCATGGTGTGAAGAGTCGTGTGGAAATTCCCGATTTCTCCGAACGTCAGGATGAGGTCGGCCATCTTTCCACGTCGATTCGCGAAATGACCGATTCGCTCTACACCCGTATCGAAGCCATCGAAAGCTTTGCCGCCGATGTCAGCCATGAGTTGAAGAACCCCCTCACCTCGCTGCGCAGCGCTGTCGAAACCCTGCCGCTCGCCAAGACCGAAGAATCGCGCAAGCGGCTTCTCGATATCATCCAGCACGACGTTCGCCGCCTCGACCGCCTGATTACCGATATTTCCGACGCTTCGCGTCTCGATGCGGAACTTGCGCGCGAACATATCGACCGCGTCGACATGAAGACGCTTCTGACCAATCTCGTAACGGCAGCGCGCGAAGTGCGCCGCAACAAGGTCGGAACGGAAATCGTCTTCGATACCGGCAAACTGCCTGCCGGAAAGAAGGGTTTCTATGTTGCCGGTCACGATCTGCGTCTCGGTCAGGTGGTGAGCAATCTGATTGAAAATGCCCGTTCTTTCGTGCCGGACGATACAGGCCGCATCGTCGTGTCGCTGAGTGGCGAAGGCAGTCGCTTGCGCGTGCTTGTCGAGGATAATGGTCCAGGCATTCCGATCGAGAATATCGAGCGCATTTTCGAGCGATTCTATACGGACCGTCCGGCCTCGGAGGCTTTCGGCCAGAATTCTGGTCTCGGCCTTTCGATCAGCCGCCAGATCATAGAAGCGCATGGCGGCACGCTGACTGCAGAGAATATTGTCGATCCGGCAAGGCCCGACCAGTTCAAGGGTGCTCGCTTCATCGTCGACCTGCCTGCAAGCCCATGACACCTGAAGAGGAAAAAAGCGGGCTTCACGCAACCACGCTTCAGGTTCAAGGCCGTGGTGTCATGATCATGGGGCGTTCCGGCGCGGGCAAGACCGAACTTGCGCTGACACTTGTGGAAAGAGCCCTCCTTCGTGGAGAGGTCGCTTCACTGGTCGCTGACGACCGCACATTGCTTCATGTGGAAAGCGGCAGGCTGATCGCCAGCGTTCCAGCCGCCCTTGCTGGTGGCGTGGAGATTCGCGGCGCGGGGCTTTTCAAGGTCGCTTTTGCGGAGGCCGCTCCGCTTTATCTCGTCGTCCGGCTTGTGGATCGTGGCGAGGCTGAACGCTATCCGAGCGTTGAAATGTGGGAATTCGAGGGCATCTCACTGCCCCGACTTCTTTTGCCGGCTTTGTCGTCGAATGGCGATTCCAACGCGCTTTCGCGGGCCATCGAAGCCACCTTGTTCTATGAAAAATGGCCCTCGTCCGAGAGCTGAAACAGGCTTCGTTACGAATCGGCTA
Source organism: Brucella lupini (assembly GCF_002252535.1). Classification (NCBI taxonomy): domain Bacteria; kingdom Pseudomonadati; phylum Pseudomonadota; class Alphaproteobacteria; order Hyphomicrobiales; family Brucellaceae; genus Brucella; species Brucella lupini. The sequence goes on from NZ_NNRN01000046.1 coordinate 204,976, forward strand.
ATATTTCACAGCGCTGCGGCATTTTGCTTTTTTAGTGGCAGCGTGGAAATTTTTCACTTGCTATCAAGATTTGCGCTGCCAAGATGCACAACTCGCCGGCGCTTTTCCGGCGTGGTTTCAGTGCCATCTGACACTCTGGCGGGGTGATGCGGCGGGCACGCGACGGGAGCTTTTATAGTATGATCGGACTCGTGCTTGTCACGCACGGAAGGTTGGCCGAAGAGTTTTTGCATGCTGTTGAGCATGTAGTCGGGCCGCAAGACAATTTCGAGACCGTTTGCATCGGTGCCGAAGACGATATGGAACAGCGTCGGCGGGATATCGTTGATGCGGTGGAACGCGCCGATAATGGCAGCGGGGTCATCATCCTGACCGATATGTTCGGTGGTACACCGTCCAATCTCGCCATTTCCGTCATGAAGGAAGGCAAGGTCGAAGTCATCGCAGGTGTCAATCTGCCGATGCTTATCAAGCTGTCGAGCGTCCGCATCGGGGGCGACATCAAGACAGCCCTGCGTGAGGCGCAGGATGCGGGGCGCAAATATATCAATGTTGCGAGCCAGGTCCTGACAGGAAAGTAATTCATGCACTCCAGCGTGCCCGTTACCGGTGAATACGAACCCGAAACTGCAGTTTCCCGATCCTTCGAGATCGTCAACAAGCGCGGACTTCATGCCCGCGCTTCGGCCAAGTTCGTGCAGTTGGTCGATGGTTACAATGCGCATGTCCGCGTGAGCAAGGACGGCATGACCGTTGGCGGCACGTCGATCATGGGGCTGATGATGCTCGCCGCGTCACCCGGCTGCTGCATCGACGTTAGTGCCTCCGGTGAACAGGCCGATGCCGTGTTGGAAGCCTTGCAGACACTCATCGCCGACAAGTTCGGCGAAGAATGCTGAAGAACAAGACTGTGGCCGCCGTGGGAGATCTCAACGATCCGGTGGCCGTTTTTGATGCAGGGATCGGCAGCTATGCTCTGGTTGAACTGATCAGGCGCAGCCAGCCGCAGCGCGACATCATCTATTTTGCTGATCGGGCCAGTTTCCCCTATGGCGCCAAAAGCCGCGATCAGCTGCTTTCCATCATGCGCAGCACGATCCAATACCTCACAAGCCTTGGCGCTCAAACAATTGTCCTTGCTTCCAATGCGCCCTCGGTCATGGTCCTCGACACATTGAAAAGCGAGTTCGCTGTACCGGTTTACGGCGTAGCGCCGCCGGTACGCACTGCCCTTGCGGCAAGCCACAGCGGCAAGGTTGCCGTTATGGGTGTGCGTTCGATGATCGAGAGCGAAGAACTTGCAGATTTTGTCCGAACACAGGCCGATAACCCAGGCGATGTCGCTCTGATCAATGCGTCTGCGATGGTGGAGCTGGTGGAAAATGGCGCTTTTCTTCGGCAACCGGACGAGACCGCGCAAAAGGTCGCCGCATTCTGCGATGACATTGCTGCCAGCTACCCTCTCATCGACACGCTGACACTTTCCAGCACCCATCTGCCATGGCTCAGACCGTTTTTCGAAACGGCCCGTCCCGGCTGGCAGTTTCTTGATCCGGCGGATGACGTGATCGCTGCACTCCCGCAACCCGAAGGCGGCTCTGGTCGCACAGTTGCCCTTGTCACGAAAAGCGAAACCTATCCCGTCGCCGAGTTTCGCCACATGCTCGAAATATTGCAGGTCGACCTTCCTTTGACGGTCATTGACCCCGTGTTCGACAAACCTGTCTGATATGCACGTATAAAGATTTCTTTATATTGCGTTGTGCTTCTGGCGGCGATCTGCTAGTCAAGGCGGCAGCCGGAGCGCTTTCCCGTGTGGAAAGCCGCCCCATATTGGAATGCAATCCCGGCCGCTGATTACATCTTTATCGAGCTGGAACTGCCTTTATTGGAGCACGCGATGACCGCAAGCCAAGATTTTGTCGTCAAGGATCTTAGCCTGGCCGATTGGGGCCGCAAGGAACTCGATATCGCAGAAACCGAAATGCCGGGCCTGATGGCTGCCCGCGAGGAATTCGGCAAGTCGCAGCCGCTGAAGGGCGCGCGCATTTCTGGATCGTTGCATATGACGATCCAGACCGCCGTTCTGATCGAAACGCTGCAGGCGCTGGGCGCTGAGGTCCGCTGGGCCTCCTGCAACATTTTCTCGACGCAGGATCATGCGGCTGCCGCGATTGCCGCCACCGGCACGCCGGTTTTCGCCATCAAGGGTGAAACGCTTGAAGAATACTGGACCTATACGGACCAGATCTTCCAGTGGCCGGACGGCGAACCGTCCAATATGATCCTCGACGATGGCGGCGACGCCACCATGTATATCCTCATCGGCGCGCGCGCCGAAGCAGGCGAGGACGTTCTGTCGAATCCCGGTTCGGAAGAAGAGGAAGTGCTTTTCGCGCAGATCAAGAAGCGTATGGCTGCAACGCCGGGCTTCTTCACGCGCCAGCGCGACGCCATCAAGGGCGTGACGGAAGAAACCACCACCGGCGTCAACCGTCTTTACCAGCTGCAGAAGAAGGGCCTCCTGCCCTTCCCGGCCATCAACGTCAATGACAGCGTCACCAAGTCGAAATTCGACAACAAGTACGGCTGCAAGGAATCGCTCGTCGACGGCATTCGTCGCGGCACCGATGTCATGATGGCTGGCAAGGTTGCCGTCGTGTGCGGTTATGGCGATGTCGGCAAAGGCTCCGCCCAGTCGCTCGCTGGCGCAGGCGCACGCGTGAAGGTTACCGAAGTCGATCCGATCTGCGCACTTCAGGCTGCAATGGATGGTTTCGAAGTCGTAACCCTCGACGATGCCGCTTCCACAGCCGATATCATCGTGACCACGACCGGCAACAAGGACGTGATCACCATCGACCATATGCGCAAGTTCAAGGACATGGCGATCGTCGGTAATATCGGTCACTTCGACAATGAAATTCAGGTGGCGGCACTCCGCAACCTGAAATGGACCAACGTGAAGCCGCAGGTCGATCTGATCGAATTCCCGGACGGCAAGCGCATCATCCTGCTTTCCGAAGGTCGTCTGCTCAATCTGGGCAATGCAACCGGCCATCCGAGCTTCGTCATGTCGGCTTCGTTCACCAATCAGGTTCTGGGCCAGATCGAGCTCTTTACCCGCACCGACGCTTACAAGAATGAAGTCTATGTGCTGCCGAAACATCTCGACGAGAAGGTCGCGCGCCTGCATCTCGACAAGCTCGGCGCCAAGCTGACTGTGCTTTCCGAGGAACAGGCTGCCTATATCGGCGTCACTCCACAGGGCCCGTTCAAGTCGGAACACTACAGGTATTAACCATACGTTAAGCATTGCACTACATGTTGAGACCGGGCGGTTGACAAACTGCCCGGTCTTTCTTTTTGCGTGCAAGATGCTTCACGTGGATTCGCCGGAAGGGTATTGTGTAGGCGAATCAAGGTGTTTGAGCGGGTGTTTGCGTTGTGCGTTTTTTGCCGGTTGTGGCGGGAAGCGACAGGACGATTCATCCCCTAAATGCCACGCATCGGCTTGAAAATCGAAATCGATTTTTGGAAAGCACGATGCGTAGATTTAACAGATAGAGCGTCCTTTGTGCGCCCACAAAGGCGCACGGCGCTCTAAAACGGGCTGACCTTCGTGCACTGTGGCGGCGTGCGTATGGTCGGGCTTTGATGTGTATTGAAGTGTTTTAATACGGCCGGTCTGCCTTCGTGGCGGTTTTCATGGCCGGGTGGCGGAGAAAAGGACAACATGCCAGATTTCGGCGCAACGGGGATTTTGCGGAATGTTTCCGCAATCATTACTGGCAGGCAATGGCTTCCTGCCGCCCATGTTGCAAAGCCGTTCGCATGGCTTGCTCCGAAAAAAGCCCTGATGAAGGCTTCTGTTTCTCTTTCGACGCTTTTCGCAGCAGTGCCCGCTTTCGCACAGGGCGCGGAATCGGCGCGTATCGCCCTGCCCTTCGGCGGCGGCAGTATCGGCGCTTTCGAGGTTATCCAGTTTTCCATGTTCCTAGGCGTGATGGGCGCAGCGCTACTTTCTGCGGGCTGGCTGATCCGCGAACGGTCGCGCGTTGCCGCAGAAAACAAGGAACTGCGTTCCAAATTCGCCGACCTCAATCTGGTCGCCCAGCGCAATGAAGCCCTGCTTAACCTCAAGGATCAGCGCATCGTGGTCTGGGATGGCCATAGCACGCGCGCTGAAGTCGTCGGACTGTTGCCAGACGATAGTGCGGCCCCGCAGGATCGCTCCACCTTTCTGGCATTTGGCCGCTGGTTGCGCCCGCAATCGGTCGTGGCGCTTGAGCGCGCCATTGGAATGCTACGCGAACAGGCACGGTCTTTCGATCTCACGGTTGAAACTGTCAACGGCACTCTGCTCGACGTGCGCGGACGCACATCGGGGGGCTTTGCTGTTGCCCGGTTCCTCAGCCTGCAGGGCGTGCAGGCGGAACGCGCGGCACTGCAGGCGCAGAACCGTGAATTTTCCGAGCGTATCGAGCTTTTCCGGCGTCTTCTCGACAGGATCGACCAGCCGGTATGGACCCGCGACGCCGGTGGTCGCGTCGAATGGGTCAATGCCGCCTATGCGCAGGCAGTCGATATGGCGGATGCGAGCCAGGTCATTTCAGAAGGGCGCGAGCTTTTCGGTGCGCAGGCACGCCAGCGACTGGAGCGTGATCGCTTTGCCGAGCCTGTCCTGCAGGAACAGCTGACGGCTGTGGTGCATGGTGATCGCCGTTTGTTCAACGTGACGGATGTGAGTGCTGAAACGGGTTCTGTCGGCCTCGGTTTCGACCAGACCGAAGTACAGGCGGTGCGGGAAGAACTGAACCGCACCATGAAGAGCCATGCCGAAACGCTCGACCAGCTTTCGACTGCTGTGGCGATTTTCGATCCCGAGATGAAGCTGCAATTCTTCAATCAGGCTTTTGCCAAGCTTTGGTCACTTGATACGGCTTGGCTGGAATCGCAGCCGAGCAATACGCTGATCCTCGACCGCCTGCGTTCGGAAGGCAAACTTCCAGAGCAGCCGGAATGGCGCAAATGGAAGGATTCGGTGCTTTCTGCCTATCGCGCAGTCGAGCCGCAGGAACATATGTGGCATCTGCCGGATACGCGGACGATGCGCGTCGTCGCCAATCCGCATCCGCAAGGCGGTGTGACCTGGTTCTTCGAGAACATGACCGAGAAGTTCGAGCTCGAAGGCCGTTACAACACGCTCATCAAGGTGCAGGGTGAAACGCTCGACCATCTGGCGGAAGCCGTGGCGGTGTTCGGCTCTGATGGCCGCATCCGGCTTTCCAACCCGTCCTTCGCCGATCTTTGGGCGCTGCCGATGCCGCTCATTGTCGAAGGCACGCATATTTCGTCGATTGCCAGGATTTGCGGCGAGCGCGGCGGCAACGGATTGTGGGATGATTTCGTCTCCACCGTCACTGGCTTTCTCGATACGCGTGACGGGCGCATGGGACAGGTGGAGCTGGACGACGGCACCATTCTTTCCTTCGCCGTGGTGCCGCTGCCGAAGGGGCAGACCATGCTGACCTTCATCGACGTCACCGACACCGTGCGCGTCGAACGGGCGCTCAAGGAAAAGAACGAGGCGCTGGAACTGGCCGACCAGATCAAGAACGATTTCGTCCAGCACGTTTCCTACGAACTGCGTTCGCCACTCACAAACATCATCGGCTTTACCGAGCTGTTGCAGACACCGGCTTTCGGGTCGCTCAACGAGCGCCAGATCGAATATCTCGACCATATCAGCACGTCGTCATCGGTCTTGCTGACCATCGTCAATGATATTCTTGATCTCGCAACGGTCGATGCAGGCATCATGGAATTGGAGGTCGGTGAGGTTTCCGTCGTGGAAGCGATTTCCGCTGCCGCCTCCCGTGTCGGCGAGCGTATGCGCGACCACGATATCGGGCTCGACATCGACATTGCCGACGACGTGGATGTATTCAAGGCCGATGCAAACCGCGTCCGTCAGGTACTTTTCAACCTCCTGTCCAACGCCACCAACTATGCGCCGGAAGGCTCCAGCATCCAGCTGCAGGTGGCGCGCGAGGGGTCGGAAGTGGTCTTTGCCGTCCACGATGACGGTCCCGGCATGCCCGGAGAAGTGCTCGACACGGTTTTCAAACGCTTCCAGTCCTATCCGAATGGCGGTCGCCGTCGTGGTGCCGGCCTCGGACTTGCCATCGTCAAGAGCTTTGTCGAGCTGCATGGCGGGTCGGTCGATATCGATACGGGTTCCGGTCGTGGAACAACGGTCATTTGCCGTTTTCCGTCGGAAACACGTAGCTTCCGCGTCGCTGCCGAATAAGGTAAAGGGTGCCCATGAGCGCCTCACAATCCAGTATCAGCTATTTCTTGCCCGACGAAGCTGCAACACAGCGTTTCGGCGAGGATTTCGCCCTCGCCCTGCAGAAGGGCGATCTTGTCACGCTTTCCGGCGATCTGGGGGCGGGAAAATCCTCGCTTGCCCGCGCTATCATCCGGGCAATTGCTGATGATGAAGGGCTGGACGTCCCAAGCCCGACTTTCACGCTGGTGCAAAGCTACGAGGCCCTGCGCATTGCTGTTGCCCATGCCGATCTTTACCGTATTTCACACGGTGAAGAACTGGATGAGCTGGGACTGCCGGAGTTTCTTGAGGATGGCGTGGTTCTAGCCGAATGGCCGGAGCAGGGCGAGGGTTTCCTGTCTGAACCGTCTTTTGCCGTCACGCTGAGCCACGAAGGGGCAGGGCGACGTATTAGCGTGTCGGGACCAGTGGCCGCGATCCAGCGGCTGGAACGCAGCCATGCGATACGCGCATTTCTGGACCTCCATGGCCGTGCCGATGCAACGCGCCGCTATTTGCAGGGCGATGCGTCACCACGCAAATACGAGACGATCCGCACGGCTGCCCACGGCGTCGAGATTTTGATGAATGCGCCGCAGATGCCCTATGATCCGCCGCTGCGTGACGGAAAAACCTATCGGCAGATTGCGCATCTTGCGGAAAACATCCTTGCCTTTGCTGCCATTAATGGGCTTCTGGCAGGGCAGGACTTCCGTGTACCGCAAATGCGTGCCGCCAATCTCGATGCCGGGTTCCTTATTCTTGAGAACCTCGGAACCGAGGGCGTGCGGGCATCGTCCGGTGAACCTGTCGCCGAACGCTATGAGGCCGCCGGACGCTTTCTGGCGCATCTGCATGGTGTTTCCTGGCCAGGCCATGCACCTGTGGCGGGGCATCCCGACCACATCATCGCCGGTTTCGACCGTGATGCGATGATGATCGAGGTCAGCCTCATCGGCCAGTGGTACGCGCCGCGCATGATGGGAAGGCAACTTACAGACGCAGAAAAGCAAGCTTACGAAGCCGCATGGGACCACGTGATCGCCGACATTGCCGATGTTGAGAAGAGCCTGCTCTTGCGCGACTATCATTCGCCCAACCTGTTCTGGTTTCCAGAAGCGGAAGGCAAGGACAAGATCGGTGTCATCGATTTTCAGGATGCGATGATTGGACCGGCAGCCTATGACGTGGCTTCGCTGGCCCTCGATGCGCGTGTGACGATTTCGCCGGAGCTGGAACAGGCTGTGGTCGCAGCCTATTGCGATGAGCGTTGTGCGCTCGGACATGCGTTCGACGAAGCTTTGTTCCGCAAGGCCTATGCGGCCATGGGCGCACAGCGTAACGCCAAGCTGCTCGGTCTTTTCGTGCGGCTCGATGAGCGTGATGGTAAGCCGGATTATCTAAAACATCTGCCACGCATTCATGACTATCTCGGCCGTGTGCTGAAGCATTCGGTCATGGCGCCAGTGGCGGCGTGGTTTGAGGAATTGGGATTGATGCAGCAGGAAGAGGCCGCGCAATGAAAATGTCTGAAATGGTCCCGAAGACGGCTATGGTTCTTGCCGCCGGACTTGGCAAGCGCATGCGTCCCATCACCGAAACCACTCCTAAACCGCTGGTCAAGGTGGCGGGCAAGCCCTTGATCGACTGGGGGCTCGATGCGGCGGCGCAGGCAGGTATCGGCACGGCAATCGTCAATGTGCACTATTTAGCCGGCCAACTGGAAGCGCATCTTCGTGACCGCAACGATCTTGAGATCGTGATTTCGGACGAACGCGAAATGCTGCTCGATTCCGCTGGCGGCATCGTGAAGGCGCTGCCGATACTCGGAACAGAACCGTTTGTCATATTGAATGCCGACACATTCTGGGTAGGCGACGAGAAAGCTCCTAATCTGTTGGCGCTCGCTGACGCTTGGGATGCCGACCGAATGGATATTCTCCTGATGACGGCACGTCTCGATCAGGAAACGGGTTATGAAGGCAAGGGTGATTTCGTTGCCGACGAAAACGGGCATCTGCGCCGCGCACGGGACATCTCCGGCGAGCCGGTGATCTATGCGGGAGCAGGGATCATCCATCCTCGTATCTTCGCTGGCGCGGAGCCCGGTGTGTCCTCACTCAACCGCTATTTCGACGAAGCGATTGCAGCCGGTCGCCTTTATGGTATGCCAATGACCGGACATTGGCTGACCGTCGGAACGCCGGACGCGATCGGCGAGGCGGAGGCAGCGCTTACCGCATTTGCATGAGGAGGTAGAACGCATGAGCGCAAGACGGCCCAGAGATGGGAAACAGCGCCTGTTTTCAATTCCTCCCGGCACGCCGTTTCTGCCTGCTTTTGCAAAAGCGCTTCTGGAAGGACGGCTGGTCGAAGGTTTTCCCGGCAATCCGTCCGATCCGCTGGCATTGGCCAATGCAACCATCTATGTGCCGACACGCCGTGCGGCGCGCGCGTTGAGATCGATACTCGTCGATAGGAATTCGACAAAAAGCGCTATTTTGCCGACGATAAAGCCGCTCGGCGATGTGGATGAAGATGCAGCTTTCTTCAATGCAGGCTCGTCGGGCGTCTTCGATATCAATCCACCGATCGGTACAGCGGAGCGGCTTCTGCTTCTAGCGCGATTGATCCGTCCTTGGCGGGAATCGCTGCCTTCGCATGTGCGCGCCCTTTTCGGTGTTGACGACGTTTCCGTTCCGGCAACGACTGCCGATGCGATCTGGCTCGCCCGCGATCTGGCAGGGCTGATGGATCAGGTCGAAACTGATGGGGCTAAATGGAGCGAGCTTGCTGGAATTGCTCCGGAAGACCTTGCCGACTGGTGGCAGGTCACGCTCGGCTTTCTCAACATCGTCACCAATCTGTGGCCGGATATTCTGGCGGAACGCAGGCTTTCGAATCCCGCTGCGCATCGCAACGATCTCATCTGGAGCGAAGTGAAGCGGCTGCGCGCCCATCCGCCTGCCGGACCGGTTATCGTTGCTGGTTCCACCGGTTCCATACCGGCGACGGCGGAACTGATTTCCGCCATTGCGGACTTGCCGAATGGCGCGGTGGTGCTGCCCGGGCTGGATCGCGATCTGGATGATGCAGCCTGGCAGATGCTGGCATCGGCAACCGATAATCCGTCGACCTTCGGTCATCCGCAATTCGGTTTGCGCAAGCTTCTCGATGCAATGCAGACATTGCGTGCGGATGTGGAACATCTGGACGATATGCCTGCCTCGAAACGCCTGCGCGAACGGGTGGTCAGTGAAGCGCTTCGTCCGGCGGAAACGACCGATGCGTGGGGACAGCTTGCACGCGATCCCGATATGCAGCCGACTGCGTTGCGGCAGGCGGCGCAGACTATTGACCTGATTGAAACCGCGAATGAGCGGGAAGAGGCGCTTACTGTGGCTCTCGTCTTGCGCGACGCGATCAATGATGAAGGTAAAACAGCCGCGCTTGTTACGGCAGACCGCAATCTGGCGCGGCGCGTGGTGGGTGAACTTGCCCGTTTCGGCATTGATGCCGACGATTCCGGCGGACGGCATCTGCGTGATGTCGAGACCACGACATTGCTACGGCTGCTGGTGGAGACCGTCTTCAACCCGGGCGACCCGGTTGCGTTGCTGGCGCTGGTCAAGCATCCGCTGCTGCGGCTGGAAGCTCCCCGCATCGAGCGACGCCTTGCTGCCGAAACCCTGGAACTCATCGCCTTTCGCGGTGGCACGGGCCGCGCATCCGTGCTCGATCTTCCTGCATTTTTCGACCGGCGGTTGGAGGAAAGTGCCGGCCAGCCATGGCAACCGGCATGGCACGACACGGTCACACCGGACATGATCGCCGCTGCCCGAAATCTTTGCGAAAGCCTATCGAACGCGATGGCACCATTGGTACCTTTCGTTATCGCTGGACGCAGGACCGAGATCGGTGAAATCGCGCGTGCTACGGTCGAAGCATTGGAAAATCTCGCTCGGAATGAAAAGGCCAGCATCGCTCCTTTCTATTCCGGTGAACGTGGCGAACAGCTTGCCACCTTTTTGCGTGGTCTGGTTTCGAGCGAAGCTGGGCTCGACTTTGAAGCGTCGGAATGGCCAGCCGTACTGGATGCCCTGATGGCGGGCGAGACGGTCAAGCCGCATCCGGGCGGTCATCCGCGCCTCTTCATCTGGGGTGCGCTTGAAGCACGCCTGCAAACCATGGATACGGTGGTGATCGGCGGCCTCAACGAGGGAAGCTGGCCTGCACGCACCCGCAACGACCCATTCATGTCACGTCCCATGAAGTCGATGATCGCGCTCGATCCGCCCGAACGCCGCACCGGCCTTGCCGCCCACGATTTCCAGATGGCGCTTGGCATGGATCATGTCGTGCTGACGCGCTCGCAGCGTTCCGACAATGCGCCGACGGTGCCATCGCGCTGGCTGCAGCGGCTTGAAACTGTGCTGGGCGCGGATGTGACCGCCGAAATGCGCAAGCGTGGGGCGCGTTTCATCCAGTGGTCACGCGAAATCGATCAGGCGCCCGACGTGCCTTTCGTGAAAAGGCCACAGCCTGCGCCGCCGGTCCTTGCGCGCCCGAAGCATTTTTCGGTGACGGAAATCGAAACGTTGCGCCGCGATCCCTATGCGATCTTCGCCAAGAAGATATTGAAGCTGCGGCCGCTGGAGCCGTTGATCCGCGACCCGGCTGCAGCCGAACGCGGCACTTTGTTCCACGATATTCTGGGCCATTTTACGCAGGAGGCAATCGATCCGCTGGCTCCCGACGCTGCAGAGCGGTTGATGGAGTTGGGGCGCGTCCTCTTTGCCGATATGGATTTGCCGACGGAAATAGAGGCCGTTTGGTGGCCGCGCTTCACCGCGCTCATTCCGCAGTTTCTAGCTTGGGAACGCGAGCGCGCCTACAATGTCCAGACCCGCTTTGCGGAGATTTCATCCGATAAACGCGAGGTCGAAGGGCTTGGCATTACGCTTTCCGGTCGTGCTGACCGCATCGATCTGATGCGTGACGGGACAGCGGAAATCATCGATTACAAGACCGGATCGACACCATCGCCCAAACAGGCGCATGTGCTGCTATCGCCGCAGCTGGCGCTGGAAGCCGCACTTCTGGTGCGCGGCGCGTTTCGGGAACTTGGCTCGGTCCGTGCATCCGATCTGACCTATGTGCGTCTCAAGGCGGGCGGCGAGGTGAAGCCGGAATCGATCCTCAAGATTGGACGACCGCCATCGGAAAAAACTGCACCGGCTCTTGGCGAGGAATCCTGGCAGCGGCTGGCGCAATTGCTCGTCGAATATCAAAAACCGGAAAAAGGCTACCTGTCGCGCGCATTGCCGTTTCGCGAGACGGACCTGACGGGTGATTACGATCATCTGGCGCGAGTACTGGAATGGTCTGCCGGGGGCGATGCTGGCGGGGAGGGCGGTGAATGAAAAAGGCACCCATTATCCCCGAAGAAACGCTACGGGCACAGAGCAACGCGGCAAATCCGGCGGCTTCTGTGTGGGTGTCCGCCAATGCGGGTTCCGGCAAGACCCATGTTCTGACCGAACGTGTTATCCGCCTGCTGCTGGAGGGTACTGATCCTTCCAAGATTCTCTGCCTTACCTACACCAAGGCGGCTGCGGCGGTGATGCAGAACCGCGTGTTCATGCGGCTTTCAGAATGGGCTGTCCTGCCTGACGAAGAACTCGCCGAACGTCTGAAGTCGCTTGAAGGCCGCAGACCGAACGATGCTCGTCTTGCAGCAGCGCGACGGCTGTTCGCCCGTGCGCTCGAAACACCGGGCGGGCTTAAAATCCAGACCATCCACGCTTTCTGCGAAGCGATCCTGCACCAGTTCCCGCTTGAGGCGAACATTGCCGGTCATTTCGAGATGATGGATGATTTGATGCAGGCAGCCCTTGTCGGCGAAGCACGGCGCCAACTGCTCGAAACCGCGCATGGCGGCGGCGATATTGATCTCGCAGCGGCCTTTGCTGATGTTCTGCAGGCATCGGGCGAGATGGGGCTTCAATCGCTTCTGGATGAGGCCGTAAGCAGGCGCAATGGCCTGCAGACCTATATCGCCGAACTGGGCGTAGCGGCGCATCGCAGCGAAGCTCTGCACCGGGCTTTCCGCTTCGATCCGCAAACCAGCGAAGACGATCTCATCGCCGATCTCTGGCCGATACCGGAATTTTCCGACGATGCGCTCGAGCTCATCATGTCGATCCAGAAGGGTGCGTCGCGCGCGCAGGATTTTGCGCTGCAGCTCCGGCGTTTCGAAAAGGTGACGAGCCAGCGTGACCGCGAGGCCGTGTTGCGCGCCGCGTTTCTGAAAACTACTGGCGAGCCGAAATCCGGTTCCTATGTCGGCTCGGCGGCGGTCAAGAAACTTCTGCCGGATTTCGAAGAGGATTTTGACGCGGCAGCCGCGCGTGTCGAACAGGGTCTTGATCGGCTGAAGGAATTGCGTCTGGTGCGGCTCAATCTGGCCGCGCTGACGCTGATCGACAATCTGCTGCAACGCTATCACGACCTGAAGCGTCAGCGCGGCCTGCTCGATTTCGAGGATCTCATTACCCGGACCGTGGCGCTGCTCGCCCGCAACGGGGCAGGGCAGTGGGTTCAGTACAAGCTCGATCGCGGCATCGACCATATTCTGGTCGACGAGGCGCAGGACACCAGCCCCGACCAGTGGCAGGTGATCCGAATGCTGTCGGAAGAGTTTTTCTCCGGCGTCGGCCAACGCAATATCAGCCGCACGCTTTTTGCCGTTGGTGACGAAAAACAGTCGATCTATTCGTTCCAGGGTGCCGTGCCGGAGGATTTCGCGGCGCAGGGGAGGTCGGTCAGTCTTCGTGCGGAAGATGCCGAGCTGAAGTTCGAGCGCGTCAGCCTCAATTTCTCGTTCCGATCCGCACCCGATGTCTTGCAGGCGGTGGACGAGGTTTTTGCGAGACCCGAGGCCAATCGGGGCCTTGCAGGCGCAACGGTCCATGAAGCCATTCGTTCCGATGCGCCGGGCGAGGTGGAAATATGGGATATGCTGACGCCGGAAGTGATGGAAGAGCCCGACGACTGGCGCGAGCCGGTCGATCATCTGGCAGCACCCGCTGTCCGGTTGGCGGATCAGATTGCGGCCACCATTCGCCATTGGCTGGATCGCGGCGAACCTATTCCGGGCCAGAACCGGCGGATCATGCCGCGTGACATCATGGTTCTGGTACGAAAGCGCGACCAGTTCATGCCTGCTTTGTCGCGGGCGCTGAAAAACCTGTCCGTTCCGGTAGCAGGTGCAGACCGCCTGCGGCTCACCAGCCATATTGCCATTCAGGACCTGATGGCACTCGGTCGTTTCGTGCTTCAGCCTTCGGACGATCTTTCGCTGGCATCGGTATTGAAAAGCCCGTTATTCGGCTGGGATGACGACCGGCTGTTCGAGCTTGCCCATCCGCGCGGTTCAGGCCTCACATTGTTCGAGCGGCTTTATCAGGTCTCGCGCGGCGATGTTGCACTGGCCGAGGTGCACAAGACCTTGAGCCGCTGGCGCAACATGGCTGACACGATGCCGGTGTTCGAATTCTATGCACGGATATTGAGCGCGGGCGGTGCGCGGCGAAAACTACTGGCAAGGCTGGGGCCGGAGGCGGGCGATATCATCGACGAATTCCAGAATTATGCGCTTTCAGCCGAGCGTGCCGGTCTGCCCGGCCTGCAAGCCTTCCTTGAAACACTGGAAGCGGCATCGCCGGAAATCAAGCGTGAACTGGATCAGGGGCGCAATGAAGTGCGCATCATGACTGTCCATGCCGCCAAGGGGCTGGAAGGGGCAGTGGTGTTTCTTGTTGATCCGGGAAGCGCGGTCTGGACTGGCAGTCGTGCGCCAAAGCTCATTCCTTTTGACTTTTCGAATGATAGTCCGTCGGTGAAAGGCTATCTCTGGCAACCGAATGCCGGATACCAGACCGGCTTCACGACCGCTCAGATCGAGAAGCTGAAAACGCGGACGGAGGAAGAATATCGCCGCCTGCTCTATGTCGGCATGACGCGCGCCGAAGACCGGCTCATCATCTGCGGCTATCGCGGCACGCGTGAAAGCGGCGAAACATGGCATCGCCTTGTCGAGGATGCGTTGGCCACCAAGGCCGAGACATTCGTGCACCCCGTGCTGAAAGTCGCCGCAAGGCGCTATCGCAACACACCGCGCGGAATGGTCGAGATTGCTGAGCAGGATAGAACCGAAGATCATGCGCTGCCATCATTTCCAGATGAATATAGAGAGCCGATAAAGCCGGAAATCGGACTGCCGCGACCGCTGGCGCCGTCCGGCGCTTCTGCGCTGATCGAAGCGGATGAAGAACCGCCGCTGGATACGTTTTCGCCTGTTCTGGGGCCGGGCAATGGGACGCCAGCCTTTGCGTTGCGACGCGGCACGGCGATCCATATGCTGCTGCAATATCTGCCGGATGTCCCACAGGATGGGCGTGAAACGCTGGCACGCGACTATCTTGGGCGGATCGCTGCCGACTGGCCGGAAACGGAGCGCCAGATTGCCTGGCAAAGCGTCAGGACCATTCTGGACGATCCCACCTATGCACCGGTCTTTGCGGAAGGCTCGCGCGGGGAAGTTGCCATCATGGGCACGATCGAGCTTGGTGGGCGCGATCATGCCGTGTCCGGTCAGATCGACCGCATCAGTGTTGGCGAGGATCGTGTCCTGATCGTCGATTACAAGACCAATCGACCGCCACCGAAAACCATCGAGGCGGTTCCTTTCGCCTATCGGGCGCAGCTTGCGCTTTATCGCGAGTTGCTGGCTCCGCTCTATCCGGGGCGGATTGTCGAAACGGCGCTTCTGTTCACCGAAGGTCCGTTTTTGATGCCGCTGCCGGATGTGGTTCTGGACGACGCGCTGCAGTCTCTGAAAGACTCTCAAGGAAAGGTGACGAACCAGAACTTGACGGATGGCAGCAGACGCGCCACATGATATAGCGAATGAAGAGCGGATCGTGTTGTGAGTCTGAAAAGATGTCTGCCGTTCTTGGTGAGAAAAGAGGATAGCCCTATGGCAACCGTTAAGGTCGATAACAGCAATTTTCAGTCGGACGTTCTTCAGTCGAGCGAGCCTGTCGTGGTGGATTTCTGGGCGGAATGGTGCGGTCCCTGCAAGATGATCGCGCCGGCTCTGGACGAAATCGCGACCGAAATGGCCGGTCAGGTCAAGATCGCCAAGGTTAATATCGATGAGAATCCAGAACTGGCAGCCCAGTTCGGCGTGCGTTCGATCCCGACGCTTCTGATGTTCAAGGACGGCGAACTCGCTGCCAATATGGTCGGCGCTGCTCCGAAGAGCCGTCTCGCCGACTGGATCAAGGCTTCTGCTGCATAAAGAACAGCATCATAAAAATGCAAAACCCGGCCTTCGAGCCGGGTTTTTATTTGGAGCATTTCCAGCAAAAGTGTGAAGCGGTTTTTGCGCAGGATAATGCGACGAAATAAATACTTGGAGCGGTTCCAGCGACTCTGTTTTACTGGAACCGCTCTAAAATCTGCCGTTAGGCGGGTGGTGTGCCGTTATCTCTCAAAACTTCACCCGCAAGGTAAAGCGAACCGCCAATCAGGATACGCGGTGGCGCTTCATCCGGGGGCCACGTGCCACGCAGAAGTTTCAACGCGTTGGCAACCGAATGCACAGGCTCTGCCGACAGGTTGGCTTTCTGGGCCGCGACCGCCAGCTCATCATTGGGGATACCCGCATCGCTGGACGGAACAGGCACGGTGAAAACATGCCGTGCCATACCGGCAAAGGCTTCGAAATAGCCGACCGGGTCCTTGGTGTTGATCATGCCGGTGATGAGGAACAGCGGGCGTTCATTGCGTTCTTCCAGATCGCCGAGTGCCTCCGCGATGACTGCGCCGGCGCCCGGGTTATGACCGCCATCGAGCCAGATTTCGGAGGCTGCCGGGGCCATATCCACGAGCGCGCCATGGGTCAGGCGCTGCATGCGTGCTGGCCAGTCCACCACCATCAACGCTTTTTCGACGGCTTTGTCGGTCAGGCTGAAACCAGCCATCTGCACAGCCTCGATTGCCGCTGCGGCATTGGAAATCTGGTGGCGTCCGGGCAGGCGCGGCAATGGCAGGTCGATCAGACCGTCCTCGTTCTGGAACACCATGCGACCATGCTCCTCGAAAGCGAGGAAATCCTGCCCGTAAACCGAAACCGGACAGCCAAGCCGGTCGGCAGTCGAGACGAGAACTTCCCGCGCTGCATCGAAAGGCTGGAAACCGACAACAACCGGGCAATCCTTCTTGATGATACCGGCTTTCTCGGCGGCAATCAGCTCCACGCGGTCGCCAAGATAGGCCTGATGGTCGATGGAAACCGGCATGATGAGCGAGACGGCAGGCTCGGCAATGACATTGGTGGCGTCGAAACGTCCACCAAGGCCGACTTCCATAACGACGACATCCGCCGGATGCTCGGAAAAGAGTACGAAAGCCACAGCCGTCAGAATTTCGAAAACGGTGATGTGCTGGCCGCCATTGGCTGCCGCAACGCGCTCTATGGCGTCGGCCAGAACATCGTCGCTGACCAGCCTGCCGCCGCCGGGCGCCGCCAGACGGTAGCGCTCATGCCAGTGGACGAGGTGCGGCGAAGTATGGACGTGAACGTCGAAGCCGCCCGCTTCCAGAAGCGCGCGGCAGAAAGCCGTCGCCGATCCCTTGCCGTTGGTTCCGGCAATATGGATGACCGGCGGCAATTTCAGATGCGGATTGCCGAGCTTTTCCAGAAGACCGCGGATGCGGTCTAATGAAAGATCGAAGCCTTTTGGATGCAACTGCATAAGCCGCTCGATTGCGGCGGCGGCTTTTTCTGTCACGATCAGGCTGCCTTGTCGGTTGCTTCCGTCTTTTCGTGTTCCGGCGCGTCGCTATTGCCCGGCTGCCTGGTCATGATCTTGAGAAGGCGCGCAATCGTGTCCTTCAGCTCGAGACGCGAGACGACCATGTCGACCATACCATGTTCCATGAGATAGTCGGCGCTCTGGAAGCCTTCCGGCAGCTTTTCACGGATCGTCTGTTCGATGACGCGCGGGCCGGCAAAGCCGATCAGTGCGCCGGGTTCGGCAATGTGGATATCGCCCAGCATGGCGTAGGAAGCCGTCACGCCGCCCGTAGTCGGATTGGTCAGAACGACGATATAGGGCAGGCCAGCTTCTTTCAGCATTTCCACAGCAACCGTGGTGCGCGGGAGCTGCATGAGCGACAGGATGCCCTCCTGCATGCGTGCACCACCCGAGGCGGCGAACAGAACCAGCGGACGCTTCAGCTCGATGGCCTTTTCAAAGCCTTGAATGATCGCTTCGCCGGCACCCATGCCGAGCGAACCGCCCATGAAGCCGAAATCCTGAACGGTGGCGACAATCGGCAGGCCGTCAATGGTGCCGAGGCCGTTGACGATAGCGTCATCCATGCCCGTGCGGGTGCGATAATCCTTGAGACGATCGATATATTTTTTCTCGTCGCGGAATTTCAGCGGATCGACCGGCACTTTGGGAGCTTCAAGCGTGGTGTATTCGCCATTGTCGAAGAAGAAACGCAGACGATCCTTCGCCTTGATGCGCATGTGATGACCCGAGGACGGGATCACAAACTGGTTGCTCTCAAGGTCTTTGTGAAACACCATTTCACCGGTCGACGGATCTTTGATCCAGAGGTTTTCCGGCATTTCACGACGGCCGAGCATCGAATTGATCTTCGGACGGACGTAGTTGGTGATCCAGTTCATGACGTTTGCTTCCGTTTCTTGTTCTTCGGCAAAGAGCTTCAGCCGCTTAGCACTTTTAAGATGTGCACTAAATGGACGATTTATTGGGCGGCTTCAAGGCGTGTGGCACGCACACTCTCCCCAAGGGCGTGGACAAGTCTGGTTGCAGCGGCGACAGGATCGCCCTTCGCCTTGCCGTTTTCGTCCAGTTCACCGGCAATCGCGTTGACAATCGCCGTGCCGACGACGACGCCATCGGCATGGGTGGCGATGGCTGCTGCCTGCTCCGGTGTCTTGACGCCGAAACCGACACAGATCGGCAGATCGGTGCTCTTCTTGATGTGACGCACAGCTTCACCGACCTTTGCCGTATCGGCAATGGCCGAACCGGTGATGCCGTTCATCGAGACGTAATAGACGAAGCCCGATGAATTATGCAGCACCTTCGGCAAGCGCTTGTCGTCCGTGGTTGGCGTGGTGAGGCGGATAAAATTGATACCCGCCTTCATGGCCGGAATGCAAAGCTCAGCATCCATTTCAGACGGAAGATCGACGACGATCAGCCCGTCCACGCCGGAAGCCTTGGCATCGGCCAGAAAGCGTTCCACGCCGTAAATATAGATCGGGTTGTAATAGCCCATCATGACGATCGGGGTCGTGTTGTCTTCCTTGCGGAATTCTGCTGCCATGTGCAACGTCTTGGCAAGCGTCTGACCGGCGTTGAGGGCGCGCAGGCCAGCGGCCTGAATGGCGGGTCCGTCTGCCATCGGATCGGAGAAGGGCATACCGAGTTCGATCACGTCGGCACCAGCCTTTGGCAAGGCCTTCATCACCTTGAGCGAGGTTTCCAGATCGGGATCGCCACCCATGAAATAGGTAACGAGCGCCGGACGGCCCTCGGCCTTCAGTTCAGCGAATTTGGTGTCGATGCGAGTAGTCATACCGTGCCCCGTGGCAAAGTGCGTGCCAGATAGTCGGCAACGGGCTTGCCCGCCATTGCCGTTTCCATCCATGCACGCCGTTCAAAGTCTATAATTCCGAGTTCCCACACGCAGGCCATCAGCAGCGGCTGTGCGGGCATGAAGTCCACCTCGTCGCCGAGTTCCGACTGCCAGAGGATTTCCGTAGCGATGCCGCCCTCCAGCCACCAGTGCAGCAGCAGCCAGAGGCCCTCCTCGCCCTGATGAAGAACGGCGAAACCGACGCCCAGATGCGGCAATGCGGTGAGCTTTTCAGCGGCAGTTTCAATCTGTCTGCGGGCGAGGCCGACAGCAGCCTCCGCGACAGGATTGGTTGGATCGGCTTCAATGATGTTGAGCTTGATCGTCGCCGGACCGCACGTCGTCAGGCCGTCGAACCATGCGGCACGCGGCTTGTAGGCGGAGATTTCGGCGACGTTATTACCCATGTCAGATGTCCATGCCGAGAAGCTTGCCGACCGTGTGGACATCCTTGTCGCCACGACCGGACAGATTGACGATCATGACCTGATCCTTGCCCATGGTCGGTGCCATTTTCACGGCCTGCGCGATGGCATGGGCGGATTCGAGGGCAGGGATGATGCCCTCGGTACGGGTGCAAAGCTGAAATGCATCCAGCGCCTCATCATCGAGGATCGGCACATAGTCGACGCGCCCGCTGTCTTTCAGCCATGAATGTTCAGGCCCGACGCCTGGATAGTCGAGACCGGCAGAAACGGAATGACCTTCGAGAATCTGACCGTCATCGTTCTGGAGGAGGTAGGTGCGGTTGCCATGCAGAACGCCGGGACGACCTGCGCTCATCGAAGCGCAATGTTCTTCACCGTCGAGACCGCGTCCGCCCGCTTCGACACCGACGATCTTCACCGAGGCGTCGTCAAGGAACGGATGGAACAGACCGATGGCATTGGAACCGCCGCCGACCGCTGCCACGATCACATCCGGCAGGCGTCCTTCCTGTTCCAGAATCTGTTGGCGCGCTTCGTTGCCGATCACCGACTGGAAGTCGCGCACCAGTTCCGGATAGGGATGCGGACCGGCAGCTGTACCGATCAGGTAATAGGTGTCTTCGACATTTGTCACCCAGTCACGCAGGGCTTCGTTCATCGCGTCCTTGAGCGTGCCGTTGCCTGCAGAAACCGAGATCACTTCGGCACCAAGCAGCTTCATGCGGAACACATTCGGCTTCTGACGTTCGACGTCGGTTGCGCCCATATAGACCACGCAGGGCAGGCCGAAACGCGCGGCAACGGTGGCCGAAGCCACACCATGCTGTCCGGCGCCGGTTTCAGCGATGATACGGGTCTTGCCCATGCGTTTGGCAAGCAGAATCTGGCCGAGGCAATTGTTGATCTTGTGACTGCCGGTGTGATTGAGGTCTTCGCGCTTGAAGTAGATTTTCGCGCCGCCCAAATGCTTGGTCAGGCCTTCGGCATAATAGAGCTTGGAAGGACGACCTGCATAATAGGTGGAAAGCGCGTTTAGCTCCGCCTTGAACTCAGGGTCGTTCTTCGCCGTTTCATAGGCTTCCTGCAATTCAAGGATCAGCGGCATCAGCGTTTCGGCGACGAAGCGTCCGCCGAAAATACCGAACATGCCCTCTTCATCGGGGCCTGTCTTATAGGAATTGGGTGCAACCGGCTTGTTCAACGCTTCCGCTCCGTCAGTTCAGGCTGTCTACAGGGCATCGGCGCGCATCGGCGACAGCCCGGAAAAAATTCTCGATGAGACGCACATCCTTTTCGCCGGGCGCGCGCTCGACGCCGGACGATATATCGATGCCCGGCGCCTGGGTCTTGTGCAGCGCTTCGGCGATATTGTCCGCATTCAATCCACCGGAAAGCATGTAATCGATACCCGCGTCAAGCGCCGCCAGAAGTTCCCAGTCGAATGACACGCCATTGCCGCCGGGCAGCTCAGAGCCCCTTGGCGGTTTGGCATCGAACAGGAAACGGTCGGCTATGCCTTTATAGGCTGCAATCGCGGCAAGATCGCTGGCTTCGCGCACCGAAAAAGCCTTCATAACCGGCAGGCCATGACGCGCCTTGATGAAGGCCACGCGTTCCGGCGTCTCATGGCCGTGAAGCTGCAGAATATCGGGCTTCACGGTTTTCACGATATCATCCAGCGTTTCATCGTCCGCATCGACTGTAACGGCAACGACAAGCGCACGTCCCTTGACCGCATCGCGCAGGCCTGCCGCTGCCTGCGGGGTTATATGGCGCGGGCTTTTTGAAAAGAAGATGAAACCGATATGCGTCGCACCGCCGTCGAGAGCGGCGGCAATGGCATCAGGGGTTTTAAGCCCGCATATCTTGATATCGAGAACCATGGTTTTCCGTCGCATAAATCCGGGGTCTACTCAAGTTATTCCGTCCATTGTCGACCTATTCGGAGACGGGATGGCCGTCAAAACCCTGTGCGATCAGAAAATCATACGCCTCCATGACCTCAAGGGGAACAGCCTGCGCGATCTGATAGCCCCTGGCGGGATATTCCAGAATGCGTTGAAGATCGCCGGTCATCTCGCTGATAAGCATTTCGACCGGATGATCTGCCGTTGGCTGGTCCTCGAAGGATACGAGCGGCGCGGTGATGCTTGCGCGTGCTTCCGGCCATTGCCGGGCCACGGTCGCCAGAACGCGGCGTTGGGTCTGCGGCTTGGTCACAAGGATGGCGCTGATTGCACCGGGTGCAAGCCGTTCGCGACTGAACCTTATATTTTCGCCGATATTGGTGGCATTGGGTTCGATGGTGATCGCTTTTTCAGGCACGCCGCGCCTGATTGCGATTTCAGCAAAAGTTTCTGCTTCACTTGCCTTGTAGAGCTTGTCCGTCCAGTGACCGCTTTTGCCGGTGAACACCAGCCACGTCGCCATGCCGGCCAGAAACAGATCGGCTGCCCTCTCGGCAACGCGTGGATCGTAGCTGCCGAGCCCGATAATGACATCGGCGGTTTCCAGCGGATCATAGATGCAGTGATAATCCCACAGCACCTTGGCGGCGGTCAGTATGGATGCGGTCATGTGAAGTCGATAGCCTGTAATGCGCTGCCATTGCGCTTCAGCCAAGCCTTGCAGCGCTCCGTGTCGGGGCAAAGCTCATGGCAGAGTTTCCAGAATTTCGGCCCATGGTTCATCTCGATGAGATGGGCCACCTCATGGGCAACGAGATAATTGATCACCGGGGCAGGGGCCATGCCGATGCGCCAGGAGAAAGAAAGGATGCCGTCCGAGGTACACGACCCCCAGCGGCTCTTCGTATCCTTGAAACGCACTGCCTTGGCCTTGCGGCCGACAGCCGCGGTGTGACGGACGACAAGCGCCTCGATCTCGCGCTTCACTTCGCGCTTGATGTGATCGGCAACGCGGCGCGGCAGATGTGCCGGGTCGCCATGGACGAGCAGAATATTGCCTTCGAGAAGCTGTGTGGTGCCGCGCCCGGGCTGGTGCACGATCTTGTGTGGCACGCCACGCAAGGGGATTTTGATACCGGCGCGCACGCCTGGCTGGTCGGGCAGTTTTGCAATGCGGCTTTCGATCCAGCCTTCATGGCGGTTGAGGAAGCTCAGCACCTCGCGCTCGGGAAGGCCGGGCGGAACCGTAATGCGCAGTCCCCTGCCGCCTGCTTCGATACGCAGGGTCAGTCGTTTGGCACGCGGATTCTCGAAAACACGTAAAGGAAGTTCGCGTCCGGCGACCGCATGGATACGTTCGCTGCGAACGGTTGTCGTTCCAGCGGATGCCCCTTTACCGCTGATTTGCCGAAGAAAGGATAAGCCCATCGCTTAAGAATAAGCGATTCGCTTAAAAAGCCAGAAAAAATTGCTGTTTTGACCGAAACGGCGCAGCCAAACCGCGCCGTTTCGAGAGATTTCAGGGTGTTATACCTTATCAAAGATCGGTGATGTCGTCCTTGCCGCCTTTCGCGCGCGGGGCAGGCGTCTTCTTCGAGGCCGCACGGCGTTCAGCCATGAAGCGGTCGAATTCTTCCTTGTCGCGAGCGCGGCGAAGTTCTGCAGCGTAGGCCTCGAATTCGGCGCGTGCTTCCTCAAGCTTGCGGCGTTCTTCGGCCAGTCGTTCCAGCTCGGCGCGGCGCCAGTCGTCAAAAGCCTCGTTGCCGGTGGTGCTACCGAAGTTGAAGCTTTCGCCCTTGCGGCAGTTGCGGAACGATCCGAACATGGAATCGGTCTTCTCGTTCACGCTACGCTTGAATCCTTCGAGGCGGTCGCCCCAGAGGATATAGGCCAGCATGGCAAGGCCAAGCGGCCAGAACAGGATAAAGCCGAGCACCATCAGCGCAATCGTGGCTGGCGTCCATGCCGGGCGGATCAATGCAGTATTGGTCATGGTCTGCTCCGTCGAAAAGCGCATGCCATTCAACCGTTCGACATCGTCCGGCAACATGCGCAAAACCAAGGCCTGCCAGCCCGCCCTGTGCGGGCATTTTGTTCTGGCGGCTTGACTTCGACGTGGTGAAAAGATTGCGGCTTTTCAAGAATGCAACTTGCGGATTCAGGCCACGCTTCTGCTAACCAATGTGATTAATTCGAAATTTTTTTGCGAAAATGTTCGAGAAAAGTGACGGCAAGCCCGGCGATCAGTGCCCAGAAGGCAGAGCCAACGCCGAAAAATGCCATGCCGGAGGCCGTCACGGCAAAGGTTATGGTCGCCGCAAGACGCTCATGTTCATCCTTCAGCGCCAATGACATGGCGTTGATGAACGGGCCTGTCAGGGCAAGCCCGGCAACAAGTGCGATGAGCGTTACCGGCAATACGGCAAAGATCGCGACCAATGACGCCCCGAAGAGGGCAAACACCACATAGATCGCCGCATAGACCGGACCGGTAAGCCAGCGTTTCGTGTGATCGGGATGTGCATCGGGATTGGTGCAGAGTGCCGCCGAAATCGCGGCAAGATTGGTGGTAGAGGCGCCGAAAGGAGCCGTCAGCAGTGAAAACAGGCCGGTTACGCGCAGGCAGGCGCTGGTTGGCGGCTCATAGCCTGAAGCACGCAGTACGGCGAAACCCGGCAGGTTCTGCGAGGCCATGGTCACCAGATAAAGCGGGATCGCGATGCCGATCATCGCACCCATGTGGAACTCTGGCCATATGAGGGTCAGCGTGGAGATTTCAGGCGCGGGCAGGGCTGGTGAGCGCCCCGTGAGCAATGCGAAGATCATCCCGATCACCAGAACGGCAATGACGGCGAGCGACGGGTTGAACAGGCGGATAATAAAGAACAGCGCCACCAGCGGCAGGACGAAAACCGGATCGCCAGGCACAGTCTTGGCGGCGGCAATGACGAAACTCAGCAGCACACCTGCAAGCATACCTGATGCGACGGATGCGGGAATGCGGGAAACAAGCACCGACAATTGGCGGATCAGTCCGGTGGCGACCAGTGCGAGTGCCGTCACGATGAATGCGCCAACCGCTTCCGGCATGGTGAAACCGGCACTGGCGCCGATCAGCGCCAGCCCCGGTGTAGACCAGGCCGCGATGATCGGCATCTTGTAGCGAATGCTGAGCCAGGCGGATGAGGCGGCAATCGCAAGGCAAATCGCCGTCACCCAGCTTGCAGTTTCGGCCTGTGTGGCGCCCAGCACCTGCGCTGCGGCAATGATGAGTGCCAGTGTGCCGCCGAAACCGACAATGGCCGCAACCGCTGAGGAAGCGAAAACCGAAAACCGCATGATTTCGCTCCGTTATGATTTTTCGCCGATGCGTTCCGCCAGACCGGATACGGTGCGGATCAGAAGATCGAGATCCTGCGGTCGCGACAGGCGATGATCCCCGTCGCGCACCAGTGTCAGGGTCACGTCATCGACGGGCAGGTGTTCCACCAGCGTCAGCGCATGCTTGTAGGGAACATCGGGGTCCTGCATGCCTTGCAGGATATGAACCGGACAGCCGGTCTCGATAATACCCTTGAGAACCAGGTTCTTCCGTCCGTCCTCGATCAGCGCACGGGTATAGACATAAGGATTGGGCGAATATTCGGAGGGTTCTTCAAAATAGCCCTTTTCCTGAAGGTCGTTTTTCTGCGCGTCGGAAAGTGTTGGCTCCACAAGTACAGCCGTAAAATCCGGAGCAGGTGCGATCAGGACGATCCCGGCAGGCGGGTTCCCTTCCTTCTTGAGCTCCTGCGCCATGCGCAGCGCGATCCAGCCACCCATTGATGAGCCAACCAGAATCTGCGGTCCTTTGGCAAATTTGCGATAAACGGCGAGGCTTTCGTTCAGCCAGCGCGAGATGGTGCCTTGATTGAAATCGCCGCCGGATTCGCCGTGGCCGGAATAATCGAGCCTGAGTGAGCTGTGCCCGGTCTCAGCCGCCCATTCATCGAGGACGACCGCCTTGGTGCCCAGCATGTCGGAACGATAGCCGCCGAGCCAGACCACACCGGGAGATTTGCTTCCGGCTCTGTAACGCAGGGCGATTTTCGCTCCGTCCACGTCGATGAATTCCGGCCCCGCAACGCTCATGACAAATCTCCTCATTTTCCGGGAGTGTTTTTGCATGTTCGCAAAAGAGAGAAAACCCGCATGTGGGGCGAGGCCCTTGAAATGACGGCAAATGTGACCGATATGCCGCTTGTCCGCCGCGAAATGACAACAAAAAGAACGTTTATCACGCGGGGGTGATTTTTCCTGTCAAAGATGCTATTGACTTCGCCGCCCGCTTGACGACATTTCCGCGATCAACTGCGGTTTGATTGGGGATATGCCGTCTGGCAGCGAGTATCCGACCGCATGAGACGTAACAATTCAGGAGATAACGACCATTCGCCGACCCTTCAGAGCGACGCCGGTTCAGAAAGACGGACCGCGCTCCAACCGTGATATCCGGGTTCCCCGGGTTCAGCTTATCGATGCCGAAGGCCAGAACCACGGTGATGTTTCCATTCAGGAAGCTATCGCCATGGCTGAAGAAGCAGGTCTCGATCTCGTCGAGATCGTGCCGAACGCAGAGCCTCCGGTTTGCAAGATCGTCGACCTCGGCAAGCTGAAGTATCAGAATCAGAAAAAAGCCGCCGAAGCGCGCAAGAAGCAGAAAACGGTTGAAATCAAGGAAATCAAGATGCGACCGAACATCGACACCCATGACTATGAGGTGAAGATGAAGGCTGCTCTGCGTTTCTTTGAGGAAGGCGACAAGGTCAAGGTTACCTTGCGTTTCCGTGGACGTGAAATGGCGCACCAGGAACTTGGCATGAAGCTTTTGCAGCGCGTCAAGGAAGACACTGTCGAAATCGCCAAGGTTGAGTCCGAGCCGAAGCTTGAAGGCCGTCAGATGATGATGGTTCTCGCTCCGCGCTGAGCATTTCGAAATGCCTTGGAAAAGCCGCCTTCGGGCGGCTTTTCTTTTGGCCAGACAAATTGGATCATGGAATCGCAATGAAGACTTTGGGCGAATTGGGTAAATATCAGCAGCGTCGGCGTCTTGCGATCGGCGCCGTCGTGGTGCTTCTGGTCGTGGCGCTGCTTTTTGTCAGCTCGCAATCGACCGGCCATTTTCATGAATATATCGAGGCGTTCGGCCTCAGTCTGATCGTCGCGGCCATCATCGGACGCATGTGGTGCACGCTCTATATCGGCGGGCGCAAGAGCGCGGAAATCGTGCAGAGCGGACCGTATTCGGTCACGCGCAATCCACTTTACGTCTTCAGCAGCATCGGCGCGATGGGTATCGGCGCGCAGACCGGCAGCATCATCATTGCGATCGCCTTCGGCGTGCTTTGCTATCTCGCTTTCTCGGTTGTCATCCGGACGGAAGAGAAATTTCTCAAGCAGAATTTCGGCAAGCCTTATGAAGCCTATTGTGCGAGCGTTCCGCGTTTCTTTCCGAAGTTTTCGCTGTTTCGTGACGACAAGGAACTGATCGTCCGGCCTGACCGGATTTATCGCACTTTTCAGGACGGCCTGGTGTTCTTCGTGGCCTATCCGTTTTTCGAGTTCGTGGAATATCTGCAGGACATTCACGTCCTGCCAGTACTTCTGCGGCTTTATTGACGTTCCGGTTGCGATTCAACCCGATTTGGGCCAATTCGGGCATTGCGTTTTGCGGTCTTTGAGCCTATAAGGCCGCGTTCGAACCGCCCGGCAGGGCATGCCGTGGCGGTTTCGTATGCTTTTCGGGCTTGGTCAGTCCGGAAGTAAAACTAGGTTCCCATCCGCATCAGGCATGACCGGACGCCACGCAAGAGGCGTCGAGTGTCGAAGGCACGAGGGGGATCGCAAAGAAGGAGTAGCAAAATGCCCAAGATGAAGACCAAATCGGCCGCCAAGAAGCGGTTCAAGATCACCGGCACCGGCAAAATCAAAGCCGCAGCTGCTGGTAAGCGTCATGGCATGATCAAGCGTTCGAACAAGTTCATTCGCGATGCACGCGGCACCATGGTTCTCGCCGATGCCGATGCAAAGATCGTGAAGCAGTTCCTGCCGAACGGCCTCTAAGATTAGTCTGAGAAGGAGATCATAACATGGCACGCGTAAAACGCGGCGTTACCGCCCACGCAAAGCACAAGAAGGTTCTGGATCAGGCTGCTGGTTTCCGTGGCCGTCGCAAGAACACCATCCGCACCGCCAAGGCTGCAGTTGACCGTTCGAAGCAGTATGCTTACCGCGACCGCAAGAACCGCAAGCGCTCGTTCCGCGCTCTCTGGATCCAGCGCATCAACGCTGCTGTCCGCGAGCAGGGCCTGACCTATGGCCGTTTCATCGACGGTCTTGCCAAGGCTGGCATCGAGATCGACCGCAAGGTTCTGTCCGACATCGCAATCCACGAACCGGATGCATTTGGTGCGCTGGTTGCATCGGCAAAGAAGGCTCTCGAGTACCTCAAGAACACCGAGACGCCGAACGCTTTTGAAGGCGCTGTCCGCTAAGCCAGCCGCCTTTCCCAAGCAGTATCGATAATTTGGGGACCCGCGCTGGCTCGGCTGGCGCGGGTTTTCTCGTTTTAAGGATTCAAAGCGGGCATGAAGGATGAACCGGGCAAGTTGAGACTGGATCTGGATGCGGATGATCTCCGCAGCCTGCTGGTTCTGCTTGTCCAGAGCCGGGGCAAGCGTATTTCCAGCGCCGTCATCGGTGGTCATCGTGTCTGGATCAAGCGCTACGATGCAGAAAGGCGCCCATTTCCGAAGCGTCTGCACAGCCTCATTTCGCCGCTTCTTCCCTATCCGTTCCTGCGCAGCCCGAAGGATGTTGGAGAAGCAGGCATGGCCGACCGCGAAGAGCGCAAGATGAGCGCTTTTCTGCAGGCAGGCTTTCAGGTTCCCAGGATCGTCTACCACCAAGGGGCGGTGATGGTTCTGAGCGATGTCGCGCCGATTATCCAGGACCAGCTTGACCATTTACGTCGCAATGATCCGCAGGGCCATGATGCACTTCTGGTGCATTGCGCCCGCGCGTTGGGTGAGGCCCATGCTGCCGGGCTCTGCCATGGGCGTCCGCACCCGCGCGATTTCTTCGAGAAAAACGGCGTTGCCGGTTTTCTGGATTTCGAGGAGGAACCGGAAACGGTCATGCCGCTTGCTGCTGCACAGGCGCGCGACGTGTGGCTCCTGTTCTTCCAGATCACGGCGCAGGCGCGTCTTGCCGGGACACCGCAGCAGACATTCGCAGCCTATCGTGCGGTCGCGCCCGCTGACGTGATTCCGGAATTGAAGAAAATTGTCGGCTTCTTCCGATTTACCATCGCGCCGCTGAGGCTGTTCCGCCGCATTTTTCTCGGCGGCGATGGAAGACGGCTCTTGCAGGCGATGGAATTTTTTGACGCCAATCTTGATGCGTCTCACCAATCAGGCCAAAGAGAGTAACGACAACGCTTCTTTGGCTGCAAAGCGAAATATGTGGAGCGCTGCAGGCGCAACAGGTAACTCAAAACAAGAGGCGTGGAGCGCTGCAAGCGCGACAGGGAGCTCAAAACAAGAGGCGTGGAGTGCCGCAGGCACGACAGGGATTTAAACAATGAGTGATCTAGAACAACTTGAACGGCAGATTCTCGAAGACATCGCGGCGGCGGCTGACGAGCCTGCCATTGAAGCCGTGCGTGTCGCCGCTCTTGGCAAGAAGGGCTCAGTTTCGGAAAAGCTGAAGACACTGGGCAGCATGACGCCGGAAGAGCGTCAGGCGCAGGGGCCGGCGATTAACGGCTTGAAGAACCGGGTTACCGAAGCGCTGACCGAGCGCAAGACGGAACTGCGCAAGCAAGCGATTGCCGCTCGCCTTGAGCGCGAAAAGGTCGATGTGACGCTGCCGGTGCGTGAAAGCGCTGCATCGCGCGGTCGCATTCATCCGATTTCACAGGTCATCGATGAGATCACCGCAATCTTCGCCGATATGGGTTTCTCGATTGCCGAAGGTCCGGATATCGAAACCGATTATTACAATTTCACGGCTCTGAACTTCCCCGAAGGCCATCCGGCGCGCGAAATGCACGACACCTTCTTCTTCAATGCAGACGAGAAGGGCGAGCGCAAGTTGCTGCGCACGCATACCTCGCCGGTGCAGGTGCACACGATGGAGAAGTTCGCGGCCATCCGTGACAAGGAAGACCGTGACGAGCCGATCCGCATCGTCATTCCGGGCAAGACCTATCGCATGGATTCCGACGCCACCCATTCGCCGATGTTCCATCAGGTCGAAGGTCTGGTTGTCGATAAGTCGGCCAATGTCGCCAACATGAAGTGGGTGCTGGAAGAGTTCTGCAAATCCTTCTTTGAAGTGCCTTCGGTCAAGATGCGTATGCGTCCGAGCTTCTTCCCGTTCACTGAGCCATCGGTCGAGGTTGATATTCAGTGCGACCGTTCCGGTCCGCATGTGAAGTTCGGCGAGGGCAATGACTGGCTTGAAATTCTGGGCTGCGGCATGGTGCATCCGAATGTGCTGCGCGCTTCCGGCTACGACCCAGACGTCTATCAGGGCTTTGCATGGGGCATGGGCATCGATCGCATCGCCATGCTGAAATACGGCATGCCTGATCTGCGCGCTTTCTTCGACGCCGATGTGCGCTGGATCGAACATTACGGTTTCCGTCCGCTCGACATTCCGACGCTTTTCGGCGGACTGAGCGCTTAAGGACAGGAAGGGACAAGACAAATGAAATTCACGCTTTCCTGGCTCAAGGATCACCTTGAAACCGATGCGACGCTGGAACAGATCGTCGAGAAGCTGACCGATATTGGTCTGGAAGTGGAATCGGTCGACGACCGCGCTGCTTTCAAGGCCTTCAAGATCGCCAAGGTCGTAAGCGCTGTTCAGCATCCGGATGCCGACAAGCTGCGCGTACTTTCCGTCGATACGGGTGACGGCAAGCCGGTCCAGGTCGTTTGCGGCGCGCCAAACGCCCGCGCTGGTCTGGTCGGTGTATTGGGCCGTCCGGGTGACTATGTTCCGGGCCTCGATGTCACGCTTTCCGTTGGCAAGATTCGCGGTGTCGAAAGTTTCGGCATGATGTGTTCCGAGCGCGAGCTGGAGCTTTCCGACGAGCACAATGGCATCATCGACCTGCCGGAAGATGCTCCGGTCGGCACCAGCTTTGCAACCTATGCCGGACTGGACGATGCGGTGATCGAGATTGGCCTGACGCCGAACCGTGCCGATTGCACCGGCATTCATGGCATTGCACGTGATCTTGCTGCTGCTGGTCTAGGCACGGTCAAGAACACTTTGCCGGAAGCGGTGAAGGGCGAAGGCGAAACGCCGGTCAAGGTCATTCTGGATCAGGATGACGAGAACCCGTTCTGCACTGGTTTCGCACTGCGCATGGTCAAGGGCGTGAAAAATGGCCCAAGCCCCAAATGGATGCAGCAGCGTCTGAAGGCCATCGGCTTGCGCCCGATCAATGCGCTGGTCGACATCACCAATTATGTGACCTTCGATCAGGGCCGTCCGCTGCACGTCTTCGACGCTGCCAAGGTCAAGGGCAATCTGACGGTGCGTCTGGCAAAGGATGGCGAAACCATTCTCGGTCTCGATCAGCGTGAATATAAGTTCAAGCCGGGCATGTATGTGATTGCCGATGAGAACGGTCCCGAATCGATCGCCGGTATCATGGGCGGCGAGCATTCCGGTTGCGATGAAAACACCACCGATGTGTTGATCGAATCGGCTCTCTGGGACCCGCGCATGATTGCGCGCACGGGCCGCGAACTCGGCATCGTTACCGATGCGCGCTATCGTTTCGAGCGTGGCGTCGATCCGGAAATGATGGTTCCGGGTGCAGAACTGGCAACCAAGTTGGTGCTGGAACTCTGTGGCGGCGAGCCGACAGTTCTCGACGTGGTTGGATATAGCAAGCCTACGCCGCGCGTGATCGATTTCCCGGTATCGGAAGTCAAGCGCCTGACGGGCATCGAGGTTTCCTACGACGCATCCTTCGATATCCTGAAGCGTCTTGGCTTCAGCGTTGAAGGCGACGGCAAGGTTATCAAGGCCACTGTTCCGACGTGGCGTGGCGACGTGGAAGGCAAGGCCGACCTCGTTGAAGAAGTCATGCGCATTCATGGCATCAACCAGATCGACCCGCAGCCGCTGCCGGGGCTTGGCACGGTCAATGGCCGTATCCTGACCACCTTGCAGATCAGAACCCGCCATGCCCGCCGCATGCTCGCTTCGCGCGGCATGATGGAAGCCGTGACCTATTCCTTCATTTCCGACGCGCAAGCCAAAGCTTTTGGTGGTGGCAAGCCGGAACTGAAGCTGGCGAACCCGATTGCCGCCGATATGTCGGACATGCGTCCTTCGCTCCTGCCGGGCCTGCTGGTCGCAGCACAGCGCAATGCGGATCGCGGTTTCGGCGATACGGCACTGTTCGAGGTTTCGGGCATTTATGAAGGCGATACGCCAGACAAGCAGCGTCGCGTCGCGGGTGGCGTGCGCCGCGGTACGGCCAAGGTTGATGGCTCGGGTCGTTTCTGGGCTGGTAATGCGGCTCCCGTCGGCGTCTTCGATGCCAAGGCTGATGCATTGGCAGCACTTGAAGCTGCTGGCGCTCCGGTTGACCGCATCCAGATCGAAGCCGGTGGTCCTGAATGGTTCCATCCGGGCCGTTCGGGAACGCTGAAACTCGGACCGAAGGTCGTTCTTGGCACCTTCGGTGAGTTCCATCCAGACACGCTGGAAGCGCTCGATGTTTCGGGCGCACTCTGCGGCTTCGAGGTCTACATCGATGCGATACCTGAGCCGAAGGCGAAATCCACACGCACCAAGCCGGCTTTGAATCTCTCGCAGTTCCAGAGCCTTAAGCGCGATTTCGCGTTTGTGGTGGATGCAAGCGTTGAAGCCGGAAATGTCGTGAAGGCGGTTTCGTCGGCGGACAAGAAGCTGATTGCCGGTGTTCAGGTCTTCGATATCTTCACAGGGGCATCACTTGGTGAGGGCAAGAAGTCGATTGCGGTTGAAGTGCTGTTGCAGCCGCAGGACCGCACATTGACGGATGAAGATCTGGAAGCACTATCGAAGCAGGTCGTGGCCAGTGTGGCCAAGCAGACCGGCGGCGTGCTGCGCGGATAAGCATGAAATAAAAAGCCCGCCAGATTGGCGGGCTTTTTCATAGCGCTATTCAGCGGCCTGTCTCGTCCTTGCTGGCAGAGCCATCATCGCCATATCGATGATCTTTTGTACCGCGGCGCGCGAATTGCCATCGCGGGCTTCAAAAGAAATGCTCTGTTGGATCATGTGATAGAATTCGGTCATCTGTGCGGTATCGGCATTGGAGGGTAGATCACCTGCCCCTACCGCCTGCTGCAAGCGCTTGGAAAGCCGCTCATGATTTGCGTGTCGGATAGCCTGGAGAAATTCCTTCACAGGCACATTTTCCGGTTTGCACTGGATCGAGCTTACACTGATCATACAGCCGCCCGCCGGGCAGGCGAAAGCGCTGTCTGCGCTCAGTTCCAGCCAGCGGCGCATGCCCTCCTGAATGGTGGTCGCGTTTTCCAGTGCGTCGAAAGGAGCGGCGCCGATGGTACGGCGATAATAGTCGACGGCTTCACGAAACGCCTGCTCCTTATTGCCGAAGGCGGCATAGAAGCTTGGCGGCGTAATGCCGATGGCGGTTGTGAAGTCGTTGATCTGGGCGCACTCATAGCCTTTGGCCCAGAAAACCTTCATCACCTTGTCCAGCGCTGCGTCGCGGTCGAAGCTGCGCGGGCGTCCGCGTGGAACCATTTTTCTCCCTTTCTGTAATCATCCTTATATAATTCTCTTGACCCTTTCGGGCAAGGCGATATTAATTATGTAGTCTACACTATATAATTAGGATTCGTCCCATGAACGATACGTGCGAATCCGCCCTTGCGGCGGAAGAGGTTTCTGCGTCTTCGCAAAAGGCGCGAGCGATCCCGCTGGTTGTCTATTGCCTCAGCTTAGGCGTGTTCGCGCTCACGACTTCCGAACTCATGATCTCGGGCATGCTGCCTTCACTTCAGGTGGCGTTCGACCGTTCCATCGCCGATATCGGCAATCTCATTTCGCTTTATGCGCTTGGCATGATGATCGGCGGACCGCTGGTCACGATCCTGTTTCTGGCGTTGAAGATCGAGAACAAGCGGGGACTTCTGATTCTGCTTGTATTTTATGCGGCGGCGCAAAGCGTGGCCGCGTCCACAAGCAGCTTCCAAATTCTGCTGATCGCCCGTGTTTTGACCGGCATGGCGGCGGCAACGAGCTTCGGGCTGATGCTTGCCATTACGGCACAGCTCGTCGGACCGGAACTGCGCGGGCGAGCTTCATCGCTGGTCTTTGCCGGCCTCATGCTCTGCACCGTCTTCGGCGTGCCGATAGCGACGGCGATCACCAATGCGTTCGGCTGGCGGGCGAGCTTCTGGGCCATTGTGGTCCTGATTCTGGTATGCGCGCTTGTCATCGCAATCAAGATTGAGTCGTCGCCCGATACGCCGCAGGCCGATCTGCGCTCTGAACTGAAGGAAATGCGCAAGCCGAAACTCTGGGCCGCCTATGCCACGAGCGCGCTCGTCATTGGTTCGTCTTTCGCGGTCTACAGCTATCTGTCACCGATCACGGTGGAGCTTGCCGGCTTCTCCGCAATGCAGGTGCCATTTTTGCTTGCCGTCTATGGCGGCGCCAATATCGTCGGCAACTATGTCACCGGTCGCTTTGCCGACCGTCACACGATTCCGACTATCGCCATCGGTCTTGTGTTGATGCTGTCGGCCATGCTGATTTTCGCGCTTTTCGCCGAGCTGAAACTGGCTACGATCCTTGCCATCGTGATGATCGGCCTGACGGGCATAGCACTTAATCCTGCCTTTATCGCGAGGGTGATGCGGATCGCGCATCCGGGCGCGCTGGTGAACGCCATGCATGCATCGGTCATCAATATCGGTCTCGGACTTGGGCCGTGGGTTGGTGGACAGGCAATGGAGGCAGGCTATGGCCTGCATGCACCACTATGGGTCGGCTTTGCCATGACATTGGCCGGGCTTCTGACGCTTGCACCACCAGCTCTGCGCAGGATGTAAAAAAGGGAGCCCGACGGGCTCCCCTTTTATTTGGAGCATTTATCAAAGACCGGTCAAAGCAAGCTGCTGTTCGTTGTAACGCTTGCCTGCGATCAGGGCGGGTGCGGATACCTCATCCAGACGCTGCAAATCCTGTGGTGTCAGTGTGATGTCCACGGCTTTCACATTGTCTTCCAGATGATGGATCTTGCGGACACCGGGGATCGGCACGATGAAATCGCCCCGGCTCAGTACCCATGCCAGCGCCAGCTGTGCGGGCGTGACCTGCTTTTCCTGTGCGATCTCGACGATACGATCCACCTGCCGATTGTTGGCTTCCAGATTGCCCGGCTGGAAACGCGGCAGGGTCTTGCGGAAGTCGTCTTCGGCGAGATCGGACTGTGAACGCAACGTGCCGGTCAGCATACCGCGCCCAAGCGGGCTATAGGGTACGAAACCGATACCAAGTTCACGGCAGACTGGCAGCACATTGTCTTCCGGATCGCGTGCCCATAGCGAATACTCGCTTTGCAACGCGGCGATGGGATGGACCGCATGCGCGCGGCGCAAGGTGGTGCTACCTGCTTCCGAAAGACCGATGGCGCGTATCTTTCCCTCATCGATCAGGTCTTTCAAAGTGCCAACCACATCTTCGATCGGCACGGATGGATCGACGCGGTGCTGGTAGAACAGATCGATCACATCGATGCCAAGCCGCTTCAGGGAGGCCTCGGCTACGTCGCGAATATGTTCAGGGCGGCTATCGACACCCTTCATCTGGCCGTCTTCGATCTTGAAGCCGAACTTCGTTGCAATCGTCACCCGTTCACGGAATGGCTTGAGCGCCTTGCCGACGAGTTTCTCATTCTCGAACGGGCCATAGACCTCCGCGGTATCGAAAAATGTCACGCCAAGGTCGACGGCGCGGTGCAGCGTGCGGATTGCATCCTGCTCGTCCTGCCCCCCATAGGCGTGTGTCATTCCCATGCAGCCGAAACCAAGGGCGGAAACGCTCAATTGCTGGCCGAGTTTGCGCTGTTGCATCGTAGTTCCTTTCGAATGGCTGATTGAAAGTACTGAAAATTGTGCGGGAGGATCGGGAGGAGATTCTGGGTGGACGCGCCTTCAAGCTGCCTGCGCCCAAGCCCGGGACCATGTTGCGAACCATAAAACAGGGTGATCAGTTCGATAATACCGATTTATTTTCACGGCTTGTTCTGTAATTTGTAACAATGAATCGAAGTCAACTGTCACAGCTTGCCGTTCTAGCCGCCGTTGCCGCGCATGGAAGTTTCCGTGGCGCTGCGCGGGAACTGGCGATTGCGCCCTCGGCCGTCAGCCATGCGGTGGCAACACTGGAGGACAGTCTGGGCGTGCGTCTTCTTG
The DNA here is from genome assembly GCF_002252535.1 of Brucella lupini. Lineage (NCBI taxonomy): Bacteria > Pseudomonadati > Pseudomonadota > Alphaproteobacteria > Hyphomicrobiales > Brucellaceae > Brucella > Brucella lupini. The sequence goes on from NZ_NNRN01000046.1 coordinate 240,893, forward strand.
CACGCACAACACGCAGCGTCGCCCCGACGGAGGCCGGGCGGCAACTGCTGGAGAGGCTGGCACCGGCGCTTGAGGAGATCAATGCGGCTTTGGGTGCCGCCGTCGATTCGCGGGATCGACCGTCCGGGGTGCTGCGCATCACAGCGCCCTATGTGGCGGCGCAACTTGTCATCGCTCCGCGTCTGGGCGAATTCGCCAGAGCTTATCCCGACATTACACTCGATCTGCGGGTGGAAAATGGCTTCACCGATATCGTAGCGGCTGGCTTCGACGCAGGCGTGCGTCTCGGTGAAAGCCTCGAAGCGGACATGATTGCAACGCGGCTGACCGGGCATGTTCGTGCGGCAATCGTCGCGGCACCGGCTTATTTCAATAACCGTCCAGCTCCCGTCGAACCGCGCGATCTTTTGCAGCACGCATGTATTCGCCATCGCTTTCCGAGCGGGCGAACCTACCGCTGGGAGTTCGAAAAAGCGGGCGAAGTGCAGGAAATCGCCATTGAGGGACCTCTGATTGTCAATGACGACAGGGTTATTCTGGAAGCAGCCCTGAACGGTACGGGGTTTGCTTATCTGTTCGAAGCCTATGTTCACGATGCATTGGCGAATGGACGTCTTGTCCGGGTCCTGAAAGACTGGTGCCAGCCTTTCGCCGGGCTTTATCTCTATTATCCAAGCCGCCGCCAGATGCGCCCGGCCTTGCGCGCATTCATCGACTTTTATCGCCATGGGTCGGGGAGCGGTCAATGAAGGCAACGACGAACCATTTGCATCATGCCGGTCTGCCACTCGCACGGCAGCGGGATATCTTTTCACAGATGATTCTGGAAAGCCCGCTGCTGACGGATGCGCTGCATCGGCTGCATGAACTCGGCGGGGAATCATTCGAATTCTGGCTCGTTTCCGGTGCCCTCTACAACACCATCTGGAACCGGCTGACCGGGCGACAGGCTCTGCATGGGATCAAGGATCTCGATATTATCTATTTCGACGGCAGCGATCTTTCCTGGGAAGCAGAGGATGCGGTTATCACCCGCGGGGCTGACGTCTTCCGCGGCTTTCCGCTTCCGGTGCAGATTCGCAATCAGGCGCGGGTGCATCTGTGGTTCGAAAAGCGCTTTGGACAGCCCTATGCACCGCTTCGCTCTGCGACCGAATCGATAGAACGCTATTCGACGATTGCCCATTGTGTGGGTGTGCGGCTGGCAAAAGACGGCGAGGTGACGGAAGATGGGCTGCTCATCCACGCTCCATTCGGCTTTGACGATATTTTTTCATTTCGCATTCGGCCCAATCGTGCCATCGATAACCGCGAAACGCATGAGATCAAGGCAACCCGCGCGCTGAAATTCTGGCCGGAACTGAGAGTTCAGGACTGGGACACGCCGGAATGAGTCCGGTTCTTGCTTTGAATGAAAGAGGGAACAGCATGTTTCGTTGGGGTATCCTTTCAACTGCCAAGATTGGCGTCACGCAGGTAATTCCAGCGCTTTGCGCGTCCGAAAATGGCATTGTTCATGCCATTGCAAGCCGCGACCTGTCGCGGGCACGCGCCGTCGCCGACCGTTTCGGTGCACCGCTGGCATTCGGTTCCTATGAAGAACTTTTGGCCAGCGACGCTATCGACGGCGTCTATATACCGCTGCCGACCTCGCAGCACATCGAATGGAGCCTCAAGGCGGCTGAAGCAGGCAAGCATGTCCTGTGCGAAAAGCCGATTGCACTCAAGGCCGACGATATCGACCAGCTTATTGCCGCGCGTGACAGGCATAAGGTTACGATGGCTGAAGCCTTCATGGTCTATTACCATCCGCAGTGGATCAAGCTGCAGGAACTTCTGGCCGAAGGCGCTATCGGCAGGCTCCGCCATGTGCAGGGCGCTTTTTCCTATTTCAATGTCGATCCGGGCAATATGCGCAACCAGCCGGAACTGGGTGGCGGCGCCCTGCCGGATATTGGCGTCTATCCGACCGTGGTAACCCGTATGGTTACCGGTCAGGAACCGGTGTCGGTTCAGGCGTCGGTCGAATATGATCCGGCCTTCGGCACCGACCGTTATGCCAATGTTTCGGCGCGCTTCGACGGTTTTGACCTGACTTTCTATGTCGCCACGCAACTTGGCGCTCGACAAACGATGGTTTTCCATGGCGACAAGGGCTTCATCGAAGTCTATGCGCCGTTCAATACCGGCAAATATGGTCATGGCAGCATCGCGCTTTTCGATGCCGGTCACACGAAGGCGATGGAATGGTCGTTCGGTGACGCCAATCATTATCAGCTTCAGGCCGAGAGTTTTGTGCGTGCTGCGCGCGGCGATAAGGATGCGCGGCTTTTCTCGCTTGAAAACTCGAAGGCGAACCAGAAATTCATCGATGCGATCTACCGAGCGGCAAAAGACGGCAAATCGGCTATGGTATGATGGTCAGCGCGCACTATGTAGTGCAGCGGCGACCCCTATTTCGTACGTCGATAGGTCCCTGTCAGTATTTCCGGGTGCGGAATCTGCCTCAGCTTGGCTGTTGTGACTTGCAGTAAAAAACCGCGTTTCTTATATACGCCTCGCACAGGGCATTGATGTGCGTCTGGAAACCGGTCCGGTATCTGGACAAGCATCGTGAAAAGCGCATTGTGAAACCGATAGGAACCGCCCATGGAACGCTCGGTAGAGGTCTTGGCGGTTTGCTGAATGGAGAGAAATATGGCTAAAGTAATTGGTATCGATCTGGGAACGACCAACTCCTGCGTATCCGTCATGGACGGCAAAAACGCGAAGGTCATCGAAAATGCCGAAGGTGCGCGTACAACCCCTTCGATCGTTGCATTCACGGATAGTGACGAACGTCTTATCGGCCAGCCTGCCAAGCGTCAGGCCGTCACCAATCCGGAAGGTACCATTTTTGCGGTCAAGCGCCTGATCGGCCGCCGCTTTGACGACCCGATGGTTACCAAGGACAAGGACCTTGTCCCATACCAGATCGTCAAGGGCGACAATGGCGATGCCTGGGTTGAAGTCCACGGCAAGAAATATTCCCCGTCGCAGGTTTCTGCGATGATCCTTCAGAAGATGAAGGAAACCGCTGAGTCTTATCTCGGCGAAACGGTTACGCAGGCGGTTATCACCGTCCCGGCCTACTTCAACGACGCTCAGCGCCAGGCAACCAAGGATGCCGGCAAGATCGCTGGTCTTGAAGTGCTGCGTATCATCAACGAGCCGACGGCTGCTGCGCTCGCTTACGGTCTGGACAAGAACGAAGGCAAGACCATTGCTGTTTATGACCTTGGCGGCGGTACCTTCGACGTGTCGATCCTCGAGATCGGTGACGGCGTCTTTGAAGTGAAGTCGACCAATGGCGACACCTTCCTCGGCGGTGAAGACTTTGACATGCGTCTGGTCGAATACCTCGTGGCCGAGTTCAAGAAGGAAAGCGGCATCGACCTCAAGAACGACAAGCTCGCTCTGCAGCGCCTCAAGGAAGCTGCCGAAAAAGCCAAGATCGAACTGTCGTCCGCGCAGCAGACCGAAGTCAATCTGCCGTTCATCACGGCCGACCAGACCGGTCCGAAGCATCTTGCCATCAAGCTGTCGCGCGCCAAGTTCGAAAGCCTGGTCGACGATCTCGTTCAGCGCACCATCGAGCCTTGCAAGGCAGCGCTGAAGGATGCCGGTCTGAAGGCTGGCGAAATCGACGAAGTGATTCTGGTCGGCGGCATGACCCGCATGCCGAAGATTCAGGAAGTCGTGAAGGCCTTCTTCGGCAAGGAGCCGCACAAGGGCGTTAATCCTGATGAAGTCGTCGCCATGGGCGCGGCAATTCAGGCAGGCGTTCTGCAGGGCGACGTCAAGGACGTTCTGCTGCTCGACGTGACCCCGCTTTCGCTGGGTATCGAAACGCTGGGCGGTGTGTTCACTCGTCTGATCGAACGCAACACCACGATCCCGACCAAGAAGTCGCAGACCTTCTCCACCGCCGAAGACAACCAGTCGGCCGTGACGATCCGCGTCTTCCAGGGCGAGCGTGAAATGGCTGCCGACAACAAGATGCTCGGCCAGTTCGACCTCGTCGGCATTCCGCCCGCACCGCGTGGCGTGCCGCAGATCGAAGTGACCTTCGACATCGACGCCAACGGTATCGTCAACGTGACGGCCAAGGACAAGGGCACGGGCAAGGAGCATCAGATCCGCATTCAGGCATCCGGTGGTCTGAGTGATGCCGACATCGAAAAGATGGTCAAGGACGCCGAGGCGAATGCCGAAGCGGACAAGAAGCGCCGCGATGCCGTGGAAGCCAAGAACCAGGGCGAAAGCCTCGTTCATTCGACCGAAAAGTCGCTGAGCGAATATGGTGACAAGGTTTCGGCTGATGACAAGAAGGCCATTGAGGATGCTCTCGCAAGCCTCAAGACTTCGCTTGAAGGCGACGATGCCGAGGACATCAAGGCGAAGACGCAGACGCTCGCCGAAGCTTCCATGAAGCTTGGTCAGGCCATGTATGAGGCCGCTCAGGCTGCTGAAACCGGTTCTGCCGGCGGTAGCGAAGAAGCTGCTTCGAACGACGATGTTGTCGACGCCGATTACGAAGAAATCGACGACGACAAGAAGAAGTCGTAATTTCAGGCTCTATACGCTCAAGCCCGGGGCTCTGCCCCGGGCTTTTGCCAATTTTCGAGATGTTCATATTCGCAGGTTTTGTATAAGCCTGCATATTGGCTGGTATCGGTAGAAAGTACCGATGGAAATATCAGGCAGATCAGCCTCTATTTGAAAAATCGCGCTGGCCTGCATACATCTTGAAAAGCATGAGACGGTTTCGGGCAAAGTGGTGTTGACGCTGAAACCCGGAGTGCTGCTCTGACGCATTGAGTCGGAAGGCGCTTCGATAGATGAACAATTGGAAACGCTGGCCCCTGACAAGTGTTGAACGCTTTGGGGCGTGTCGCACGAATCTGGGGACCGGTTTCGGGATACGATGTCCGTGAAAGCAAAAGGCGCGTTCCTGCCGCCGGGATAACGAACTGATGAAGATCGACTACTACGAAGCTCTGGGTGTTGAAAGAACGGCAGACGATAAGGTGCTGAAAACCGCCTTTCGCAAGCTCGCGATGGAGTACCATCCGGATCGCAATCCGAACAATCCGGAAGCTGAACGCAAGTTCAAGGAAATCGGCGAAGCTTACGAAACGCTGAAGGATCCGCAGAAGCGTGCCGCTTATGACCGGTTCGGCCACGCAGCCTTTGAAAATGGTGGCATGGGCGGCGGTTTCGGCAACGGTTTTGGTGGCTCTGGCGGTTTTGCCGATATCTTCGAAGACATTTTTGGCGAGATGATGGGTGGCGGTCGTCGTCGCTCCAATGGCGGACGCGAACGCGGCGCCGATCTTCGCTACAATATGGAAGTGACGCTGGAGGAAGCCTATGCGGGCAAGACCGCGCAGATTCGCGTTCCGACATCCATCACCTGCGACGAATGCTCCGGCTCCGGCGCAAAGGCCGGCTCCCAGCCGACCACCTGTACCATGTGTTCCGGTTCGGGCCGCGTTCGCGCTGCCCAGGGCTTCTTCTCGGTGGAGCGCACCTGCCCGACCTGTAACGGTCGCGGACAGATAATCAAGGATCCTTGCGGCAAGTGCCATGGCCAGGGTCGCGTCACGCAGGAACGTTCGCTGTCGGTCAATATTCCGGCAGGTATCGAGGATGGCACCCGTATCCGCCTGTCCGGTGAAGGCGAAGCTGGCATGCGCGGTGGCCCTTCAGGTGATCTCTACATTTTCCTTTCGGTCAAGCCGCACGAGTTCTTCCAGCGTGACGGCTCCGACCTCTATTGCAAGGTGCCGATCTCGATGACGACGGCAGCCCTTGGTGGTCAGTTCGAAGTCTCGACGCTGGATGGCACGCAGACGCGGGTCAAGGTTCCGGACGGCACACAGAACGGCAAGCAGTTCCGCCTCAAGGGCAAGGGCATGCCGGTTCTGCGTCAGGCCGCCGTTGGCGATCTTTATATACAGATCGACATTGAGACGCCGCAGAACCTGTCCAAACGCCAGCGTGAACTGCTGGAAGAGTTCGAAAAACTTTCCTCGCAAGAGAACAGCCCGAAATCAGCGGGGTTCTTCTCAAGGATGAAAGAATTCTTTGAAGGTATCGGTGAATAATAAAGGGAGCTTTTTGGCTCCCTTTTTTGTTCTTTTCCTTATTCACGCCTTGCTTAGGGAATTCAAAGCGGCATAAACTTGTCCAATAACGACAATGGGAGCAGCAAGAATGGCAGGACAGCTCGGCAGGAAACTGGCCGCTAAGTTCGATGAGGAGATCCGTTTTTTCAAGGGATGGATAGACGGGCCGAAAGCGGTCGGCGCTATTTTGCCGACGAGTTCCATTACCGCGCGCCGTATGGCGAGCGTCATCGATACCGGTTCCGGCCTTCCGGTTCTGGAACTCGGACCGGGCACGGGCGTGATTACCAAGGCGATCTTGAAACAGGGCGTGAAACCTGCCGACCTCTATTCCATCGAATATTCGCAGGACTTCGTGGATCACTTGAATACGATCTTTCCGGAGGTCAACATCATTCAGGGCGATGCCTTCGATCTCGATAGCGCGTTGGGTGAGAAGAAAGACCAGAAATTCGACTGCATCATCTCTGCTGTGCCGATGCTCAATTTCCCGATGGACAAGCGCATCCAGCTCGTGGAAAGCCTGCTTTCGCGCATTCCACACGGACGGCCTCTGATGCAGATCACCTATGGTCCCTTGCCACCGGTTCCAGCCGGTCGCGGCAATTATACCGTTCAGCACTATGATTTTGTGGTGCGCAATGTGCCACCGGCGCAGCTTTGGGTTTATCGCAGCCCTTTGGTCTAGTGGTCTGATTCCGACATTTGCGTCCCTCTGATACAAGCGCCGAGCAAATGTCGGAATCGCAAAGACCACTAGTAACTTTATGTATCTAGTGGATTTTTCGAATTTGACGTTTGAAACAGCATCTCATTCAGTCGGGATTCAAACGTCAAATTCAATCCACTAGTTTCGCACGAGGCTTTTCATGACTGCACGTATTCTCGTCTTCGCGGGTTCAGTTCGCATCGGCGCTTTTTCCGGCCATATGGCAGATGCCGCCGAGAAAGAATTACGGGCGCAAGGTGCGCAGGTCACGCGCATCACGCTTGCCGACTATCCGCTGCCGATCATGGATCAGAATCTGGAAAACGAGCATGGCGTTCCCGAGAACGCCATGCGGCTCGGTCGCCTGTTTGCGGAACAGGACGGTCTGATGATCTGCTCGCCGGAATATAATGCATCGATCCCGCCGCTTCTGAAAAACACCATCGATTGGGTCAGTCGCATTTCAAGGGACGGAGACAGGCCGTTCAGGCCTTATGCCGGTCTGACTGTCGGCCTCTGTTCCAGCTCCGACGGTATGTTTGCCGGTATGCGTGGACTCTACCACCTGCGCGCCGTTCTGATGAATGTCGGCGTACAGATTGTCACCGAGCAATGCTCGGTCGGTCATGCATCGGTGGCGTTCAATGACGATGGTACGCTGAAAGAAGAACGCAGCGCGAGAATGCTCTCCGCTGTCTGCCGCAGCCTCATCGCACGGGTGGAAGAAGCGAAAAGCTGATTCCGTCTCTTTCGTAACGGGTCCTGTTGTGCGAAGAGAATAAAAATCACCACGGAGACTCTCATGACGACGACAGATTTGCGCGATCAAGCGCCCGGGGAAGCATCGGGGCGCTTGATCGTGGGCCTCGACGTGCCGACCATCGCCGATGCTGAGAAGGCGGTCGAAGAGCTGGGCGACACTGTTTCCTTCTACAAGATCGGGTATCAGCTGGTTTTTGCGGGTGGTCTCGATTTCGCAAAAAGCCTTGTGGCGGCGAAGAAGAAAGTCTTCCTCGACATGAAGCTGCTTGATATCGACAACACCATCGCGAAGGGTGTTGAGAATGTCGCGAAGATGGGTGTTTCCATGCTCACGCTGCATGCCTATCCGAAAGCGATGCGGGCAGCGGTGGAAGCCGCCAAGGGATCGGACCTCTGCCTCTTGGGCGTGACGGTTTTAACCTCAATGGACAATGCCGATCTGCGGGAAGCAGGTTATTCTGACGATGCCGAAACGCTGGTGCTGAAACGCGCCGTTCAGGCGCGTGAGGCTGGTATGGGCGGCATTGTTGCTTCCGCGGTCGAAGCGGCAGCCATCCGTCAGGCGGTCGGCCCGGATATGGCCATCGTCACGCCGGGCATTCGTCCCGCCGGTTCGGAAAAAGGTGACCAGAAACGGGTCATGACCCCTGCAGATGCCTTGAAGGCCGGAGCCAGCCATCTGGTCGTTGCCCGTCCGATTGTCGGCGCGGTTGATCGCAAAGCGGCGGCCCTTGCCATTCTCGATGAAATGCGTTCCGTTGCCTAGAGCATTTCCAGCGAAAGTGCGAAGCGGTTTTGCGCGGGATAATGCGGTGGAAAAGATTACGAGCTAGTGGAGGAAGCAGCATGACTAAAGCCTACTGGATTGCCCGTGTGGATGTCCGTGATTCCGAGCGATACAAGGATTATGTTTCAACGGCGAAACCGGCATTTGAACGTTATGGTGCAAATTTCATCGCTCGTGGCGGCACGGCTGATGCAGTTGAGGGACAAGGTCGCGCCCGCAACGTGATCATCGAATTCGAAACCATGCAGCACGCGCTCGATTGCTATAATTCGCCGGAATATCAGGCGGCGAAGGCGATCCGCCAGACGGTTGCGGATGGTGAAATCGTCATCGTCGAAGGCGTTTAGAGTTCCGATCAGATAGGATCTGATCGGAACTCTAACCTATTATATTTTAAGCATAATCTTATCGATCCTCGTTTCACTTCGGTCGGATTATGCTCTAAAATCAAAGGGCCCGCAGGGGCTCTTTTTTATTTGCTGTTTAGAGCCGGACTGGCGGATCGTGCCGTCCGGCAAGCGTCAGATCGAGCAGCAGAACCTTTCCGGCATGGGGATCGGAACGGCGAGCCTCTTCATCGAGGCCTTCATTGGCGCTGGTTACGATCATCACCGTCGCATCCGGTCCGACAAAAGCAGGGCATGATGGTTGGCGGACCGGCAGTGAAATCGAGCGGATCAGGCGGCCTTGCGGTGAATAGGCATTGAGCGAACTGCCGCCCCAACAGGCATTCCACAGCGTGCCTTCCGCATCAACGACCGAGCCATCGACGCCGCCTTCTTCGGCCCGGTGGTGGAAGACGCTTTTGTCGGATATCGGTAATCCTGTCTCAGGGTCTGTATCGACCCGCCAGATGATGTTGCGATCCGTGTCGGCGAAATAGGCGATCTTTCCATCGGAAGAAAAGCAGATTGAGTTGGTGATCGTGATACCGGAGAAAAGCTTTTTCACCTGGCCTTCGCGATACCACCAGATCGAGCCTGCATCGGTCTCGGCTTTTTTGCCCATCGTGCCGATCCAGAACGATCCTGATGGATGCACACGCGCATCGTTGGAACGGGTGACGTCATTCTCGGCTTCAAGTGGATGATGAAGAGTCAATCGCCCATTGGCGCGCTCGCGAATGAACAGCCCATGCTCACTGACGATCAGCTGCCGGTCACGGTCGATAACGGCGAGGGCGCTGGCCTTCATGCCGAGCGCATGGACGTGAATTTCGCCGCTGTCCCAGTTCTTCTCGATCAGTTTCTGGCCGAGAATATCGAACCACCAGACATTTCCGCTCAGTGGATCATAGCCGGGGCCTTCGCCCAGTTCTGCTACATGGTCGGCAAACAGGGTAGTTTTTACGACGGTCACTTTTTCCTCCCGAGACGCCCGAAGCGATTGCATCCAACATAATCAACGGATGAAAGCTGATCCAGTTCAACTTCAAGCATTGTAAGTGCACAACAGACACCCGAGAACGGATTGAGAGAAAGGACTATGTTGCCCAGTCATTCCGTTTTAGATTTCCCGCAACTTCGAATCGCGAGGAAATCATGGCTCTCAAAGTCGCGGTCCAGATGGACCATATCAGCACGGTGAACATTGCGGGCGATACCACATTCGCCCTTTCGCTCGAGGCGCAGAAGCGCGGTCATGAGCTTTACCATTATACGCCAGACCGGCTTTCGATGCGCGATGGCGTCGTTTCTGCCCGCTTGGAAAAGATGGAAGTGCGCGACGTCAAGGGCGATCACTATACGCTGGGTGAGCCGATCCGCCGCGACCTGTCGGAAATGGATGTGGTGCTTCTGCGTCAGGACCCGCCCTTCGACATGAACTATATTACCACCACCCATCTTCTGGAGCGGATTCACCCGAAAACACTGGTTGTCAACGATCCGGCATGGGTGCGCAACAGTCCCGAAAAAATCTTTGTGACAGAGTTTCCCGACCTGATGCCGGAAACGCTCATCACCAAGGACCCGCAGGAAGTCATGGATTTCCGTCGCGAGTTCGGCGACATCATTTTGAAGCCGCTTTATGGTAATGGTGGTGCGGGCGTCTTCCATCTGGCCGATGGTGACCGCAACCTGACCTCGCTTCTGGAAATGTTCGGTCAGCTCTTCAAGGAGCCGTTCATTGCACAACGTTATCTGAAGGACGTACGCGCCGGCGACAAGCGCATCATCCTGATTGATGGTGAACCTGTCGGCGCAATCAATCGCGTGCCGTCGGAAACCGATGCCCGTTCCAACATGCATGTCGGCGGGCGTGCGGAACAGAGCAAGCTAACGCCACGTGAACGCGAGATTTGCGAGCGCATTGGCCCGTCACTGAAAGAACGTGGTTTCATTCTGGTCGGCATTGATGTGATCGGCGACTACATGACCGAAATCAACGTTACCTCTCCAACTGGTATCCGCGAAATCCAGCGTTTCGACGGGACTAATATCGCGGCCCTGTTCTGGGATGCGGTAGAAGCCAAGCGTTAATTTGTTCTCTTAACGTTCTTGAGTTTACCGCTCGCTCGTGCTTAACTCTCTAAGTTGTATTTGAGTCTTTACTCACTTAAGAGATGTGGTGCGTGGCGAGCGGGGGCACATGGTCGCGCGGGTTGGAACAGTTGCTTTTCAAGGCATAGAGGCTGTGCCTGTCGACGTGCAGGTGATGGTCGCGCCGGGCAAGATGGGCATGTCCATTGTCGGCTTGCCGGACAAAGCCGTGGCAGAAAGCCGGGAGCGTGTGCAAGCGGCGTTGCACGCCTCGGGCCTTTCCATGCCGACCAAACGGGTGACGGTTAATCTGGCACCTGCCGACCTGCCGAAAGAAGGGTCGCATTATGACTTGCCCATTGCTGTCGGGCTTATGGCGGCAATCGGTGCCATTCCGGCGGATGCAATACAGTCCTATCTCGTTCTGGGTGAATTGTCGCTCGACGGTTCGATAACACCGGTGGCAGGCGTCCTGCCTGCTGCAATCGGTGCGAACCGGGATGAGAAAGGACTTATCTGCCCTTATGCTTGCGGGCCAGAGGCAGCGTGGGCGGGTGCCGATATCGATATTCTGGCTCCGCGCAGTCTCATCGCCCTTGCCAACCATTTTCGCGGCACGCAGGTTCTGACCCGACCGGAACCATCCATGCGGCTTTCCGGTGAAACGGAACTCGATCTTGCCGATATCAAAGGGCAGGAGACCGCCAAGCGAGCGCTTGAGATCGCTGCTGCGGGCAATCACAATCTGTTGCTTGTCGGGCCACCGGGATCCGGCAAATCCATGCTTGCTCAGCGATTGCCATCCATTCTGCCGCGCCTTTCTCCGCGCGAATTGCTGGACGTATCGATGATCGCCTCGATTGCGGGTGAGCTTTCGGGTGGAAAACTGTCAGATCGCCGTCCGTTCCGCGCGCCGCATCATTCGGCGTCCATGGCGGCAATGGTCGGCGGTGGACTGCGTGCGCGTCCGGGCGAGGTATCGCTTGCGCATAACGGCGTGTTGTTTCTGGACGAGTTTCCGGAATTCTCGCCACAGGTGCTGGATTCCTTGCGTCAGCCACTCGAAACCGGCGAATGTCTCATTGCACGCGTCAATCATCGCACCAGCTATCCGGCGCGCTTTCAACTGATCGCCGCCATGAATCCCTGCCGTTGCGGTATGGCGGGCGAACCCGGTCATGTCTGCGCGCGGGGCCCACGTTGTCAGGCCGATTATCAGGCGCGTATTTCAGGCCCGCTCCTCGACCGTATAGACTTGCGGGTGGATATGCCTGCGGTCTCTGCTTTCGATCTCATCAAACCATCTCGGTCGGAAACGAGCGAGACGGTCGCACAACGCGTCTCCCGTGCTCGTGCGATTCAGACCCAGCGTTATTCAGCGCTCGGTCTGGAACCGTCCCTGACCAATGCCTATTGCTCGGCCAAACTGATCGAACAGGTTGCTGAGCCGGATGCGGCAGGCCTCAAGCTTTTGCGTGACGCAAGCGAGCAGATGCGTTTTTCTGCCCGCGCTTATCATCGCATTCTGAAGGTCGCCCGGACGCTGGCCGATCTGAACGGGAGCGACAAAGTCGGTCGCATTCATTTGGCCAGCGCCATATCCTATCGCATGGGTGCGGAAAGGCTGGTTTCCGCAGCCTGAACATCTTCTACGACGTCACGTTTTCAAGCGTCGTCATCCGATCACGCGATCGCACGCGAATCTCGCCATTGTTGAGAAAGAGGCATGTATCGAACAATGTGAGATCAAGCGGGTTGGGAAGCCGAACATCCTCGATCCCTGGGCACGGCTTTGCCGCTGGATCAAAGGAACGGTCGATTTGCGATATACACAGAATGGTGAGCCTTCGCTTTGAAGCAAATGACCTGAGCGCCGCAATCTGGGTCGACAGGTCGGGTTTTTCCCGCTTCTGATCGAGAATCTGCAGATAATCGACGATCACGACGGTTCCAGCCGAAGCAGCGTCGAGTTTGGCGATCATATAATCCGCGCAGATGGCATCCGAGCAATCGAAACGGAATAGATGCCGGAAGTTATCGCGATCGACGCCGAGTGCCTTGAAGCGTCCGGCGATATCCGTCTCAGTGTATTCAAGCGAAAAGAAAAGGCCGTAATTGCCATCTCGCATGGCCTCAATCATTATATCAAGACTCAACAGGGTTTTCCCATGGCCCGGTCTGGCGCCAATCAGCACCATGCTGCCGGACTTGAGATAGCCATAGATTTCGCGAGCAGAAACGGGAGCGGATGTGTTGTCAACGAGCAGGCTCCAGCTTCTGTAACCCTCCTGCGCGGCAACGCGATCAAGCGCTTCATGAAGTGGAATATCAGCATCATTTGCCAAACGCCTGGCAAGCCGCTTCAGGTGATAGATAGGGGACGATAACCGCATCGATAAACCTCCTGTGACGAGCTGTCATTGCAGTCCCTCCTTGTGCATGTGCCCGAACAGTTGGTTCGATGATTTCATCTTCCTGCATGAAAAATGCTTTCCCGAACGGAGGGGGGAGGCTTGGAAGCAGCCAGAATCGGAGAATAACGCAAATGGTCAGTCTGCGGAACTGCTATGTAGCTTAGACAGTACGACGAGGAAATTTCAGCGTGGCGCTATCGGCTTCCAGTGATGGAGGACGGACCGGTCTTCGCAAGAATAACACCAGTAATGGCCCTGAAAGGGCTGATCATACTGGCGGCTGATTGGACGTCCGGCCAGAAAGCAGAGCAGCAGCGTACCGGCACCACCGTGGCCGACGATAGCGATATCGTCAGAATTTCCAAGCCGCTTTACCGCTTCAAAACCTTCCACGATGCGTTGTTGCACATCGATGGCCCGCTCCCAGCCGTGAATACTTGCTTCGGGTGCGGAAAAGAACTGGTCGGCTACAGTCTCGTGTTGTTCGGCGGGCAGGAAGCCAGTGGCGCTTCGGTCGATCTCCTTAAAGCGGCTGTCGGTCAACGGACTGACTCTTAAAATATCCGCCAGAATTTCAGCAGCTTCAATTGCCTTTGCTTCCGTGCTGGACCAGATTGATGTGATCGATTGCAGTTCCGGCTGGCTGGCAAAGGAGCGCATCCGTTCAATTCCGCGCTCCGACAGGTTCCACGACGGAACAGGCTTTGCGGGATCGATCACGACTTCCGGATGCGAGATAAAGTAGATTTTCGTCATGCGCGCCCCAAATAGCCGTATCATTGTAAACAATAGGGCGCATTTCGCGCCCTGTTGCCAACCCATTGAGTTCATATTCTGAACGTTACAAGGCCATTCTCATCGATGGCCCAGGCCGGGTTCCATGCAATTTCCCAGGCGTGATCGTCAGGATCGGCGACATAGCCGCGAAAACCACCATGGCTCGGCGCGTCAGCCGAACGCACCAGCTTGCCACCAGCCCCAACCAACCGGTCCATCAGTGGCGCGACATCCGTTTCCAGTTCCACATTATGTGCAAGAGAAAATGCGCCGGGCTGCTGGAGGCCTTTGCGGTTCATATCGGTTTCGAGCGAAGCTTTCAGGAAGGTTCCGAGAACGAAACCGTTCATCTGATAGAAGATGATTTCTTCATTCTCGAAAACAGGCACCCAGCCGAAGCCCTGCGTGTAAAAACGACGTGAGCACTCGAGGTCGGCGATACCAATTGTAATGACGGAGATCTGCTGTTTCATAACCAAGACCTTTTGTTCTCCAATGCACCATTGCATCGGAGTGTAAGGTCAAGGGACTCAACGCATTTGCCGAAATGAAAACAATTGCGAAGGCCAGGACCCGCTTTACAACGGGGATCGGGCTAACCGCACCGACCTCTCCTTTTTAGACCCGGAATGAATAGCACATTCCGGGACGTTTTCAAAAACATATGGGGAAGGTTTTGTGTCAGCGTACCGAACCGACGAGGAGATTGTCCGGGCCTTCGATGGTGACCCAGCGACCGGTATCGTTGGCTGCCTGACGCTTCAGATAAGTATAATCGGTCTCGTTCCAGCGCATAACTTCATCGGTCAGATTGTCGAGAACGAAATCACCGCGATCCGTGCGAACGGTGAGGACTGCATGACCTTCGCCGTCCGGCTTGCGAACGACAGTGATCAGAAGATCCGTGATCGGAATGCCGGCCTTCTGCAATTCACGCTGCTTCAGCAGGACGTAATCTTCGCAGTCACCAACGGTCGTCGGGTAAGCCCAGTATTCCTCGACGCCATAGATTTCCATGTCGGTCATCGGCTTGATACGTTCATTGACCGAAAGATTGATCTCGACGATGCGCTGCCAGTTAGAATGGTTGAGCTGCAGTGCGCGGGTGTCGCGACTGGTGATGCCGCATTCCTTGGCTTCGCGCTTGCAGAATTCATAATGTCCAATCGGCTGCGAGGTCAGCTTGCCGGTCTGCATGAAGTCGCCGGAGGCGGCTTGTGCACCAAAGCTTGTCATCAGCAGCGAAACTGCAAAACCGGCGACTGCCATAATCTTTGTGGTCGAGCGAACAACGCAAAACATACTCAACGCCCTTTGGCTCTCGCCAGTTACTCATTTGTTAACGAAACGTTAATGTCTGAAATACTCTGGAGTCAATTCAGTTCATCTTGGGGTCGCCGGACTTCTTAATTAATGGTTAACGCGGGTGGCGCCAAAAATTGCAATTATTGATTGAATTTAGCGGCTGAGCGGAACCGATCAGGCGGTAAAAATCACTCATAATTTTGCCACGGTCCGGGCGCTTGTCTTTTGCCTCGAATAAGCCAATGTTGGTGCCGACCGGATCGTAACGATCCCTTTGCAAAGGCCAAAAGATGACAGGCGCAACGACGCGCAAGGCCACGGCAGACGACATAGATGCGCTCCTGCGCATCGAGGAGCGCTGTTTCGAGGCAGACCGGATTTCTCGCCGTTCATTTCGCGCCCTCATCGCACGACCAACCGCAGAAACCATTGTTGCAACAATGGATGGCGCGGTCATCGGCTATGCGATGATTCTTTTCCGTCATGGCACCGCGCTTGCGCGACTTTACTCGATAGCCGTCGACCCGGAGGCCAAGGTCAAGGGCGTCGGCTCTCTTCTGTTGCAGGCGGCGGAAACGGCAGCTTACGACCACGACCGTCCGTTGCTGCGGCTGGAAGTGCGCGAGGATAATGAACGCGCCATCGCGCTTTACAAGCGGCATGGCTACCGCCCCATTGGACGCTATCTCGATTACTACGCTGACCATTCGGATGCGCTGCGTTTCGAAAAGACGGTTCGCGGTGATGTTTCGCCCATCACAGCCTTTCCCTATTACGAGCAGACGACTGATTTTACCTGCGGAGCGGCCTGCCTGATGATGGTGCTTGCCCGGCACAATCGGGAGACGCAGCTCGACCCCGTGCTGGAAGTCCGCCTTTGGCGCGATGCGACGACGATCTATATGATGTCGGGGCCGGGCGGTTGCGAACCTTTCGGGCTTGCCGTCGCCGCGCATGAGCGTGGTCTGAAAGCATCGATCATCGTTTCCATCGAGGACATGCTTTTCCTGCAATCGGTGCGTTCGGAAGAAAAGCGCAAGGTGATGCAACTGGCGCAGACCGATTTCCGCCAGCGTACAGAAGCCTATGCAATTCCGGTGGATTATCGCGGTTTCACGCTGCACGACATTCTGGCTGCCTTGCGCCGTGGGGCGGCAGTGATCGTGCTGATCAGCGGTTATCATATGTTCGGCAAGAAAGTGCCGCACTGGGTGCTCGCCCATGGCGAAGATGGGCGGCATATTCTCATTCATGACCCCTGGGTGGAGGAAGAACTCGGCGAAACCATTGCCGATGCTGCAAATGTCCCTGTTCCCTTCCACATTTTCGACCGCATCGCACGGTTCGGCAGTGATGGGCTCAGGGCGGCCGTTATTCTGGAAAAAAGGACGGATTGATGACGATCTGCGTCATTCTGGTAGGGCGCCTCTCGGATATCGACAATGGGGCGACGCCGCACAAGGTCATGACCACGCGTGACTATCTCGCGCATCCCGCTCTCTTCAACGGGCAGCTGCGCCCGCGCATCATCAACCTGTCGCGCTCCTACGCCTATCAAAGCCGTGGCTATTACGCTTCGCTTCTGGCTGAAGCGCGGGGGCATCGCATCATCCCCTCTGTGGAAACGATGATCGATCTGTCGGAACGGCGACTTTATGAAAACGCTATTCCCGAACTCGAAGACATGCTGAACAAGGCGCTCGGCAAGCATCCGGAAAGGGCGCCCGAAACAATCCACGTGCATTTCGGTCTTGCCGATAATCCCGAATTTGAACGGTTCGGACGGCTGCTCTTCGACTGGTTTCGCGCGCCGTCGCTGGAAGTCACGGTCAAGCCGGGTGAATGGGCGCGAATCCAGAAGATTGGCTTTGCGAATATCACCAAGTTTACCAAAGCACAGAAGGAACGCTTCGAGGACGCGCTTGATCGCTATACCCAGCGTGAGTGGCGCGCCGCGCGCCCAAAGGTGCCAGCGCGCTATTCCTTCGCAACGCTGTGCGATCCGAAGGAAGCTATGCCGCCCTCGACCGTTTCAACGCTGAAGCATTGGGCAAGAATCGCAGCCCGGCTCGGGGTGGAAGTGGAACCGATCGGCAAGCGCGATCTGCCGCGGCTTGCCAACTATGACGCACTGTTCATCCGTGAGACGACATCGATCTCCAATCACACCTACCGTTTCGCCCGGCGGGCGCAACAGGAAAACATGCCAGTCATCGACGATCCGATTTCCATGATCCGCTGCACCAACAAGGTTTATCTGCACGAACTGATGCAGGCGAACGACGTGGCGGTTCCGCCGACGGTGATGATTGCGGGTGAGGAGGATCTGGAGCGCGCCGCCGATATGCTCGGCTTTCCGATGGTCATCAAGATACCGGATTCGTCATTTTCGCGCGGCGTGAAGAAGGTGAAGGATTTTGCCGAACTGAAAGCGCTCGCCACTTTATGGCTGGAGGACAGTGACCTCCTGCTGGCGCAGAAATACATGCCGACGAAGTTCGACTGGCGTGTTGGCGTTCTCGACGGAAAGCCGCTTTTCATCTGCCAGTACATGATGGCCAAGAACCATTGGCAGATCGTCAAGCACGATACGGGCGGCAAGCCTCTGGAAGGCGGGTTTCGTTCCTATGCGCTGGGCGATGCGCCGCCATCGGTTCTGGAAACCGGACTACGCGCGGCACGCTGCATCGGCGACGGACTCTATGGCGTCGATCTGAAGGAAACGGACGATGGCGTGGTGGTGATCGAGGTCAACGACAATCCCAATCTTGAACACGGGATCGAGGATGCCGCCGAAAAGGACGAGGTCTGGATCAAGCTGACCCGCTGGTTCACCGACCGGCTGGACCGGAAATAGGCATGTCACCCAAAAGTGGGAACCGGTTTTGGGCAAGGAAATGCCGAAAACAATTCGATGGAGCATTTCTAACGATCGAACTTAGATCGGAAATGCTCCATATCCAGCAGTCGGACGAAATGTCGCCGAAATCAAAGCGGCGTAAAGCAGACCTTGGTGTGTCCCGCGCCGATGAAGCCAAGGCGGCCGGCGGCACCCTTCGACAGGTCGAGGACGCGTCCCTTGATGAACGGGCCGCGATCGTTGATGCGCACGACGAGTGACTTGCCGTTTCTCTGATTGGTAACCTTGACCTTGCTGCCAAGCGGCAGGGTGCGGTGTGCTGCGGTCAGGCCGGCCGGGTTCATACGTTCACCCGAAGCCGTACGGGAAGTGAGGGCGTACCAGGAGGCACCGCCGCATTGCTGTGCTGAAGCCTCGATTGCGGTGGTCGCGAGAAGACCGGTTGCCGCAACGGCGAGCATAGCCATACGGGTCTTGAAAGTCATGCCAGATCCACTAGTTGTTAACGGGGTGTCCCACAGTTGTCGCTGAGAAAGACAATCGCGAACTGGAATCTAAATGTGGCGCTGACGTGGTTCGAATGAGAACATTATGCGATAATTGAATCTATATCGCATCGGGAAAATCATCCTATACTAAACGTTGTTTATTTAATCAGATAAACATAACTAAGGAATATTAGGAAAGATTCTGTTTGGTTGCTGTAATACCGTTTACGATTCGTTAGGAATCTGCGGCAGCCTTTGCTGCGCCTTGTTTTCGCGCATTGATTGCAAGAAGAACTGCTTACCCGGACGGAGGTTCGGTGCGATTGCGTTGCAATTTTTATTTGTAGAACAAGTTTTCATCCTGAGTGGCGAAGTTAAGGAAATAAGGCATTTCGGGGGCAAAACTGCAATTTATGACTGTGTTTTACAATTCCTTACCGGTCTCAAAAAGTTATCCACAGGGGCTGAAAGGCAGTGGGATGACATTTCTTTGACCGCTGTGAACCTGCACGAAAGCGCCAGAATCCTGTTATAAGCGTCCAGATCAGACGATGGAACGCCATGCAGGACCACCCGGAAAAAGACAGGATCGAGACCGCTTCGCCAGCAATTTCGGCGGGTAAGCGGATACTCTATCTTTGCCTCGGCTTCCTTATGCTGGCGCTTGGCATCATCGGTGCTTTCCTGCCGGTCATGCCGACAACGATCTTCATCATTTTTGCCGCGTGGTTCTTTGCACGATCATCGCCGAAGCTTGAGGCTCGCCTGCTTGCCGATCAGCGTTTTGGTCCTCTGGTCATAAAATGGCGTGAGCGTGGAGCCATTCCGCCACGTGCAAAGCTTTATGCCTGTCTTGGTATGACGGTCGGGTATGGCCTGTTCTGGTGGGGCGCGAAACCCGGCTGGCTGCTGGCAACATCGGTAACTGTTTTCATGCTCGGCTCGGCTGCTTACGTGCTTTCGCGTCCGAGCGAATAACCGCTTCAACCACACCAGCGATCGCGATAAGAGTGGCCGAAACCACCATGGGAGCCGCCAATGTCCTTGCCTGCCGTCAATCCGCTGATTAATCGCCTTTCCGCGCCGCCCATTCCAGCGGTACAGGCCTGGGCGCGGGACTATGACGGGTCGCGTGGTGCTCTGATTGATTTGTCGCAAGCTGTTCCCGGCTATCCTCCGCATCCCGATATGTTGCGCTTTCTGGGCGAGGCAGCGGGATCGGTGGCTTCCGCCGGTTACGGTCCGATCGAGGGTGAAAAGATTTTGCGCGGGGCTTATGCGGCGTATGTCGGTCAGCTTTATCGCGCACAGATAGATGTTGCCAACGTCCATATCACATCCGGCTGTAATCAGGCCTTCATCGCTGCCATCATGTGCGTAGCGCAAAGCGGCGATACGGTACTGACCACTGATCCCTTCTATTTCAACCATCGTTCATCGCTTGAAATGCTCGGCATCGCATCCGGTTCGGTGCCCTGCCATGCCCGGAATGGCTTCATCCCAAGCGCGGAAGATGTCCGGGCTGTGCTTCGTCCGGGTATTGCGGCGCTGGCGCTTGTTTCCCCGAACAACCCAACCGGGGCGATTTATCCGGCGGGACTGTTATCGGAAATCTATGCTCTCTGCCGTGACAATGGAACATGGCTCATTCTGGACGAGACCTATCGCGATTTTATGGCCGATGCCAATGAACCGCCGCATCGGCTTTTTGACGAG
Organism: Brucella lupini; assembly: GCF_002252535.1. Lineage (NCBI taxonomy): Bacteria > Pseudomonadati > Pseudomonadota > Alphaproteobacteria > Hyphomicrobiales > Brucellaceae > Brucella > Brucella lupini. The sequence continues at coordinate 261,361 of NZ_NNRN01000046.1, forward strand.
GCGGACTGGTCGTCGCATCTGATCCAGCTTTACAGCTTCTCAAAATCGTTCTGCATTCCGGGGCACCGGCTTGGTGCGATTGTCGCGGACAAGGCGATGGTCGAGAGCGTTGCAAAAGTCATGGACAATCTGCAGATATGCGCAAGCCGCGCGCCACAGATCGCGGTCGCACGCGCCATCGAGCCGTTGACCGGCTGGCGTGACGATAATCGCGGCGAGATTGCAAGGCGTGCCTCTGCATTGCGGTCGGTCATGGCCAATATCGAAGGCTGGCATGTGGAAGCAATTGGCGCCTATTTCGCTTTTGTGCGTCATCCTTATCCGGATGCCTCATCGGTCGAGGTGGCCGAGCGCCTTGCGAAGTCACTCGGCATCATCACCTTGCCGGGCCGGTTCTTCGGTGAAGGACAGGAAGCGTTTCTGCGCTTTGCCTTCGCCAATGTCGATGTTTCGGGGATTGAAGATCTCGGTGCGCGTTTGCCGCATTTTTAAAGCCCGAAATATTTGCCGGTTCAAGGCACGGCAAAACCCCACAAAATCACTGGCAAGCGGCTCTGATACAAACCTGTAACAATAGTGTCATATGAATGTAATATAGAGCGCGTAGAGGGCTAACGACGCCACATCGTCATATGTCTTTTACAACAGGAGCCGCAGCTCATGAACAAGATGATTTCCTCGACCGCAGCGCTTGCCATCGCTGCCGTTATGTCGGTTTCCGCCGCTCAGGCGCGCGATCAGATTCAGGTTGCCGGTTCCTCGACCGTTCTGCCTTATGCGAAGATCGTCGCCGAGACCTTCGGTGAAACCTTCCCGAACTTCAAGACGCCGGTTGTTGAATCGGGCGGCTCGGGCGCAGGCATCAAGGAATTCTGCAAAGGCGTCGGTGAAAACACCATCGATATCGCCAATGCATCGCGCGCCATGAAGGACTCGGAACTGAAGTCGTGCATCGACGCTGGCGTCAAGGATGTTCAGGAAGTGCGCTTCGGCTATGACGGCATCGTCTTCGCGACCGACGCCAAGGGTCCGGATTGGAAGCTGAAGCCGGAAGATGTCTACAAGGCTCTCGCAGCCAAGCTCGTCGTCGACGGCAAGCTGGTCGACAATCCGAACACCAAGTGGAATCAGGTCAACCCGAACCTTCCGGACTGGGACATTGCTGCCTATATCCCAGGCGAAAAGCACGGCACCCGCGAAGTGTTTGAAGAAAAGGTTCTCGCCGACGGCTGCAAGCACTCCGGCGCTCTGGACGAAATCAAGAAGACCGGTCTTGACGACAAGGCTGCCGCTTCCGCCTGTATCGCAGTGCGCAAGGACGGCAAAGCTGTCGACATCGACGGCGATTATGCCGAAACGCTCGCCCGCATCGACTCCAACAAGACCGGCGTTGGTGTATTCGGCCTCTACTTCTTCGAAAACAACGCTGACAAGCTGAAGGTTGCGACCGTCAACGACATCACCCCTTCGGCTGAAACCGTCGCTTCGGGCGAATATCCGGTGTCGCGTCCGCTGTTCTTCTACGTGAAGAAGGCTCACCTCGGCGTTATCCCGGGTCTGAAGGAATATGTTGAGTTCTTCCTGAATGACCAGATGATCGGTCCTGACGGCCCGCTCGCCGAATATGGTCTGGTTCCGGCTCCGGACGCAGAACGTGAAGCACAGCGCGCCGCCTTCACCGAAGGCAAGACGCTGGCTGCGAAGTAAGTTTTAATCTGTGGAACGCGGGGATGACGAATCTCCGCGTTCTTCTCCTTTCGCGCCTTTGCACTATGACAGGCGCATCCACGTGGAACGGCATGGGTGGAAGCTGCACCTAAAACCGTCCGCATTCATCAGGGCAACCGGGGAAATTGAATGTCCTTCTTTCTGGTTCTCGTCAGTATCGTTGCAATCGGGCTGATCGGATTCTTCATAGGCCGCCAGCGTGCCGTTGCGCTGGACAAGGCGCAGTCTGCTTCCGCAAAAGCCTCGCCGACCGAGAAAATGCATTCCCGCCCGCATTATCATGGCTGGTGGGTTTTCCTCGTTTCTGCATTGCCTGCGATTCTGTTTCTCGCTGTATGGGCCGTTGGAACGTCGGTCTATCTCGATCACAGCGCGACCGCCCGTCTGCCGGATGCTATCGAGGACGGCTCTTTCACCAATCGCAGCCTGCAGCTTGGCATGGTGCGTGGTCTGGCCAACGGGCTTGACCGGCTGACGCCTGCCGAACTGGAAAGCTTCCCGGCAAACTATCAGGATGCTCGCGCCGTTCTTGCATCCAAGGGCGTGGCGCTCGCGACTGAAGGCCAAGATTACATGGTGCCTATCGCGCTTTACCTGAAAAAGGCAACGGCGCTGACACACACCATAGGTTCGGCTGTTTCCTTGGTGATCGCCATCGCAGGCCTGATCTTCGGCCTTTCCACGATCAGCCGCCGCATGCGTGCACGCAATAATGTCGAGCGGATCGTTCTCTGGGGGCTGATCGCCGCATCCGGTATCGCCATTCTGACGACCGTCGGCATCATCTGCTCGATGCTGTTCCAGACGATCAGTTTCTTCCAGTCAGTCTCGCCGTGGGAGTTCTTCTTCGGCACTGTATGGGACCCGCGCTTTGCCGCCGCCGGCTCGGGTGGTGAGACAGGCCAGTTCGGTCTCATTCCGCTTCTGGCTGGTACACTTTACATCGCCCTTGTGGCCATGCTGTTCGCTGTTCCAGTCGGCTTGTTTTCGGCCATCTACATGGCAGAATATGCGTCGCCCCGAGTGCGCACGATCGTCAAGCCGGTCCTTGAGCTTCTGGCCGGTATTCCCAGCATCGTCTACGGTTTCTTCGCCCTTGTGACAGTCGGGCCCTTCCTGCGCGATCTCTCGATTGCCATTGCAGGCGGTCAGGGCTTCATCATGGCGCAGAGCGTTCTGACCGCTGGTCTCGTCATGGGCGTGATGCTGATCCCCTTCGTGTCCTCGCTCTCCGATGACATCATCACAGCCGTGCCGCGGACATTGCGCGACGGTTCGCTTGGTCTTGGCGCAACCCGCTCCGAAACCGTCAAACGTGTTGTCCTTCCTGCCGCTTTGCCCGGAATTGTTGGCGCGCTTCTGATGACCGCATCCCGCGCCATCGGCGAAACCATGATCGTGGTTCTTGCCGCCGGTGTTGCGGCACGCATCAACATCAATCCTTTCGAGGCGATGACCACCATCACGGTGAAAATCGTCAACCAGCTCACCGGCGACCTTGAGTTCAACTCGCCGCAAACGCTGGTGGCCTTTGCACTCGGCATCACGCTTTTCGTCCTGACGCTGATCATGAACATCTTTGCGCTGCATATCGTGCGCAAGTACCGGGAGCAGTACGAATAATGACCGATACGACCTTCAACGCCAGCGGCGCCACGGCACAGCCGACGCGCCGCGATATCGGACTGAAACGCCGCTACGCTGCCGAACGTCGCTTCCGCTATTACGGTATTGCTGCGATCGCCATCGGCGTGTTCTTTCTGTGCGCGCTTCTCTTCTCGGTGTTTTCCAAGGGCTATACAGCCTTCTGGCAGACGACGCTTTATCTGCCGGTCAAGCTTGAAGAAAAGGTGATTGACCCGGGCAACAAGCGCGCGACCGATCCGAATGTGCTGATCACGGCCAATTATCCGCTGCTGGTGCGCAATGCATTGGCCGAAAAACTGGGTGTTGCTGCGACAGACCGTCCGGCAATGCGTGATCTGGGCCGCTTCTATTCCGACGGCGTGCGCATTCAGCTGCGCAAGATGGTGATGGACAATCCATCGCTCATCGGCACGACGCAGACCGTTCCTGTTCTGGCCGGCGCCGACATCGATTCTGCCTTCAAAGGTCAGATTGACCTTTCCGTGCCGGAGACGAGCCGTAAGGTTTCTGACCGTCAGGTGGGCTGGATGAAGATGCTTTCGGAAGAAGGCGTCATGAAGGAGGCCTTCAATACAGGTCTCTTCACCTTCGGTGCCTCCAGCCGTCCGGAAACCTCCGGTCTCGGCGTCGCGCTTGTCGGTTCGCTCTACATGATGCTGATCGTTCTCGGTCTGTCGCTGCCTATCGGCGTCGCCGCTTCAATCTATCTGGAAGAGTTCGCCAAGAAGAACCGTTTCACCGACATGATCGAGGTGAACATCAACAACCTGGCAGCGGTTCCGTCCATCGTGTTCGGTCTGCTCGGGCTTGCTGTCTTCATCAATTTCTTCGGCCTGCCGCGTTCGGCGTCACTGGTCGGTGGTCTGGTGCTGACGCTGATGACGCTTCCCACCATCATCATCGCGACCCGCGCCGCCCTTCGCGCGGTGCCGCCGTCGATCCGCGCTGCGGCCCTCGGTCTTGGTGCATCGAAAACACAGATGGTGTTCCACCACGTCCTGCCGCTTGCCGCACCCGGCATCCTGACGGGAACGATCATCGGCCTTGCCCATGCGCTTGGTGAAACCGCACCGCTTCTTCTCATCGGCATGGTGGCTTTCGTCGCCGACGTGCCGTCCACGCCAATGGATCCAGCGACGGCATTGCCTGTACAAATCTACATGTGGGCGAATGAAGCAGAACGCGCCTTTGTGGAACGCACGTCAGGCGCTATCATCGTCCTGCTTCTGTTCCTTGCCGTGATGAATATTGCAGCAATCATTCTGCGCCGCCGCTTCGAGCGCCGCTGGTAAACGGGAGTCGAAAGCTATGAACCTGATGACTGAACGATCTCTCGAGAAAGCCGTAGGAGAAAAGATGAACGCCAACGCCAATTCCATAAAGATGCGCGGCGACAAGGTTTGCGTATTTTATGGCGAGAAGCAGGCGCTGTTTGACGTCGATCTGGAAATCCAGGAAAAGATGGTCACGGCGCTGATCGGCCCTTCGGGTTGCGGCAAGTCTACATTTCTGCGTTCGCTTAACCGCATGAACGATACGATCGAAGGCTGCAAGGTCGGTGGCAAGATCACGCTCGACAATGAAGACATCTACGATCCGAAGATCGATGTCGTCGAACTGCGCGCCCGTGTCGGCATGGTGTTCCAGAAGCCGAATCCGTTTCCGAAGTCGATTTATGAAAATGTCGCCTACGGCCCACGCATTCACGGTCTCGCCCGCACCAAGGCCGATCTTGAAGAAATCGTCGTGACGAGCTTGCAGAAGGCGAGCTTGTTCGAGGAAGTGAAGGATCGTCTGCACGATGCGGGCACCGGTCTTTCGGGTGGCCAGCAGCAACGTCTTTGCATCGCACGCGCGATTGCGGTGAGCCCGGAAGTCATTCTCATGGACGAACCGTGCTCGGCGCTCGACCCGATTGCGACCGCGAAGGTGGAGGAGCTGATCGACGAACTGCGCCAGAACTATACGATTGTGATCGTCACGCACTCCATGCAGCAGGCCGCGCGTGTTTCGCAGCGCACCGCCATGTTCCACCTCGGCAATCTGGTCGAAGTGGGTGACACGGAAACCATGTTCACCGCGCCGACCGAAAAGCGCACGCAGGACTACATTACCGGACGCTTCGGCTGATCCGGAACTGCGCTTCAACAGATAGACAGTGCGGCTTCCCCGCAATTTATATTACGAGGTCTACTATGCCGTCTCAGCATACCGTTCGCTCCTACGACGAGGAATTGAAGTTTCTCTCCCATAAGATCGCCGAAATGGGCGGACATGCGGAACGTATGGTCGAGCAGTCGGTCGCCGCTATCGTCAATGCGGACAATGCGCTCGCACAGCGCGTCATCTCCGACGATCTCATTCTCGATGCCAGCGAGCGCGAGATTGACGACAAGGCTGTGATGATTATCGCCAAGCGTCAGCCCATGGCTGTGGACCTGCGCGAGATCATCGGCTCGATCCGCATCTCTGCCGATCTGGAACGCGTGGGCGATCTGGGCAAGAATATTGCCAAGCGCGTTGCCGCCGTTTCGGAATCACGCCAGCCGGTAAAGCTTTATCGCGGGCTCGAAACACTCGCTGAGCTGGCGCTGACCCAGCTCAAGGATGTTCTCGACGCCTATGCATCGCGCTCGGTGCAGCAGATCAATGTCGTTCGCGACCGCGACGACGAGATTGATGCCATGTACACGTCACTGTTCCGCGAGCTGCTGACCTACATGATGGAAGACCCGCGCAATATTTCCGCCTGCACGCATCTTCTGTTCTGCGCAAAGAATATCGAGCGTATCGGCGATCACGCGACCAATATTGCGGAGACCGTCTACTACATCGTTACCGGCCTGCAAATGCCGGCCGAACGACCCAAGGAAGACCTGAGCCACGGTATTGTCGTGGATGAGGCGCGTAAACCCTGAACTGCAGCCGACCGGACCACGGTCTGGCGGTTGAGAATGAGTGAATAGCGCGGCGGCACGCGGTCGATTGGGGGGATTATATCCACCGCCCGCCGAATTTGGATAGGGAAATACTGGATGTCACAGGCACCCAAAATCGCTGTGGTAGAAGACGAAGAGGCGCTGAGCGTTCTTCTTCGCTATAATCTTGAGGCAGAGGGCTACCAGGTCGATACAATGCTGCGCGGCGACGAAGCCGAGATCGCCTTGCGCGAGAACGTACCGGATCTGCTCATTCTGGACTGGATGTTGCCGGGCGTATCGGGCATCGAACTCTGCCGTCGCCTGCGCCAATGGCCGGAAACCGAACGCCTGCCGATCATTATGCTGACGGCGCGTGGTGAGGAAAGCGAACGTGTTCGCGGCCTGAGCGTCGGTGCGGACGACTATGTCGTGAAGCCATTTTCGACGCCGGAACTGCTTGCGCGCGTCAAGGCGATGTTGCGCCGGTCGAATCCGAGCATTCTTTCGCACGTGCTGAAAGTGGGCGACCTGGTTCTCGACCGCCAACAGCATCGTGTCTATCGCAAGGAAAAGGAAGTTCGTCTCGGACCAACGGAATTCCGTCTGCTCGAATATTTCATGATGTCGCCCGGTCGTGTCTTCTCGCGTAGCCAGCTTCTGGATGGCGTTTGGGGACCGGACATCTATGTCGACGACCGCACGGTGGACGTCCATGTCGGACGGCTGCGCAAGGCGATCAATGTCGGTCGTGCGCTCGATCCGATCCGCACCGTTCGGGGTGCGGGTTATTCTTTCGGGTGACCGCTGCGGTCATCTCGGCGTCAGGAACTGAACTTGTCCGACCCGCCACGGTATCCGTGGTGGGTCGTTTTTGTTTAAGACCCAGCTTTGCAAGGTGCGGATCGTGCTCGCCCGATTCGCATTGCAACAACCCGAAACGGGTCTCAAAAGCATGATCTCACGCGATATTACAAATCTGTTGTCAAAGTTGACAAAGAGCAATGGAACCGGCTTGGAAGCAGAAATTCTGCAGAAGATTTGAAACACCACAAATGTGTATGCAAAAAAAGTACAAGCAAAAGCGAATTAAGGCAGCGATATGGCGTGTATTGCGAGACTTTGAATCTCGTTAAATCAATATCTTACCTGAATCGCTAATTCTCGTTAAGGAATTATTAATATATTTAAAGGGCTTGTAGGCACATTCGCAATCTCGATTCGGAATTGTTTTAGGACTTTTCAGCGGTCTCCAGCATTGTTGGGATTTGACCCGCCGCCTTTTTTTGGCCTAAAAATTCCAAAACCTTGAATTCGATTGAGCGACTGTAGGACGTGTGATTTTGATCTTCGTCCTCTTTGACTTGCACCGCAGTCAGACGTTCGCGCACATCGTTCCAGATGTGTTCGCCTGAATGGATGACTGGATCAGTTAAGGGTCCTAACATGAGACTGAGCCATTGACGCGCGCCGCGAAGTGGAAATTGCCCGCTCTTATCGGGCTGGTGATTGCGCCTTTCGTGGTGACCGGTTGCACGACAACCGGAACCTCGGGAAAAGCCAATTCGGAAAAGACGGCGGCAAGCCACGTCAAATCCGTCAATGGCGTGAAGACCTACACCTACACCGCACGGGACAAGAATTGCCTTGAACGTGCGATGTTCTTCGAATCCAATCGTTCGAGTTCCGACGGTCTTCTGGCTGTTGGTACGGTCGTCATGAACCGTCTCGCGTCGGGACGTTATCCGGATACGATTTGCGGTGTCGTCGGTCAGAAGAACCAGTTTGCGCCCGGTGTGCTTACCCGCCAGATGAATTCCAAGGCGCTGCCTGATGTTCAGGCCGCTGCCGACGCGGTTCTGAAGGGTGAGCGTCATCCGAAGCTCAAGAACGCCATGTTCTTCCACACGGCGGGTCTGAAGTTCCCTTACAACAATATGCATTACGTGCTCGTAGCCGGTGGAAATTCCTTCTACGAGAAGCGCAATCGCGACGGTTCGCTGCAAAATCCGGTTCCGCAGGAGCCATACAATCTGGCTATGGCCTATTCGCCGCAATCGCCTTCCGTTCCGCAGGATCCGTCTTATGACGTGACCCTGCCGCAGACCGGTCCAGTTCCGGGAACGGAACCGACCGTTCAGGTGGCACTCGCGGAAGCGGCAAAGGCTCAAAGTGTGGAACAGAGCACTGGTGCTGGTCCGCAGGCCCGTGGCGAACGACTGGCACGCCATCGCGGTGTGGCTGCACCTCAGCAGGAACAGCATATGCAGGTGGCTTCCTACCAGCCGCAATTCGATACGACAGCCCCGCAGCCGACATCGCTTGGCTATGCTCCGGCAAGCCAGAAGCAGGCTGACGCCATTGGCGCGCTTCTTCTGTCCCAGGACCGTCCAGAAGCACCGCTATAAGAGGCGATTTTACAATCAGATAATCTGCAACGCCGGTCTGGTTCTACCTTACCGGCGTTTTGATTTTTCTGGCTGATTGTCGTCGCTTTTCGGCGAAAGTTTCAGCGATAGATCGGGCGATAGATCACCATCGGAGTGTCGTAGAAATCGACCTGATTCTGCCAGGCACGCCGGTCAGCTCTGCGATCGAGGTCCAGTCGCATGAGACAGTTGGCGAAAGCGTCAGTTTTGGCCTTGAAGCCATAGCTGCGGCAGGTCTGTTCGTCGGCCGCACGACGTTGTTCAGGTGTCATGGTCACGCAGCCCGCCAGAAGGCCGATAACGCCCAGCAAAATAAGCATTTTCTTATTCATTACTGTCTGCTTTCTCCTGCAACTGACTGCAGAATTACTATACTGCAAAGGCAGGAAAAAAGGTGGTGAAATTATGCCGTCTGATAAACTGTCGGTGATTCCATATCCAAAAAGGTCTTCCACCCATGGCTCATGAACAGCTGAACCCAGTCATCGATCCGGTGAAACTCGAACGTCTCGCGGAAGTCGCCGTTCGCGTTGGTCTGCAATTGCGCGAGGGGCAGGATCTCGTCATTACCGCACCGGTCGTGGCCTTGCCGCTGGTTCGCCTTATCGCCAAGCATGCTTACAAGGCTGGAGCCGGACTGGTAACGCCATTCTTCGCGGATGACGAAATGGCGCTTGCGCGTTACGAGAACGCATCCGACGCGAGTTTCGATCGTGCGGCAAGCTGGCTCTATGAGGGTATGGCGAAGGCCTATTCGGATGGCGCTGCCCGTTTGGCTATTGCTGCCGACAATCCGATGCTCCTCTCCAACCAGGACCCGGCCAAGGTTTCACGCGCCAACCGGGCCAACTCGAAAGCTTATCAGCCGGCTCTCGAAAAGATTGCCGGTTTCGACATCAACTGGAACATTGTCTCCTATCCCAATACGGCATGGGCGAAGCTTATGTTTCCGAACGAACCGCAGGACATCGCGACCCGCAAGCTGGCCGATGCGATCTTCGCGGCGTCGCGTGTCGATGTCGACGATCCGGTCGGCGCATGGGCGGCACACAATGCAGCGCTTCGCACCCGCACCCGCTTCCTGAACGGCAAGGCTTATAGCGCCCTGCATTTCAAAGGTCCGAACACCGATCTGACGGTCGGACTTGCCGACGGTCATGAATGGCACGGCGGCGCGTCTACGGCGAAGAATGGGATTACCTGCAATCCGAACATTCCGACGGAAGAAGTGTTCACCACACCTCATGCACTACGGGTCGAGGGCTATGTGACGAGCACCAAGCCTCTGTCGCATCAGGGCACATTGATCGAGGATATCGCGGTTCGCTTTGAAGGCGGACGAATTGTCGAGGCGAAGGCAAGCCGCGGTGAAGAAGTGCTCAACAAGGTGCTGGATACGGATGAAGGTGCCCGTCATCTGGGTGAGGTGGCACTGGTGCCGCATTCCTCGCCGATCTCGCAGAGCGGGCTTTTGTTCTACAACACGTTGTTCGATGAAAATGCCGCAAGCCACATCGCGCTTGGCCAGTGCTATTCCAAGTGCTTTATCGACGGCGCAAAACTGACACCGGAACAGATCAAGGCGCAGGGTGGCAATTCGAGTCTCATCCATATCGACTGGATGATTGGTTCCGGCCAGATCGACGTTGATGGCATCAATGCGGATGGAACCCGAGAGCCAGTGATGCGCAGCGGCGAATGGGCCAACTGATTATCGCGAATAGAAAAGGCCGGGAGTTCCCGGCCTTTTCATTGCATCTGTGAGGTCAGTTCTTTTCCTGAACGTGGGCCTCAAGGAACCACAATGCCTTGTCGAGACCACGGGAAGCGGCGGTAAAAATATCCGCCGTATCGTCGTCACCTGCATCATCTGCATCCTTGATCGACTTGCGCACAAGATTGGCAACGTCGCCATAACGCTCGATCAGTGCAAGCAGATGGTCGTGAACGGCATAGATGTCGGTCGGATAAGGCTTGAGCTTGCTTTCCTTGGCCACGACCTGCGTAGTGCCATAGGCCGTTCCGCCGATCTGCACGGCACGCTCCGCAATCGTGTCGACATGTTCATCAAGATCGGCGCGGAAACCATCGAGCATTTCATGAACGGCGATGAACTGCGGTCCCTTGAGGTTCCAGTGTGCCTGCTTGGTGATGAGGGCAAGATCGATTGTCGCGGCTAGATTTTCGTTGAGCAGCGCGATCATTGTCGTCTTCGTATTGGAAGGAAGATCGTTGCGGGTTGCATGCATCGACTTCTTGGACATTTTATCCTCATATCCTGTTGTTCGATCCGGCTTGGAGCGGCTGGGAGATGTCGCTTATGGTCACGGGTGGGTGTTCCAAACGCAAATGAACCCGCCAGATCATTGTAAGGCTCGATTGCTGAATGGGCCTTGTCGCCGTCAGGACAAAGCAAAAACGTTGCCGCACCCGGTTTTCAAACGTATATCGCCAAGTTTTGTTCCGCGAGAAGGGCTAAAAAACGAAACTGATCCAGCCTTTGGACAAGACTTGGCTTGTCGCGAGGTAAAATCTGATTTACCCGGTTGCGCATGAAGATACTTGCGCTTGATACTGCCGCTTCGTGGTGTTCCGTTGCCGTCTACAATGCCGACGGCGATGTCGTGCTTGCCGATGTGAGCGAAAACATCGGCAAGGGACATGCGGAAGTATTGATGGACTATATCGAACGTGCTGTGACTGAGGCGAAACTGTCGCTCCGCGATATGGATCGGGTAGCGGTCAATATCGGACCGGGATCGTTTACCGGCGTTCGTATCGGTGTCTCGGCAGCACGTGGCTTTGCATTGGCGCTCGACGTTCCTGCCATCGGCATAACGGCGTTCGAAGCGTTGGCTGCGGAAACACAGATACTGTCCCCGGAAAAGCCAATTCTGGTTCTCCTCGACGCGCATCGTGGCGAGATTTATGCGCAATCATTCGATGCAAAAGGGTTGCCGGGCGCGAAGCCGCTGGTTCTGTCGCGAGAGGAAGCGGAGGCTCTTGCTGTTTCTCAAGCGGAAAATACTGTTCTTGCAGGTTCTGCAGCCGCTGCGATCAATGACGTGCTTGGTGGCCGTTTCGAGTTGGGCCCGATAGAGCCAACCGCGAAAATCGGCATCTATGCGCGTCTGGCAAGCTTGCGCCAGCCGGGCGATGCGCCGAAGCCGCTTTACATGCGTGGGCCTGATGCGAAGCCGCAGGTCGGGTTTGCACTGCCGCGCAAGGCTACCGGAGAATAGCCGATGATGGGCTTGCCGTTTGGGCGTTTCGGTCGCAGACAAATCTCGGTGGAGCCGCTTGGCGCACAGGATAGTCATGCGATTCAGCGTATTCATGCAGTCGCTTTCCATCACGGCTGGAGTTCCGACGATTTCAGATCGCTGATCGCACAGGATACGGTTTTCGGTTTTGTTGCCCGTGCGAAAGGCAAACCGAACGATGCCTGTGGTTTCGTGCTGGCTCGTCTGGTGGCAGGTGAGGCGGAAATCCTGACGATCGCCGTCGCGCGTGATGTGCAACGCCAGGGCGTCGGGCGCGCGCTGATGGATGCCGTGTTGCGCCATCTCTATCAGGAGCGCGCTGAAACGCTTTTTCTGGAGGTGGATGAGGCGAATATTGCCGCCCAGACGCTTTATCGCCGTCTCGGCTTCCAAAAGGTTGGCGACAGACCTGCTTATTATGAAACCGCCAATGGGCGTTCGGCTGCACTGATATTGCGTCGCGACCTGAGTCGTACTCCGGCAGGGCTACGATGATCGGAGCAATCCGCATCTTTCTCGTCGTCGCGGCAATGGTCGCATTGAGCCTGTCGCTTATTCCAGTTCAGTATCTGTTGCTTAAGCTGAAGAACAACTGGAAGCGGCGTCTGCCGACCTTTTTCCATCGTATTGCTGCACGCCTGTTCGGTTTTCGCATCAAGACCGTCGGCCAGATGCACGAGGGCCGACCTTTGTTACTCGTCGCCAACCATACTTCGTGGAGCGATATTATTGTTCTGTCGACGGTCGGTCAGGTCTCCTTCATCGCCAAGTCGGAAGTCAGGAAGTGGCCTGTTTTCGGTATGTTCGCCGTTTTGCAGCGCACTGTTTTCGTGGAGCGGGAACGGCGGGGCAAAACGGGTGAACAGACATCCGAAATCGCAAGGCGTCTGGTAACCGACGACGCTATGGTGCTGTTTGCGGAAGGCACGACCTCGGATGGTAATCGCGTCCTGCCGTTCAAGACAGCGCTTTTTGGTGCCGCGCATGCCGCGATCAAGGAAGCCAATGTACCCGAAGTCGTGGTTCAGCCGGTTGCCATTGCCTATACGGGCGTGCATGGCATGGCCATGGGCCGTTATTTCCGCCCGATCGCATCATGGCCGGGCGACGTCGAGCTGATGCCGCACCTGAAAGGTATCTTGCATGAAGGCGCTATCGACGTTGAAGTGCGTTTTGGCGAGCCGGTCGTCGTAACGGCCAAGACAGACCGCAAGGCGCTGGCTCGCACAATGGAAAACCGTGTGCGCTCGCTCTTGCAAAGTGCGTTGCTGGGGCGCGAGATTCCCGAAGAGTGACAACGGTTCCATTGGGTGTTCAGCCAAGTGTTCAGATTGTCACCTTTCAAAATGGTCACAAAAGCTGTAGATAGCCGCGCATGAGCGACAATATTACCGATCTCGAGCCCACGGCAGAGCGCCCCAATGTGCGTAAGGTTTTCGTAAAAACCTATGGCTGCCAGATGAACGTCTACGATAGCCAGCGCATGGCCGACAGCCTTGCAGCGGAAGGTTATGTTGCGACCGATACGCCGGACGATGCCGATCTGGTTCTGCTCAATACGTGCCACATTCGCGAAAAGGCGTCGGAAAAGCTCTATTCCGCGCTTGGCCGTCTGCGCAAGATGAAGGATGCGCGTGAAGCGAATGGCAAGGAACTGACCATCGGTGTTGCGGGCTGCGTGGCGCAGGCCGAAGGGCAGGAAATCCTGCGCCGGGCGCCGAATGTCGATCTCGTCATCGGTCCGCAGACCTATCATCGCCTGCCCAATGCGCTTGCGCGGGTCCGCAGCGGCGAAAAGGTGGTTGAGACCGAATACGCTCTCGAAGATAAATTCGAACACCTGCCGTCGCCCAAGCGCGAGGAAACCCGCAAGCGTGGTGTTTCTGCCTTCCTAACTGTGCAGGAAGGCTGCGACAAGTTCTGTACCTTCTGCGTGGTTCCCTATACACGCGGCTCGGAAGTTTCGCGCAGCGTGAAGCAGATCGTGACCGAGGCCGAGCGCCTTGCCGACAGCGGCGTGCGTGAGCTCACTTTGCTTGGCCAGAACGTCAATGCCTGGCACGGCGCTGGTGACGATGGTCGCGAATGGGGCTTGGGCGAACTCCTGTTTCGTCTGGCGCGCATTCCGGGCATTGCCCGGCTTCGTTATACGACCAGCCATCCGCGCGACATGGACGACAGCCTGATTGCCGCCCACCGTGATCTGCGCCAGCTGATGCCCTATCTGCATCTGCCGGTACAATCCGGTTCTGACCGCATTCTCAAGGCGATGAACCGCCGTCACAAGGCGGATGAATATGTGCGTCTGATCGAACGCATCCGCGAAGTGAGGCCGGATCTGGCCCTGTCGGGCGATTTTATCGTCGGCTTCCCCGGTGAAACCGATCAGGACTTCGAAGACACGATGCGGCTGGTGCGCGACGTCAATTACGCGCAGGCCTATTCGTTCAAATATTCGCCTCGCCCCGGCACGCCGGGTGCCGACCTCGACGATCATGTCGAGGAAGCGGTCAAGGATGAGCGCCTTCAGCGCCTTCAGGCTCTCCTGTCCGAACAGCAATATGCATTTCAGGATTCCATGATCGGTCGCGAGATGGATGTGCTGCTTGAAAAGCCGGGTCGTGTCGCAGGCCAGATGGTGGGCCGTTCGCCATGGCTCCTGCCTGTCATCATCGATGACAGCAATGACCGGGTCGGCGACATCATTCATGTGAAAATCACATCCACAGGGACCAATAGCCTTATTGCGCAAAAACTGGCCTGAAGGCATGATGATGTCGAGGCAGAAAATTTCGGCGTATTGAGTCGCTTGCCGGTAATCCTGTCGAGACTTCGATTGCAATGCGTGAACGGTTTGCGTTCACGCATAATCTGGTCTGAAAAGTCGCAACTTTTCAGGATTGTGCTTTAAGGAGATACGGTTGAGCGCTACGGAAAAGCTGAAGTCTGCCAAGCCAACCAATCAAACGCAAAAAAGCCCGACGACCGGGGCCTCGGATATGGCCCACATCGTGCTCACCTTCGACAATAACCGTCTTGCCATCGCGCTTTACGGTCAGTTCGATGAAAATCTGGCCCGTATCGAACAGAAGCTTGGCGTGGATGTCCGCTCCAAGGGAAACCAGCTTTCGATCCGGGGGGAGCCGACCGCAACCGAGCAGGCGCGGCGTGCACTCGATCATCTTTATGAAACGCTGCAGAAAGGTCATGAGCTGACGACGTCGGATGTCGACGGCGCCTTGCGCATGGCAATCGCTGCGGACGACCAGCTGACGCTGCCGACTATGGAAAACAAGGGCAAGCTCTCTGCTGCCCAGATTTCCACGCGCAAAAAGACCATCTTTGCCCGCACGCCGACGCAGGATGCCTATATGCGTGCGCTCGACCGGTCGGAGCTGGTGTTCGGCGTCGGCCCCGCAGGTACCGGCAAGACCTATCTTGCCGTCGCCCATGCGGCGATGCTGCTGGAACGCGGCCTGGTGGAGCGCATCATCCTGTCGCGTCCGGCTGTCGAGGCCGGCGAACGACTGGGCTTCCTGCCGGGTGACATGAAGGAAAAGGTCGATCCCTATTTGCGCCCGCTTTACGATGCGCTTTACGACATGATGCCTGCCGAAAAGGTTGAGCGTGCCATTACGGCGGGTGTGATCGAAATCGCGCCGCTTGCCTTCATGCGCGGGCGCACGCTGGCACATTCCGCGGTCATTCTCGATGAAGCACAGAACACGACGTCCATGCAGATGAAGATGTTCCTGACCCGCTTGGGCGAGGGGTCGCGCATGATGGTCAATGGTGATCCGAGTCAGATCGATCTTCCGCCGGGCCAGAAATCAGGTCTCGTTGAAGCGCTTCGCGTGCTGGACGATGTCGAGGGCGTCATCAAGGTGCGCTTTACGGAGAAAGACGTTGTTCGTCATCCGCTGGTGGCGGCAATCGTCGGAGCTTACGACCGCGACGGCAAACAGCACGCGCGTTCGGAATGATCTTGCAATTGCCTATTGGAATCACGATTTAAGAAAAGCTGTCTGCCTTTTCGAGTGTGTCCCCAAAAGTGGGAACCGCTCTTGGCAGACAGCTTTCTTGTAACTGAAAGGATGATGCGGCTAGCCAGCACGGAGAGCCGCCGCAGAACGTGTCAAATAACGCGATCCATATCGATATCATGGTTGAAGCTGGCAACTGGCCGGATGAAACCGCCCTTGAAGGGCTCGTCAGAAAGTCGGTCGAGGCCGCCTGGGCCAATCTTGGCCTGAAAAGCGCGGCAAGCGAGCTGAGTGTTGTCTTCACCGACGATGCCTCGATCCAGACCCTGAATGCAGAATGGCGCGGCAAGGACAAGCCGACCAATGTGCTGTCGTTTCCTGCGTTTCCGGTCAAGGCCGGGGCGCAGCCGGGCCCGATGCTGGGCGACATCATCATCGCGCGCGAAACTGTCGAGCGTGAGGCCCGTGAAGAGGGCAAGCCGCTCGAAAACCATCTCGCTCACCTCGTCGTGCATGGCTTTTTGCACCTTTTGGGTTACGATCACGAAACCGATGCGGAAGCGGAGGTTATGGAGGGGCGCGAGCGTGAAATCCTTCATGCTCTTGCCATCCCCGACCCTTATGCTGTATCCGAATAAGACCTTAACAACGATTGACCATGGCTGATCAAACATCGCACCCCCCGTCCGCTGGCGAAAATCGCAGCGAGACTCAAGACGCCGAAGGGCAAAGTACGCAGCGGCCCGTAGTGGCCGAGAAGCGTTCCCTCTTGTCTAATATTTTCCCGTTCATGCGCTCGCGCCAATCATCTTCTCTGCGCGAAGATCTGGCCGATGCCCTTTCCAGCACGGCAAGCGAACAGGATTCAGCATTCTCGCCTGAAGAAAAGGCGATGCTGCATAACATCCTTCGCCTGCGCGAGATTCGCGTCGAAGACGTGATGATTCCGCGCGCCGATGTCGAGGCAGTGGAAATTTCCACACCGCTCTGGGAAGTGCTGGAGCTTTTCGAAAAATCCGGCCATTCGCGTATGCCGGTCTATGCCGAGACGCTGGACGATCCGCGCGGCATGATCCATATCCGTGATGTTCTCAATTACATTACCAAGCAGGCCCGCCAGAAGACCACGCGCCGTAGCAGCGCGCGCAGCAAGGCGACGGCCGAAGACAAGGCCGCCAAATTCGACATGGGCCGGATCGATCTCACCAAGACGATCGGTGAACTCAATCTCATGCGCAAGGTTCTGTTTGTGCCGCCATCCATGATGGCAAGCGGATTGATGGCGCGCATGCAGGCGACCCATATCCAGATGGCGCTGGTCATTGATGAATATGGCGGTACCGACGGTCTGGTTTCACTGGAAGACATTGTCGAAATGGTTGTCGGTGATATCGAAGACGAGCATGACGACGAAGAAATCATGATCGCCGAAGAAGCCGATGGCGTGTTCGTTGTCGATGCGCGCGCCGATCTGGAAGAGCTGGCCGCGAAAATCGGCCCATCCTTCGAAGTCGGCGAACATGGCGAGGATGTCGACACGGTCGGCGGCCTCATCTTCTCGGTCCTGGGGCGTATTCCGGTTCGCGGTGAAGTGGTGCAGGCTATTCCGGGCTATGAATTCCATGTGCTGGAAGTCGATCCTCGCCGGGTGAAGAAAGTGCGTATTGTGCCGCTTTCCGCAGCTGATCGCCGTCGCCAGCAGCGTGCTGTCGTATCCGCCAAGCCGGGTGACCAGCCTATAGAGGCTGAAGCCACAACCGACGCTCCTAAAGAGGCCTGATGATCGAAAGGCTGGCGGGGAAAATCATTCTTTCGAGCGGCTGGCGTCGAGCGTTGGCCGCTTTCCTGAGCGGTGCCTTCGCCACGCTGACCCAGCCGCCCTTCGATGGTTTTGTGGCGGGTTTCGTTTCTTTCCCCATTTTGGTCTGGTTGATTGACGGGGCCATTGCGAAAGCGAATGCCGGGCCGGTTCGCCGTCTGTTGCCAGCGGCCATGGTTGGCTGGTGGTTTGGGTTTGGCTATTTCGTTTCCGGACTGTGGTGGATTGGAACGGCGCTGCTGGTTGATGCAGACCAGTTTGCCTGGGCCTTGCCGCTGGCGGTTCTAGGCCTCCCTGCATTTCTGGCTCTATTCTATGCGTTTGCAGCCATGGTTGCGCGCATCTTCTGGTCGGACGGCTTGGGGCGTATCTTCGCGCTAGCGTTTGGCTTTGCGCTGGCGGAATGGCTGCGTCTTTTCCTGTTCACCGGTTTTCCGTGGAATGCGATCGGCTATGCCATCATGCCGACGCCGCTGCTGATGCAATCGGTTGCCGTGCTCGGTCTGATCGGGATGAGCGCATTGGCCGTCTTTGTCTTTGCCGCACCGGCTCTGCTGATTGGTGGGCGGTTTGCCAAGACAGGCATTGTTCTCGCCCTGTTGCTGGTGGCAGCGCATGTCGGATTCGGTGCCTGGACGCTTTCAAAAGCGCCGGCAATCGGTGAAGAAAAAGGAACGCTCGCGGTTCGCATCGTACAGCCGTCTATCGCCCAGACCATGAAGTGGGATAATGCGGAGCGCCGGTCTATCTTCGACAAGCTGGTGTCGCTGACGGGCGAAGCGCCAGCGGAAGGCAAGCCGAAACCCGATGTGGTCATTTGGCCGGAAACGGCTGTTCCCTATATTCTCACCTCGACGCCCGAGGCTCTGTCCCGCATCGGCGAGGTTCTGAAGGACGGGCAGATGCTGCTCACCGGTGCCGTTCGTGAAGAGAAGGCATCAGGGGGCGGCGAGCCGCGCTATTATAATTCAATTTATACGATTGATGATCGTGGTGTGATTGTCGATGCCGCCGACAAGGTGCACCTCGTCCCCTTTGGCGAATACCTGCCTTATGAGAGTTTTTTGCGCAGGCTTGGACTTCAGGAAGTGGTGGAGATGCCGGGCGGATTTACCGCCGGTGCGTCGCGTCGGGCGCTGAACGTCAAAGACGGTCAGACCTTTCTGCCGCTGATCTGTTACGAGGCCATTTTTCCGGATGAGCTTGGATATACGGGCCAAAGAGCCAGCGCCATCATCAATGTGACAAACGACGCATGGTATGGCGATACGCCGGGTCCGTACCAGCATTTTCGCCAGGCACAGGTTCGCGCGGTGGAGCAAGGGCTCCCCCTCATTCGTGCAGCTAACAATGGTCTTTCAGCTGTCGTTGATGCTTATGGTCGAATCACCGACGGCCTTGCGCATGACGCTGTCGGGGTCGTTGACGCTTACCTACCGTCATCTCGTGCACCATTTTGGGGCACGCCACATGGCTCACGACAATCTCTGGTAGCGCTGTTAACCTTACTCGTGTTGAGCATGGCTTTCCGACTGCCAATCGGCAGGCGTTTTCATTGACAGACTAATATTGTTACGATGTTATGGCGCGGCGGCGACGGTTTTTGCGGAAAATCGTCAGACTACCTCCCAAAACTTATTGTTATCGCTGTTCAGATGAACAGAGCATGAATGGAAGCTCGCAGCTGCGAGGAGTGACAGTTGTATGATTGAGAATAAAAAGAAGCCCAACCCAATTGACGTGCATGTCGGCAGCCGCATCCGTCTTCGCCGTAACATGCTGGGCCTCAGTCAGGAAAAACTTGGCGAAAGCCTTGGAATTACGTTTCAGCAGATCCAGAAATACGAGAAAGGCACCAACCGCGTCGGTGCAAGCCGCCTTCAGGCGATCTCGGCAATTCTCAATGTCCCGGTTTCCTTCTTTTTTGAAGACGCACCAGGTTCCTCGAACCAGGCCGGTTTTGCGGAAGACAATGAAGCAACCTATGTGGTCGATTTCCTGAATTCCAACGAAGGTGTTCAGCTGACCCGCGCCTTCACGAAAATTTCAGATCCGAAAGTGCGCCGCAAGATCATCGATCTCGTGAAGTCGCTCGCTGCGGACGCTGACTGATTTCATATCTCGAAAAGTGCAGCAGACGCGGGACATAGACATGTCCCGCCGGTTTTTGCGATTTACAGTGCCTGAACAGGCAGAAAATGCCATCCGGAATGAATTTTCCCGCTGATGCGCTGTCGCAACAAGAATATGCATTGACGGTTTAATCCCAACTTCGCTAACACATTACCGTGCCCGGAACGCTGAAAGCCTGTTCCGGGCGCTACTGTGTTTCCATGGCGGAGATATTCTCCGTTGGATTTTCAAGAGGGGTTACCCGTGTCGCGCAGTTCTTATCTCTTCACCAGCGAATCTGTGTCCGAAGGACATCCGGACAAGGTTTGCGACCGCATCTCCGATGAAATCGTGGACATGATCTATAAGGAAGCGCGTCGCACCGGCGTTGATCCCTGGTCTGTCCGTGTTGCCTGCGAAACGCTTGCCACCACCAATCGGGTGGTCATTGCCGGCGAAGTGCGCGTGCCGGATACGTTCCTGAAGAAGAATAAGGACGGCACTGTCGCCCATGATGCTGCAGGACATCCGCTGATTAATCCTTCGCGTTTCCGGTCGGCAGCCCGCAAGGCGATCCGGGAAATCGGTTACGAGCAGAACGGTTTCAACTGGAAGACGGTGAAGATCGACGTGCTTCTGCATCCGCAGTCCGCCGATATCGCGCAGGGCGTGGACAACGCCGCCGATCGTCAGGGCGAAGAAGGTGCAGGCGATCAGGGCATCATGTTCGGTTATGCTTGCCGCGAAACCCCGGACCTCATGCCGGCCCCGATCTATTATTCGCACAAGATTCTCGAAAAGCTCTCCGAAGCCCGTCACAAGGGTGAAGGCGATGCAGGCAAACTCGGCCCCGACGCCAAGAGCCAGGTCACCGTGCGTTACGAGAACGGCAAGGCCGCTGAGGTCACGCAGATCGTTCTATCCACACAGCATATGGATGCGAGCTGGGATTCGAAAAAGGTTCGGTCAGTTGTCGAGCCTTATATCCGTGATGCACTCGGCGAGCTTCCGATCGCAGCCACTTGCAACTGGTACATCAATCCGACCGGCAAGTTCGTCATCGGCGGACCGGACGGCGATGCTGGTCTGACTGGCCGCAAGATCATCGTGGATACCTATGGCGGCGCCGCTCCGCATGGCGGCGGCGCATTTTCGGGCAAGGACACGACCAAGGTGGATCGCTCCGCCGCCTATGCCGCGCGCTATCTCGCCAAGAATGTCGTTGCTGCAGGTCTTGCCGACCGCTGCACGATCCAGCTTTCCTATGCCATTGGTGTGGCACAGCCGCTTTCGGTTTATGTCGATCTGCATGGCACCGGCAAGGTGGCCGAATCTGCGGTCGAAGAAGCGCTTCGCGAGGTCATGGACCTGTCGCCGACCGGCATCCGCAAGCATCTCGACCTCAACAAGCCGATCTATGCCAAGACCTCGTCTTACGGTCATTTCGGCCGCAAACCGGGCCGTGACGGTTCTTTCTCCTGGGAGAAGACGGACCTGACCAAGGCTCTGAAGGCCGCGGTGGCGTAACTTTCCTGGCGGAAAGTTGCATCGCAAGCCGCTTGGCGTTATGTGTCCCGACGATTTTCGAGGAGCGCGGTCTTGGATCGCGCTCTTCTGTTATTGGAGCGCATCCCGAAAAGTGTGAAACGGTTTTCGGGCTAGATGCGCGTCAAAACAAATAAATAGAACACCGATATGATGCCGACGGATAAAATATGACCGAAGAATCTCATCCTCTGCGCGGTGCCGGAAATTTCTTCGGCCGTCGCCACGGCAAGCCTTTGCGAAGCCACCAGAAGAACCTGTTCGAAGATCTTCTGCCCCGCCTCAAGATCAACGTCGAAAACCCGGCGCCACAGGATCTGCGCACGCTCTTTGAAGCGAAGGTCGATGCAGTGCGTCTGGAAATCGGTTTTGGCGGCGGTGAGCACCTGCACCATGAGACAGGCCGTTATCCGCAAACGGGTTTCATTGGCGTCGAGCCTTTCATCAACGGCATGGCCAAGATGCTGGCGGCATTGGATGGCGAACCGCGATCGAATCTGCGTCTCTACGACGAGGATGCAACAGCGGTTTTGGACTGGCTACCGGATGCTTCCTTGTCGGGTATCGATCTCTTCTATCCCGATCCATGGCACAAGCGTCGCCACTGGAAGCGCCGTTTCGTCAGCGATGCCAATCTCGACCGCTTCGCCCGTGTCCTGAAACCCGGCGCAAAATTCAGGTTTGCTTCCGACATTGAACATTATGTCAACTGGACGCTCCAGCATTGTCGCCGTCATCCTGCATTCGACTGGCAGGCAGAAGGCCCGTCCGACTGGAACCACGCCTATGAAGGCTGGCCTGGCACGCGCTATGAGGCAAAGGCTTTTCGCGAAGGACGCCGTGCAGCCTATCTGACCTTCATCCGTCGTTGAAGCTACCAGCAGCGAACGGAATGAATCGAACAGCAGAAGCGGTCTTGAAAAAATCCGCTTCCGCTGGTATATAAGTCTCAAATTCTTGGTCGTTTGAACAAGAGTGGGTCCACCCGGTCCCGCTCTTTTTTGTTACTTACGGCTAACTTGAAGGGGCTTTCCGGCCTTTTGAAAGGTTTTTAGGTTGACGGAACAGGTTCAGGCAAACGAAGCAGAAACGCTCGCAGCAGGCGCGGATGAACGCATCATTCGCGAGACGGGTATTGATGCGAAAGTGGCTTCCATCATCGAGCCCGTCATCAATACGCTGGGCTTTCGGTTGGTACGCGTGCGCCTTTCGGGGCTCAATGGCCAGACCTTGCAGATCATGGCCGAACGTCCCGATGGCACGATGACGGTCGATGACTGCGAACTGGTCAGCCGTACGGTTGCCCCGGTTCTCGACGTGGAAGATCCCATCAGTGGAAAATACCATCTGGAGATTTCGTCTCCCGGTATCGACCGCCCGTTGGTTCGCAAGTCGGACTTTGCCGATTGGGCCGGTCACATCGCAAAGGTGGAAACCTCCGTCGTGCACGAAGGCCGCAAGAAATTCCGCGGCCGCATCGTCCTGGGGGATGCGGAATCGGTCGTGATCGAAAGCGACCAGATTTCCTACGGCAGCGAACCTGTCGTGCGCATTCCATTCGATCTGATTTCTGATGCACGCCTCGTGCTGACCGATGACCTGATCCGCGATGCGTTGCGCAAGGACAAGGCTCTGCGCGAAGGCCGCATTCCCGGTGACGACCTCGGTAGCGAAGAAGCGGGCGAGCAGTCCGATGAAACCGCATCGGGCGAAGCTGAAGATAAAGAATAAGTTTCTGGCGTCCGGCATCTAGAGGAGCCGGGTGCGACACCAAGGAGAGTCCAATGGCAGTCAGTGCTAACAGGCTGGAGCTTCTGCAGATCGCCGATGCGGTCGCACGCGAGAAGTCGATCGACCGCGAGATCGTTCTTGCGGCCATGGCCGATGCGATCCAGAAGGCGGCGCGTTCGCGTTACGGCCAGGAAAGCAACATCCGCGCGGACATCAATGCGAAGTCCGGCGAGATCAAGCTGCAGCGCCTGCTCGAAGTCGTCGAGCATGTCGAGGATTACGCGACGCAGATTTCGCTCTTCACCGCGCGCGATCGCAACCCGGACGCACAGGTCGGCGACTTCATCGCCGATCAGCTGCCGCCGATGGATTTCGGCCGTATTGCTGCCCAGTCGGCAAAGCAGGTCATCGTGCAGAAAGTGCGCGAAGCCGAGCGTGACCGCCAGTATGACGAATACAAGGATCGCGTTGGTGAGATCGTCAACGGCACCGTCAAGCGCGTCGAATATGGCAATGTGATTGTCGATCTCGGTCGTGGCGAAGCCATCGTGCGCCGCGATGAGCTGATCCCGCGTGAAGCTTTCCGTTATGGTGACCGCATCCGCGCCTATGTCTACGATGTGCGTCGCGAACAGCGCGGCCCGCAGATTTTCCTGTCGCGTACCCATCCGTCCTTCATGGCGAAGCTCTTCACCATGGAAGTGCCGGAAATCTATGACGGCATCATCGAAATCAAGTCGGTTGCCCGCGATCCGGGTTCCCGCGCCAAGATTGCCGTCGTGTCGCGTGATGCGTCCATCGATCCGGTCGGCGCCTGCGTCGGTATGCGTGGCTCCCGCGTTCAGGCCGTTGTGGGCGAACTGCAGGGTGAAAAGATCGACATCATTCCGTGGTCGCCAGACGCTGCTTCCTTCATCGTCAACGCGCTTCAGCCAGCGGAAGTTGCCAAGGTTGTTCTCGATGAAGATGCTGAACGTATTGAAGTTGTCGTTCCGAATGACCAACTATCACTTGCAATCGGTCGTCGCGGTCAGAACGTGCGCCTTGCTTCCCAGCTCACCGGCTGGGACATTGACATCCTGACGGAAGACGAAGAATCCGAACGTCGCCAGAAGGAATTCACCGAGCGTTCGACGCTCTTCATGGATGCCCTCAACGTTGACGAGATGGTTGGTCAGGTTCTGGCCTCTGAAGGTTTCGCATCTGTTGAAGAACTGGCCTATGTCGAGCCGGGCGAAATCGCCTCCATCGATGGTTTCGATGAGGATACGGCTGGCGAAATCCAGGAACGTGCCCGCGAATATCTGGATCGCATCGAGAGCGAACAGGATGATCGCCGCAAGGAACTGGGCGTCGAAGACGAACTGCGCGAACTGCCGGGTATCACCACGGCAATGCTCGTGGCTGTCGGTGAAGACGGCGTCAAGACGATGGAAGACTTTGCCGGCTATGCCGTCGATGATCTGGTCGGCTGGCGTGAACGCAAGGACGGTGAAACCGTCGCTCATAGCGGTATCTTCTCTTCCTTCGATGTTTCGCGCGTCGATGCGGAACAGATGGTCCTGACTGCGCGTTTGAAGGCAGGATGGATCACGGAAGAAGAACTGGCATCGGCACAGGAAGAAGAAGCCGAAGTCGGTGAAGAGGAAGCTGCTTCCTAAGAAGCGGCCGGAATAAAAAGAGCCGCATGGCTTCTTACGTCTGGTGTAATTCAGGCGTAAGCTATGCGGCTCTTGCAATTCATCCCTGAAAAATGGTCGTCATTCATTCGAATTGATTGGCCAGTTCAGGTTTCGGACATGTTCCGGGTTGTGGTGGGGCTTATGCTCTGGTACAGCGCCCGCGTTACGTCCGACGTGCGGGCAGACCGCAATATGGCAAGACTGGAGTTCGCGTGGAGCAGGATATGAATGACAGAACCTGTATCGTCACGCGCGAAAGCGGTTCTGCCGATGATCTGATCCGTTTCGTGGCCGGTCCCGACGGTTCCGTGGTGCCGGACTTGAAAAGAACTCTGCCGGGCAGGGGGTGCTGGGTCAAGGCCGAGCGCCGTCTGGTGGATGAAGCGGTCAAGCGCAAGCTTTTTGCGCGGGCGCTGAAGGAAGGTGTAACGCCGCAGGCGGATCTTGGCGCGCTGGTGGACCAGTTGCTGACGAAATCTGCCCTTGGCAGCCTCGCCCTGGCTCGCAAGGCCGGGGCTGTGGTATCTGGCTCGACCAAGGTGGATCAGGCGATCCGCACCGGGACAGCCGCCATGGTGTTGCACGCAAAGGAAGCCGCCGCCGACGGCGTACGCAAGCTCGATCAGGCTCGCCGTGCCGTGGTGCATCTGGAGGGTCCGGAAATCCCTTCTTTCACTCTTTTTACGGGGGAAGAAATGGATTTGGCATTTGGGGGCGGAAATGTGATACATGCAGCCGTACTTGAAGGAAAGGCGGCGGCCGGGTTCGTAAAGCGGGCGCTTATGTTGCATCGCTATCGCGGTGAAAGCGCATCGGACCTGGATTAGAGCGCAACTCTGGAGGGGCCTGGCAGACCCCGGATCGGATTGCGCGTTGAGGCGGATGACTGGAGTTTTATCCAACATGACCCGGTCACGTTGGATAAAGCTCGAGTAGAGCGGCCGGAGCCGCGAAGGAAACGGAAACGTAATGAGCGATAAAACGAACGACGACAAGACGCTGAGCGTTAATACGAAGAAGACGCTGACCATGAAGCGGCCGGGCGTCGAGCAGAGCACCGTGCGCCAGAATTTCAGCCACGGCCGCACGAAGGCTGTCGTCGTTGAAACGAAAAAGCGCAAATTCTCGCGGCCTGACGAGAAGCCGGAAGTCGAGGCAGCGGCGCCGAAGCCAGCAGCTCCGGCACCTGCTGCTCCCGCGCCTGCGGCATCTACTCCTGCACCGGCACAAGCCGCGCAGCCTGCACAAGCCGCGCCGGTAGTGCGCGCGCCAGCACCAGCCACCCCGGCACCGAAGCCAGCAGCTCCTGCTGCTCCGGTAACGAAGCCGCATGTCGCACAGCAGCGCCCGGCACAACAGCGTCCCGGCGGCCAACAGGCACAGCGTCCGCGCCCGTCCGACCGCTCCGGCATGGTGTTGAACACGCTGTCGCGCTCCGAAATGGATGCACGTCGCCGCGCGCTCGAAGAAGCGCAGGTCCGTGAAGTTGAAGAACGCGCACGCGCTGTCGAGGAAGCCAAGCGTCGCGCCGAGGAAGATGCCCGCCGCGCCAAGGAACGTGAAGAATCTGCCCGTCGTCAGGCGGAAGAGGAAGCTCGCCTCAAGGCCGAGGCCGATGCCCGCCGTAAGGCCGAGGAAGAGGCTGCCAAGCGTATGCCGCAGCCGGAAGCCCGTACCGAGCGTCGCGACGATGCGCGCCCGGCACCGCAGGGCAATCGCCCGCAGCAGGCCGGTCGTCCTCAGGGCAATCGTCCGCCGCAAGGTGGCCGTCCGCAGCAGGGTGGTCCGCGCCCGGCTGCGCCAAGCCTTGCCGACGCTGCCCCGATCCCGGGCAAGCCGCTTCCGCAGAGCCAGCTTCGCAAGACTGTTGCATCTGATGATGACGACCGTCGTGGCGGTGGCCTGACTGCTGCCCGTCGCGGTGCTCCGGCCAAGCCGGAAGTTCGCGCGCCAAAAGTAGTCAAGACCGAAGATGATCGCCGTCGTGGCAAGCTGACCATCTCCAGCAATCTTGAGGATGAAGGTCGTTCGCGTTCGCTTTCGGCGATGCGTCGTCGTCAGGAAAAGTTCAAGCGTTCGCAGATGCAGGAAACACGCGAAAAAATTTCGCGTGAAGTGACCATTCCTGAAACCATTACGCTTCAGGAACTTGCACAGCGCATGACCGAACGTTCGGTCGATATCATCAAGTACCTGATGAAGCAGGGCCAGATGATGAAGCCGGGCGACGTGATTGATGCCGATATGGCGCAGCTCATTGCTGAAGAATTCGGCCATACCGTCAAGCGCGTTGCGGAATCGGACGTTGAAGAAGGCATCTTCGGTGTTGCCGACAACGAGGCTGCGCTGGTTTCCCGTCCTCCAGTCGTGACCATTATGGGTCACGTCGATCACGGCAAGACCTCGCTGCTTGATGCGATCCGTCACGCCAATGTTGTTTCGGGCGAAGCCGGTGGCATCACCCAGCATATCGGTGCTTATCAGGTCGAGCAGAACGGCCAGAAGATCACCTTCATCGATACGCCGGGCCACGCTGCCTTTACTGCAATGCGTGCCCGTGGTGCGCAGGCGACCGACATTGCCATCCTCGTGGTGGCTGCCGATGACAGCGTGATGCCGCAGACGATTGAATCGATCAATCATGCCAAGGCGGCAGGTGTTCCGATCATCGTGGCGATCAACAAGATCGACAAGCCAGCTGCCGATCCGCAGAAGGTTCGCGCTGCTCTGTTGCAGCATGACGTCTTTGTGGAATCGATGGGCGGTGAAGTTCTCGACGTCGAAGTGTCGGCCAAGAACAAGCTCAACCTCGACAAACTGCTTGAAGCAATTCTGTTGCAGGCTGAAATTCTTGATCTCAAGGCTGATCCATCGCGTACGGCTGAAGGCGTTGTCGTCGAAGCCCAGCTCGATCGTGGCCGTGGTTCGGTTGCAACCGTTCTGGTTCAGACGGGTACGCTGCATCCGGGTGACATCCTCGTCGCCGGTAGCGAATGGGGCCGCGTGCGCGCACTGGTCAACGACCGTGGCGAGCATGTGAAGGAAGCCGGTCCTGCGATGCCAGTGGAAGTCCTCGGCCTTCAGGGCACGCCGCAGGCCGGTGACCGCTTTGCCGTGGTTGCTAACGAAGCCAAGGCACGCGAAATTGCCGAGTACCGTCAGCGTCTGGCACGCGACAAGGCTGTAGCCCGCCAGTCCGGCGCGCGCGGCTCGCTTGAGCAGATGATGAACCAGCTCCAGGTGTCGGGCACGAAGGAATTCCCACTCGTCATCAAGGGCGACGTGCAGGGTTCTATCGAAGCCATCACCAATGCACTGGACAAGCTCGGCACCGACGAAGTGCGTGCACGTATCGTGCATTCGGGCGCCGGTGGTATCACGGAAAGCGACGTGTCGCTGGCCGAAGCCTCCAACGCTGCGATCATCGGCTTCAACGTCCGCGCCAACAAGCAGGCACGTGACGCAGCCGATCAGCAGGGCATCGAAATCCGCTACTACAACATCATCTATGATTTGATTGATGACGTTAAGGCAGCGATGTCGGGTCTCCTGTCGCCGGAACGCCGCGAAACCTTCCTCGGCAATGCCGAGATTCTCGAAGTCTTCAACATCACCAAGGTCGGCAAGGTTGCCGGTTGCCGTGTCACCGAAGGCAAGGTCGAGCGTGGTGCAGGCGTCCGCCTCATCCGCGACAACGTGGTTATCCACGAAGGCAAGCTCAAGACGCTCAAGCGCTTCAAGGACGAAGTGTCGGAAGTTCCGGCCGGTCAGGAATGCGGTATGGCGTTCGAGAACTACGACGACATTCGCGCAGGCGACGTTATCGAAGCCTTCCGCGTCGAACACGTTTCGCGCACGCTTTAAGTACTATCCCGCCGGGCTGCCGAGAGGTGGCCCGGCTTTTCATTATCCGGTCCAGAGGGTCTGACTCCCAGCTGGATTGTGGTAAGTTGCGTATTATTACGCCTGCCAATTTGTAGTCATGTTGTCGGACAGTCCTTCGCGGCTGGATGCCGATTGGCGGCTGTTTATCGAGGATATAGCCATGGCACGTTCTCCAGATCCAAAAGGCTCAGGTGGCCTTTCCCAGCGCCAGCTTCGCGTGGGCGAGCAGGTGCGTCACGCATTGGCGCAGGTGCTTCAGCGCGGCGAAATTCGCGACGATCTTATCGCCCATACCGTGATTTCCGTCTCGGAAGTGCGTATGTCGCCCGATCTCAAGATTGCGACCTGCTTCATCACTCCGCTTGGTAACGCCGACACGCAAGCGGTTATCAAGGCGCTGGCTGCAAACGCAAAGTTCATTCGTGGTCGCATGGCGCCAAGCCTCAGCCAGATGAAATACATGCCGGAATTCCGCTTCCGGGCCGATACGAGCTTTGACAATTTTTCCAAGATCGATGCGCTGCTCCGCTCGCCGGAAGTCGCCCGCGATCTTGGGCATGACGATGAAGAAGACCGGGAGGCAGACAAGGCTTCCCGCAATGGAGACGAATAAAGCATGGCAAGACGGGGCAAGAAAAAAGGTCGTCCGATATCCGGCTGGGTTATTTTCGATAAGCCGAAAGGGATGGGATCGACCGAGGCGGTCTCGAAGATCAAGTGGCTGTTCAACGCCGAAAAAGCCGGTCATGCCGGTACACTTGATCCGCTTGCTTCCGGCATGTTGCCCATAGCGTTGGGTGAGGCCACCAAAACCGTGCCTTATGTCATGGATGGAACCAAGATCTACCGTTTCACGGTAAGCTGGGGCGAGGAACGCTCAACGGACGATCTGGAAGGTGTTGCCACCAAGACCTCGGATAATCGCCCGTCGCGCGCCGATGTCGAGGCATTGCTGCCGAACTACACCGGTGTCATTTCGCAGGTTCCACCGCAGTTTTCCGCCATCAAGATCGATGGCGAGCGCGCTTACGATCTTGCCCGCGAAGGCGAGACGGTCGAGATACCTTCCCGTGAAGTCGAGATTGACCGTCTGGAGATTGTTGGTATTCCGGATGCTGATCGCACCGAGTTCGAGGTCGAATGCTCCAAGGGCACCTATGTGCGCTCTCTCGCACGCGATATGGGCCGGGATCTCGGTTGCTACGGACACATTTCAGAACTGCGCCGCATCGAAGTTGCGCCGTTCACGGAAGAAGACGCTGTAACACTGGCAGAACTTGAACAGGCTTGGCCGCCGCTTCCGCCCAAGGATGAGGATGGCAATGTCGTAGAGCCCACTCCGCGTCGCGACTTTTCGGCGATTGATGCATTGGTCATCGATACGGGAGCTGCTCTCGACTGTCTGCCGCAGGTGCCGCTTACCGACGATCAGGCGCAACGCGTGCGTCTTGGCAATCCGGTGATCCTGCGCGGACGTGATGCGCCTCTGGAAGCAGACGAAGCGTGTGTCACGACACGCGGAAAACTGCTCGCCATCGGTTACATCGAGCACGGACAGTTCAAACCGAAGCGCGTTTTCACAACGGGCTGACGTTTCGTCAGACGATCGCGATAAGGCGGCAAATTGAATTGAGACTGGCGTTCCCGCCAATTTTGCACTATATGCCCCTTCATCGATCATGCGTAAAAGCATGTCAGATCGTGTAAATGGCCCGCGCTGGACGACATCCCGGCCCGGGCGTCTGGTTTTCCTCTCATCTAGAAAGGGTGTTACGATGTCGATTACTGCTGAGCGCAAGCAAGCACTTATCAAGGAATACGCCACCAAGGAAGGCGACACCGGTTCTCCTGAAGTACAGGTTGCCGTTCTTTCCGAGCGTATCGCCAACCTCACCGAACACTTCAAGGGCCACAAGAATGACAATCATTCGCGTCGCGGCCTCCTGAAGCTGGTTTCGCAGCGTCGTCGCCTTCTTGACTACGTCAAGGGCATCGACCAGACACGTTACCAGGCGCTGATCGGCCGTCTCGGCCTGCGCCGCTAACGGTAAAATCGGGCGACGTATCCAAACGTCGCCCATTTGATTTATTCGGCATTTTGTCATGCGGATAGCCGCTTACAGATAAAATGCGACACTTGAGCATGTCTCCCAAAAGTGGGAACCGGTTTTGGGACGAAGACATGCGTAAAACCAAACAGATAGAGCGGAAGCGCGAACATATGTGAGCGCATCCGCTCTATCGGGCGATTGCCCGCTGGCATGAAACGACGCACCGGGTGCATTCCGTCATGCCGATGAAGAGCCAAAAGGCTCATGACCTGGACCAGTCATGGGGCAGGATTGCAGGCAGTTCGTGTCAGAGGATATTCGGGAGCGAATGTTCTGACACATAACGAACTTCCCGTTGTCTTGCCCGTGGCCCGTCCGCCAACCGAGGCGATGCCTTCAGGCGCTTTTGCGCGGCATCACCACATGAGGACAAGATATGTTCAATACCCATAAAGTAGAAATCGAATGGGGCGGTCGTCCGCTTACGCTCGAAACCGGCAAGATCGCACGTCAGGCTGACGGTGCAGTTCTCGCAACCTATGGCGAAACCGTTGTTTTGGCGACTGTCGTTTCTGCCAAGGAGCCGAAGCCGGGCCAGGATTTCTTCCCGCTCACCGTCAACTATCAGGAAAAGACCTATGCCGCTGGCAAGATCCCTGGCGGCTACTTCAAGCGTGAAGGTCGTCCGAGCGAAAACGAAACGCTCGTCTCGCGCCTGATCGACCGTCCGATCCGCCCGCTCTTCGTTGAAGGTTACAAGAACGACACGCAGGTTGTCCTGACTGTTGTTCAGCACGACCTCGAAAACAACCCCGACGTTCTGTCGATGGTTGCAGCTTCCGCAGCGCTGACCATTTCCGGCGTTCCTTTCATGGGGCCGATCGGTGGTGCGCGCGTTGGTTATATCAACGGCGAATACGTCCTGAACCCGAATATCGACGAAATGCCGGAATCGAAGCTCGATCTGGTTGTTGCCGGTACCGCCGATGCTGTGCTGATGGTTGAATCGGAAGCGCAGGAGCTTTCTGAAGAAGTCATGCTGGGTGCCGTTGTTTTCGGCCAGAAGGGCTTCCAGCCGGTCATCGACGCGATCATCAAGCTTGCTGAAGTTGCTGCCAAGGAACCGCGCGACTTCCAGCCGGAAGATCTTTCGGACCTCGAAGCCAAGATGCTGGCCGTTGTCGAAAACGACCTGCGCGATGCATACAAGATCACCGAAAAGCAGGCTCGTTACGTTGCTGTCGACGCTGCAAAGGCCAAGGCGAAGGCTCACTTCTTCCCGGAAGGCGTGGAAGAGCCGGAATTCTCGGCTGAAAAATTTGCGACCGTCTTCAAGCATCTGCAGGCCAAGATCGTTCGCTGGAACATTCTCGACACCGGCAGCCGCATTGATGGCCGTGATCTGAAGACCGTTCGTGCAATCGTTTCGGAAGTTGGCCTTCTGCCGCGCACCCACGGTTCGGCGCTGTTCACCCGCGGCGAAACACAGGCGATCGTTGTTGCCACGCTGGGCACCGGCGAAGACGAGCAGATGATCGATGCCCTGACCGGCACGTACAAAGAATCCTTCATGCTGCATTACAACTTCCCGCCATATTCGGTCGGTGAAACCGGTCGTATGGGTTCGCCGGGCCGTCGTGAAGTTGGTCATGGCAAGCTCGCATGGCGCGCTATCCATCCGATGTTGCCTGCTGCCGACCAGTTCCCGTACACGATCCGTTCGGTTTCCGAGATCACCGAATCCAACGGTTCTTCCTCGATGGCGACCGTTTGCGGCACCTCGCTTGCTCTGATGGACGCAGGCGTTCCGCTTGCACGTCCGGTTGCCGGTATCGCCATGGGCCTGATCAAGGAAGGCGAACGCTTCGCCGTTCTCTCCGACATCCTTGGCGATGAAGATCACCTCGGCGACATGGACTTCAAGGTTGCCGGTACTGACAACGGCATCACCGCACTTCAGATGGACATCAAGATCGACGGTATCACCGAAGAGATCATGAAGGTCGCTCTGGAGCAGGCCAAGGGCGGTCGCGTTCACATCCTCGGCGAAATGGCGAAGGCTCTGTCCACGTCGCGTGAAGAACTCGGCGAATTCGCTCCGCGCATCGAAGTGATGAACATCCCGACCGACAAGATCCGTGATGTTATCGGTTCTGGCGGCAAGGTTATCCGCGAAATCGTGGAAAAGACAGGCGCCAAGATCAACATCGAAGACGACGGTACGGTCAAGATCGCTTCGTCGAACGGTAAGGAAATCGAAGCCGCCAAGAAGTGGATTCACTCGATTGTTGCCGAACCGGAAGTTGGCGAAATCTACGAAGGTACGGTCGTGAAGACTGCTGACTTCGGCGCTTTCGTAAACTTCTTTGGTCCACGAGACGGTCTGGTTCACATTTCGCAGCTCGCTTCCGACCGCGTTGCCAAGACCACTGACGTGGTCAAGGAAGGCCAGAAGGTCTGGGTCAAGCTCATGGGCTTTGACGAACGTGGCAAGGTTCGCCTGTCGATGAAGGTTGTCGATCAGGAAACCGGCAAGGAAGTTGTTGCTGAAAAGAAGGCAGAAGCCGACGCTGAATAAGCGTTTCTGCTACTGTAAATCAATCGAAAGCGCGCTCTTGTGGCGCGCTTTTTTGTTGCATGGGAATCAATTCAAGACCATGGATGAGTCATGATTACACCGGCACAACAGACACTCTTTCTCCCCTTCGATCAGGACATTCTGGATATGCCCGAAGAGGGGCAATCCTTTCTTGCGTGTGGTCTTTCTGCGGATCGGCGTCTTGAGGACGAATTGAAACAGGCGCTGACCTTCCTGCAGCCCTGGCGCCCCGATTGGCTGGTGCTGGAAAAGGAGGGCTTCAAGACAGTTCCCAGATTGGGTGAGGAGAAGCGTTTTTCCGGCGGGCTACTGTTGCTCGGAAAACATCGCGGGCGCAATGAGGCGTGGTTTGCGGAGCTTCTGGCGCGTGTTGAGCCGGGTGGATGGATTGCCGTGTCAGGCGACAAGAAGCTCGGCATTGACAGTTTTCGAAAATGGGCCAGCAATATCGCCGAGATCAGCGACCGCATGTCGAAGAACCATGCCGTGGTGTTCTGGCTCAGACGACCAGTCGACCTCACCGATGAATTCATCGCGGCTCTGAAGCCGCTTGCGACCGATATTGACGATGTGTTCCGCACAGAACCCGGCATGTTCTCGCACGGTGTTATCGATAAGGGTTCGGCGCTGCTCGTGCCGCATATGGAAAAGATTGTTTTTGGTAACGTCGCCGATCTTGGCGCCGGTTGGGGCTATCTTGCGGCGCAATGCTTGAAGTTTGCAGATCGCATCAAGTCTATCGATCTCTATGAAGCCGATTATGAGGCGCTGGAAGCGGCGCGCGGCAATCTGGAGCGGCTTGGTGCATCAGTGCCGATCAGCTTCAACTGGTTCGATGTGACGAGTGAAAAGATGGCAGGCATCTACGACACCGTGATTATGAACCCACCGTTCCATGAGGGGCGGGTGACGGATGTTTCGCTTGGTCAGGCGTTCATTGCCGCTGCCGCGTCACGCCTGAAGCCGGGCGGGCGTCTGCTTATGGTCGCAAACCGGCAATTGCCTTATGAGACGACGCTCAAAGGACTGTTCAAGAATGTGACTCTTCTCGAAGAGGCGAACGGTTTCAAAATCTTCGATGCGAAGAAATAAATAAAAAGGCCGCCCAGAAGGCGGCCTTTTTACAAGATGGCTTGGCTTATTCACCGCGCTCCGCGTCAGAGCTTTTCAGCTCTTCAAGCGTCGGCATGGAGACGATGTTGTAGCCGGAATCCACATAATGGACTTCACCGGTGACACCGCTCGAGAGATCAGACAGAAGATAAACTGCCGATTTGCCGACATCATCGATGTCGACGGTACGGCGCAGCGGCGAGTTACGGCGCTGATAGCTGAAGATTGCGCGGGCGTCGCCAATACCGGCACCGGCAAGCGTACGCACCGGACCGGCCGAAATGGCGTTGACGCGGATGCCCTGCGGACCGTAATCGGCAGCAAGATAACGCACCATGGCTTCAAGCGCGGCTTTGGCAACGCCCATGACGTTATAGTTCG
Source organism: Brucella lupini (assembly GCF_002252535.1). Classification (NCBI taxonomy): domain Bacteria; kingdom Pseudomonadati; phylum Pseudomonadota; class Alphaproteobacteria; order Hyphomicrobiales; family Brucellaceae; genus Brucella; species Brucella lupini. The sequence goes on from NZ_NNRN01000046.1 coordinate 296,247, forward strand.
GGATGGTGCGCGTGGAACCGCCATAGGTCAGCGTCAGGATCGAGCCGCCGTCCTTCATGAGTTTTTCAGCGCGCTGTGCCATTTCCGTGAAGGAGTAGGCGGAAATCACCATTGTGCGGCTGAAATTTTCGCGCGTGGTGACGTCTGCGTAGCGACCCTTCAGTTCGGTCTTGTCGGAGAAGCCGATGGCGTGAACGATGAAATCGAGCTTGCCCCACTTCTTTTCGACTTCGGCAAAGACCGCATCGACCGACTCGATATCTTCAACATCGCAAGGCAGTACGAAATCAGAGCCGACCTGTTCGGCCAGCGGCTTTACGCGCTTGCCGAGTGCATCACCTTGATAGGTGAAGGCCAGTTCAGCGCCCTGTGCTGCGAGTTGCTTTGAAATTCCCCAAGCGAGTGAGTGATTATTCGCGACCCCCATGATGAGGCCGCGTTTGCCTTTCATCAAACCTTCCATATTTTCCCTCTCCCTCAGCCCTGGTAACGCTGGAAAACCAGCGTCGCATTGGTGCCGCCAAATCCGAAGGAGTTGGAGAGCACGGTATTGAGCTGAGCGTTGTCAATGCGCTTGCGAACGATAGGCATGTCCGCGAAGGCAGGGTCCAGTTCTTCGATATGTGCGCTTTCGCAAATGAAATTGTTGTGCATCATCAAAAGCGAGTAGATCGCTTCCTGCACACCGGTTGCACCGAGCGAGTGGCCGGTCAGCGACTTGGTCGCAGCAATCGGCGGGCAGGCGTCGCCTGAGCCGAAGACCTGACGGATCGCATCGATTTCCGGGGCGTCGCCAGCTGGCGTCGAGGTGGCGTGTGGATTGATATAGTCGATTTTGCCCTTGACGGTCGAAAGGGCCATCTTCATGCAGCGGATTGCGCCTTCGCCGGATGGGGCGACCATGTCGTAACCGTCAGACGTCGCGCCATAGCCGACGATTTCGCCGTAAATCTTGGCGCCGCGGGCCAGTGCGGTTTCGAGGTCTTCCAGCACCAGCACGCCAGCACCGCCAGCAATGACGAAGCCGTCGCGGTTCTTGTCATAGGCACGCGATGCAGTGGATGGCGTGTCGTTATACTTGCTCGACATGGCGCCCATGGCGTCGAACAGGACCGAAAGCGTCCAGTCGAGGTCTTCGCAGCCGCCTGCGAACATGCGGTCCTGCTTGCCATACTGGATCATTTCGAACGCATTGCCGATGCAATGGTTGGAAGTCGCGCAGGCCGAAGAAATCGAATAGTTGATGCCCTTGATCTTGAAGAAGGTCGCAAGCGTCGCGGAAGCCGTCGAGCTCATGGCTTTTGGCACGGCAAACGGGCCGACGCGCTTTGGGCCTTTTTCGCGGGTGATGTCGGCAGAATCGACAATGGTGCGGGTCGAAGGACCGCCGGAACCCATGATGATGCCGGTGCGGTCGTTGGAGACTTCCTCTTCGGAAAGCCCCGCATCCGCAATGGCCTGATCCATCGCAATATGGTTCCAGGCCGTGCCACGGCCATGGAAGCGCATCGCGCGACGATCGACCAGTGCTTCGACGTCGATATTCGGAGCGCCGTGCACCTGACAACGGAAGCCGAGCTCGGCATATTCCTCAGCGCGGGAGATGCCGGACTTTGCTTCACGCAGCGAAGCCGTGACCTCTTCGGTGTTGTTACCAATCGAGGATACGATCCCCATACCCGTTACGACCACACGCCGCATCGCGTTCTCCTTTACACCTGATCCGTGAGCGACGTGTCCATCATGCGGACTGCCGCCTGTTCGCGGTTACATAGGTGCGATCTTCGCATGTTTTGAGCGCGGCCGCATGAAAACTGTTCACTTTTTGCAGTCGCGCTCGTGGATGATGGTGATTGAGGCGCCTTACTGGCCCTCGCTGTCCTTCGACAGGCCGACGCGCAGGTCAGACGCCCGGTAGATGGTTTCGCCATCGGCTTTCAGCCAGCCGTCAGCCGTGCCGAGCACGAGGCGGCCACGCATGACGCGCTTGAAATCGATGCCATATTCGAGAAGCTTGGTATGCGGACGCACCATGCCCTTGAACTTCACTTCACCGGTGGAGAGAGCCATACCGCGACCCGGCTCGCCGAGCCAGCCGAGGAAGAAACCGGTCAGCTGCCACATGCCATCAAGACCGAGGCAGCCCGGCATGATCGGATTGCCCATGAAATGACACGGGAAATACCAGTCATCGGGGCGCACATCATACTCGGCGCGGATATAGCCCTTGTCGAACTCACCACCGGTTTCGGAAATATCGGTGATGCGATGGACCATCAGCATCGGAGGCAGGGGAAGCTGAGCATTGCCGGGGCCGAACATCTCGCCGCGTGCGCAGGCCAGGAGTTCTTCATACCCATAGCTTGATTTCTGTTCTGCCATTACGCCTCCCTTGAGGTTCATTCTGTATCGACCGGCAATCCGGCCCGGTTGTAGGTTTCACCGGAACATCCCTACCACAGACTGTTTCCGGCAGTAAAATCATGCATTGAGTTATTTGGGGGTTTATCCGAAAAACCGGCCAATTCCCAAGCCTATTGATACTTATTTCGCAACGGCATATATCAATGTCAGTATGCAATGGGCAACAGCCCGTTTGACGATTGATGATTTTGCAACAAGCTTGTGACGGAACCAACGGTGAATATGCAGTCTTCACATACCCACTCGACGGTCTCGATGGAAGAGCAGCTCCGCCGCGCGGGCCTGCGTCCGACGCGGCAGCGCGTTGCGCTTGCGAGCCTGATCTTCGCCCAGGGCGATCGCCATCTGTCTGCAGAAGACCTGCACGAAGAGGCCGTGATGGCCGACGTGCCGGTGTCTCTGGCGACGGTTTACAACACGCTGCACCAGTTCACGGAAGCCGGTATGCTGCGTATCATCGCGGTTGAGGGCTCGAAGACTTATTTCGATACGAATATCTCGGATCACCAGCATTTCTTCCTCGAAGGCGAAAATGTCGTGTTCGATATTCCACACGGCGAAAGAGGTCAGCCTACGGTTGCCAACATGCCGGATGCGCCGCATGGCATGGAAATCGTGAACGTGGATATTATCGTTCGCCTGCGCCGCAAGAGCCAGTAACGAGTGCTCCTTTTAGTTGGACATGAAAAGAAAGCGGCCATGGCCGCTTTTTTGTTGCCTATTGGACCGTATGGGGCTGAAAAGGGATAAAGTTCTGCACCCCCGGCTGAATCGCCTCCCAAGCTTCAGCCGTACACATTCCAAGGAGATATCATGCGTAAGCTACTTGTCGCCGCGACCATTCTCGCCGTGTTTACCGCTGGCAGCGCCTTTGCAAAGACCGTCCGGATCGGAGTGACGCCGGGGCCGCACGCTCAGATCATGGAGAAGGTGAAGGAAGTCGCCGAGAAGAACGGTCTTGAAATCGATATTCAGGAATTCTCGGATTATGTCATCCCGAACATGGCGCTAGCGGATGGCGCACTGGAAGCCAACTCCTTCCAGCATAAGCCCTATCTCGATAATCAGGTTGCCGATCGTGGCTTCGACATTGTGAGCGTTGCCGAGACGGTCAACTTTCCGATGGGGCTGTATTCAAAGAAGCTGAAGAATATTTCGGAGTTGGCCGACGGCGCGACAATTGCGATCCCCAATGATCCGACCAATGGTGGTCGCGCTTTGCTGGTTCTTGCTGAAAACGGCATCATAAAAATCGACCCGGCCAAGGGGCTGAAGGTCAGTGCCCTCGATATCGTTGAAAACCCGAAGAACCTCAAATTCGTTGAACTCGATGCGGCACAGCTTCCGCGTTCGATGGAAGACGTCGATGCGGCCGTCATCAACACCAACTATGCCATGGAAGCTGGCTTGAACCCGGCAACCGATCCGCTGGTGCGGGAAGGCGAGAAAGCGCCTTACATCAATATTCTCGTCGTTCGCACCGCCGATAAGGATGCCGACTGGGTGAAAACCCTGATCTCATCCTACCACAGCGATGAAGTGAAGGAATTCATCGCCACGACGTTCAAGGGATCGGTGGCGCCTGCCTGGTGATATTCCGAGGTGGAGGCGGGGCGATTTTTCGCCCCGCTCGCTTATCAGCCTTTCAGTTCCATCCGGATGTTGCGAAAGGGAAGGCCTTCATCGTCTTCCGATCGCTGACTGGTTATCTTGAAGCCGAGACGGCTGTAGAAACGACATGCCCGCTCATTGTCGGCATAAACTTCAAGCGATAGCTCGCCTTTCAATGCCAAGGCATGGCGGATCAGAATTCGCCCTGTTCCGCAGCCTTGAACGTCAGGATCGACAAACAGCCCACCGATAAAGCTATCCAGCAGGCCGATAAAGCCAATGGGCCTGTCATTGATCGTGGCAACCCATGTTTCTGCCTTCTCGAGATAGACGTCTTCGATGAGTTTGCGCTGGTCTTGAAGTCGATCTCCTCCGAGAAAGGAATGGGCCTCCAGGGAGGCGCGATACCAGATGGACGATAAGGATGGCTTATCCGATGCCCGATAGGCGCGGATTATCACGTCATGATTTTTCATGGTCTTCCAGAGTTTTGAATATGCACAACAGTTCCGCCGCACGGGCGGGTTCAAATCCGTTAGAACGGTCGCGATGAACGTCTGCGCATAAAACTCCTTTGAAACTCAATTCAGAGCGCACTTCGATCTGATTGAATGAGATCGACGCTCTGATCGCAATATCGGTTCGTGTCTGGCGAAGTCAAGCTTGCCCGGTTCTCTTATCCCACTCCGTGAGAGCGAAGTCAGTCGAAGACTTCGCCCGGATAAACACCCCACAGGTCCGATTGCTTGATCCAGCCGCGTACGCCGCCCATGTCCACCCGACACCATTGACCAGTGCATTCGCGTACGGTGCCGACTACACCCGGTTCGATTTCGGCAGCAAGTCCCGATGTGTCGGCGGCATCGCGGCGCATATTGATCATCGAACCCTGATTATTCTTGAGCCAGGGAGCTGTGATGGCAGTTCGCTTTCCGGAAAGCAGCGACTGGTAGACCCAGCCTTCCGTGCCGTCCGCATCGCGGATACGGCGCCAGTTGTCATATTCCTGGATGATCTCGACCGGCAGTCCCGCCTTCATGAAAAGCCATGAAACCGCATAGTCGCGCCCCGGTCCGATGCGCAGATTGACGCGTGCGGGTTTAAGGCTGACGAAACGTGGCACGGGAAGTCCGCTTGCGCCGACAGTTGTGCCCGCGGGCTCTGCGGCCCGTGCGGCATGCCTGTGTGAAGCGCCAAGCGGCGCCAGTATGAAAAAAAATGCCAGAAAGCCTAGCGTGGCTATCCAAAAGCGTTGCGAAAGTACTCTGTACAAACTGCGACCTCTCGCCGTCCTGTCACGACAGAACGGTAGTAGCTTCAGCAGTTTACGGGGGCTGCGAGGCGACGTTGCCGTCCTGTTTTCAGATCGCACATCTGTCTGTGTGGAACAGATCGAAAGCAATCTAATTGTTTGATTTTAAATGTATCTTTTCAGAAAATCGATGTGGACTTTCCAAGAGACACCTGAAGTTTCCGGTTTTTCTTTGTCTTTGCCGCTTCGCCTTGATAGAGATGTTCAGCCGAAGCAATATCCCATATTGCACCGCCTTGGTTAAGGAGGTCTCAACATGAAGCTTCGGTTAACGCATTTTCGGGAAAAGTGGGGGTCGGTTTTCCGCTGGAAATGTGCAGGAAATTTCTTGGAGCGTGCCCTGCCAGTTGGTTACAATACGGGCTGTTCCCGGGGCTTTGCTCAACGATGGGGTGGAGATGTCGAACAAGAAGAAACCGCTGGTCGTTCTTACGAGAAAACTGCCGGACCCAGTGGAAACCCGAATGCGGGAACTGTTTGATGCGCGTCTGAATATAGACGACCACCGCATGAATCAGCCGGAAATCATCGCTGCGATGAAAGAAGCCGACGTTCTGGTGCCTTGCATCACGGATGTGATTGATGCGGCTGCAATCGAACAGGCTGGTCCCAACCTCAAGCTCATCGCAAATTTCGGCAATGGCGTGGACAATATCGACGTCGCAGCCGCTGCAAAGCGCGGTATCACGGTCACCAATACACCGAATGTTCTCACCGAAGACACTGCCGACATGACCTTGGCGCTGCTCCTGTCGGTGCCAAGACGCCTGGTTGAAGGTGCCAATGTGCTGGGCGAGCGCCACGGACAATGGCCAGGCTGGTCTCCGACCTGGATGCTCGGACGGCGCATCTGGGGCAAGCGCCTCGGGATTGTCGGCATGGGACGCATCGGCACGGCTGTCGCCCGCCGCGCCAAGGCTTTCGGGCTTTCCATTCACTATCACAACCGCAAGCGCGTCAATCCTGAAGTCGAGGAAGAACTGGAAGCGACCTATTGGGATAGCCTCGACCAGATGCTGGCCCGGATGGATATCATCTCGGTCAACTGCCCTTCGACGCCTGCCACATTCCATCTGCTGTCCGCACGCCGCATCGCGCTGATGCAGCCGACTGCCTATATGGTCAACACAGCACGCGGCCAGATCATTGACGAGAATGCCCTGATCGAGCTGATCGAACAAGGCAAGCTTGCCGGGGCGGGGCTGGATGTTTTCGAGAACGAGCCGGCGGTCAATCCGCGACTGCTGGCGCTTGCCGAAAAGGGCAAGGTCGTCCTGTTGCCGCATATGGGATCGGCCACCATGGAAGGCCGCATCGATATGGGCGACAAAGTCATCATCAATATCAAGGCTTTTGTCGACGGGCACCGCCCGCCCGATCGCGTATTGCCGAACCGGGTTTAATTTTTCCGGCTCGCGGTCTTCGTTTCTTCGGCGTTTTTGCCGTCAATGAAACGAAGCACCGTATGCGCATAGAGACGCGGATTTTCGACCGGGACGCCGTGCCCGGCATCGGGCAGAATGATCAATTCAGCACCCGGTATCTGGCTGGCGATGAACTCCGTATGTTCGCGTGTGATGGCCGTGTCGCGGTCGCCGATCACAATCGCCGTGCGCACGCTGATGCCGGACAAGTCCTCGTCCGTGAAGTTCGGCTCGTTCGCCCACAGCGCGTGGATTTCCTTGTCGATGCTCTCATAGTGGCGCAGTTCCGGTATCGGTTTTCCTTCGGCGCGGGCCTCGGCATAACCGGTATTGCCGTCAGGCGTGACGTTTGCCGCCTGCGCAAACAGGCTTGTCAGCCGTTCAGGATAGCGCATGGCGATGTCGAGGCCGATAATGCCGCCATCGCTCCAGCCGACTAGATCGACCTTGTCGATGTGGAGAAAGTCGAGCAGCGCCACATAGTCGTCGGCCATCAGTCCATAGGTGATCGGATCATCGGTGCGGGTGGAGCGTCCCTGTCCGCGACTGTCGGCAACGATTACGGTGTGGTCGCGCGCAAGGATCGGAAGCTGTGCATCCCATACATGCTGGTCGGACAGGCCGCCAGGAATAAGCAGGATTGGCGAGCCTTCGCCGACGATCCGGTAATACATTTCTATGCCGTTGACTTCGGCAAAGGCGGCAGGCGACGCGGGAATGGTCATGCGTGCAATTCTCTCAGGTGAAACGGGGGATGGAAAAGACAAAACAAAGCCGATCAGCAAAGCGGCTATCGTCAATGTGGTCTTTCCCTTCATGGATCCCCGGTCTCATTTTCAGGGTCTGCGGATAAGCGTCGGCAGATCGTAGAGATAGGCAATGCGCTTGATGGCGTCCTGCAGCGGTTCCAGCGTGACGGTCATCGTATGACCGCTCGCATGGATCAGCATGTCAGGCGAGGCACAGATGGCGACATGGCCCTTCCAGAAGACCAGATCGCCGCGCTTCAAATTCGAATAGGTCGCATCGGGTTCGATGATTTCGCCGAGCGTATCCTGCTGCATGTCGGAATCGCGCAGAACCTTGCGGCCTGTCACCCACATGCACAATTGCACAAGGCCGGAGCAGTCGATGCCGAAGCCCGATGTGCCGCCCCACAGATAAGGCGTATGAAGAAGGGTTTCGGCGACCGCCACATAGTCGGCTGCATGTTCACCGGCTGGCGCAAGGTGGCTTGCGATCAGCGCCTCGCCGCTTTCCAGCAGTGCATATTTCGTACCGCGCGTTTCGGCTGCGCCGACGATGCGCACGCGAGAGCCGAGCGACAGTGCCTTGGTGTGCGGGAAACGCAGATCAGAGCCGGGATAGACGAAAGTACGCGGCACAATGACCAGATGTGTTTCGGCGCCAGCAGTCTGCTCCAGCGCGGCAGAGGAGACATAACCCGTATAGCCGTCGCGTTCTGCCTGGACCCACGACCAGCCGTCCATCTCCTCGAAGACACGAACGGGATCGCCGAAAATCATCTGTGTCTGCGGACCGCTATCCATACGCGGTTCGGCGCGCAGATCGACAACGGATGCGGAAACCTGCATTGGTGCTCCGGCGGTAAAACGCGCCGCTTCCACCTGACCGGTCAGCCGTTCGTCGGCGAGGTCGGGGCGATAAGCGTTGAGGCGGCGGTCGAGCATGGTCAAAGTGGTAACTCCCTGGCTTTGGCGATCACCAGATCGCCCAGTCTTTCAACATAAAGTGCACCGGCGACCGTCCTCTTTACTAGCACATTTCGCCGGTCTTTTTCATCACGATGCCGGGAGACGAGTTCAAGCGCGCCCATCGTGTCGAGCGCGCGGGTAATCACCGGCTTGGTGACATTCAGTTTTGCTGCAAGTCCCCGCACGGTATGCGGCGGGGGCTCCAGATAGATGGTCAGGAGAATGGCTGCCTGTCGCGTGGTGAGATCGGGCATCTCATCACGTACCTGTTCCAGCGACAGGGTTCTCAGCAATGTCAGCGCCTGCAACGGCTTCAGCTCAATTGGCATCCGGTTCCACCCAAATGGGGATTGTTTCGGAACCGTTTTATTCAATCCGTTTTCGGCGTTTCAGGCAAGTGGATTCAGCGCGCCGGGTAACGCTCCTTCAAAAGTTGGTAAAGAGCGCGAATGGCTTGCGCTTCGCCGCCGACCGGGGAAGCGGGTTTTTCGACCGGCACCCAACCGAAAATGTCGAAATGCGCCCATGCTTGAGCTTTTTCGACAAATTTGCTGAGGAAGAGCGCAGCCGTGACCGACCCGGCAAAGCCGTCGGTGGTGACATTGTTGATGTCGGCGATCCGTGAGGACAGTTTCTGCGCATAGGGCTTCCAGAGCGGCATGCGCCATAGCGGGTCTGCTGTGTCATCCGCGCTTTGCGCGATGGAAGAGGCAAGTCCGTCATCATACGTGTAGAATGGCGGCAGGTCGGGACCGAGCGCGACACGTGCCGCGCCCGTCAGTGTTGCCATGTCGATCAGGAGTGCAGGTTCTTCCTCGTCGGCAAGCGCAAGCGCGTCGGCAAGAACCAGTCGGCCTTCGGCATCGGTATTGCCGATTTCGACGGTTAAGCCCTTGCGGCTTTGCAACACGTCACCCGGACGGAAGGCATTACCGGCAATCGAATTCTCCACCGCCGGGATCAATACACGCAGCCGCACCGGCAGTTGCGCGTCCATGATCATGGAGGCGAGGCCCAGCACATTGGCGGCTCCGCCCATGTCCTTCTTCATCAGCAACATGCCGCTTGCCGGTTTGATGTCGAGGCCGCCGGTATCGAAACAGACGCCCTTGCCAACCAGCGTGATTTTCGGGTCGCTTGCCTTGCCCCAGCTAAGATCGATCAGGCGTGGCGCAATAGCGCCAGCACGACCGACCGCATGGATCATCGGAAAATTCTTCTCCAGAAGCGCATCGCCTTCAGTAACGGCAATATCGGCTTTGTACTTGGACGCCAGTTCACGGGCCGCATTTTCGAGAGCATCTGGTCCCATATCGTTGGTCGGCGTGTTGATGAGATCGCGGACCAGTATAACCGCCGCGGCGATGCGGCGGATTTCCGCTTCGTCCACGCCATCGGGCAGAGCGAGGCGGATCGCCTTGCCATCATTGGCCTTGCGATAACGCGTAAAACTATAAGCGCCCATCAGGAAGCCCAGAACGGCAAGTGCCGCCTCATCGACCGCGCCTTCGATATGCCAGTCTCCTTCCGGAAGGCTGCGCGCCAGCTTTCCGGCCAGAAGCTGCGACTGGCTGCCCTTTTCCTCGCTGCCTGTTCCGAAAAGCGCACCTGACACCGATCCGCCTGCGCCGGGGAGGACGAGCACTCGTCCGGCTTCGCCGTCAAACCCGTTGGCCCCAGCCCATGCAATTGCATCGGCGGGAAGACCGGCGGTTTCCAGTCCGCCTTTCGACGTAAACCAGATCGGGCGGCTTTGTTCGGATTTTTGGGAAAGAAGTTCGACAGACATGATGCTCTTTCTGACCAGTAAGCGATGTCCGGCAAAAGCGCTGGCATTTTGTCGGAAGTTCATAAAACAAACAGATACCGCGCCTCCCGAAAAGTGTGAAACGGTTTTCGGATAAGATGCGCGCTAAAACAAACAGATAGCGTGATTATTGCCGCGCGGAAACAGAAACCGCAATCGCTATATTAACCAATCATTAGGGTTAACAGATTATTGATTTAGCAGAAATTGGGCTTGAGGGTGAAAACCAGAGACTAAAGCATGTTGGATGCGCGACGCGCTTTAGCAGGAGAGGCGGGATGCTGAACATCGTTCGAAAAGACGTTATCGCAACACGTCTTGGTTTCGCCTGTATTCTTTTAGCATTGGTTATTTCCGGCTGCACATCCGTCGACCGGACCACGACCGGTTCGGTCCGCCGCGCGGCGACTGTCGCCACTTTCGATCACATGAACGACGCGCAGCTTGCTGCGATGGCCGGGCGGCTCGGCGCGCAATACGAGCGCAATCCGAAGGACCGTCAGACGGCGCTCAACTATGCCAATGTGCTGGCGCGCCTTGGCCGCAACGATCAGGCGCTGGCCGTCATGCGGGCACTCGCCATTGTCTATCCGAAAGATCAGGCTGTTCTTTCGGCTTATGGCAAGGCGCTTGCGGGTGCAGGCCAGTTTGAAGGCGCACTTGATGCCGTTCGCCGCGCACAGAACCCGGCCTATCCCGACTGGAAACTGGTTTCCGCAGAAGGCGCCATTCTCGACCAGATGGGCAGGAAGGAAGAAGCGCGCGCGACTTATCAGAAGGCGCTGCAGCTTCAGCCGAATGAACCGTCGATCATCTCCAATATGGGGATGTCCTATCTTCTGGCAGGCGATGCACGAACTGCCGAAACCTATTTCAAGCAGGCCGCTGCCGCTCCGGGCGCCGACAGCCGCGTGCGTCAGAACCTCGCGCTGTCAGTCGGTTTGCAAGGTCGCTTTCAGGAGGCGGAAGCGATTGCCGCGCGCGAGATTTCTCCGCAACAGGCTAAGGCCAATACGGATTATCTTCGTTCCATGCTGGCCCAGCAGAACTCCTGGAACATGCTCAAGGACAAGCCGAAGGGCTGAGGCCTCTCTTAGTTTTCGTCATGTCTGAATGAACGGCTGTCAGTTACCGCCAAACAATCCGCCCTGCGCCGAAATCTGGATGAAGGCCGGGCCGAGGATGACGATAAAAAGTACCGGCAGGAAGAAAACGATCATCGGCACGGTCAGCTTTGGCGGCAGGGCCGCAGCCTTCTTTTCGGCGTCCAGCAGACGTAAATCGCGGCTTTCCTGAGAAAGCGTGCGAAGCGCCTGCGACACCGGGGTGCCGTAACGCTCGGCTTGAATCAGTGCCTGCGTTACGGACTTCACCGGATCCAGCCCCGTGCGATTGGCGAGGTTTTCATAGGCCTGACGGCGCTCCGGCAGGAAGGAAAGCTCAGCATTGGTCAGCATCAGTTCTTCGGCAAGCTCGACGGATTGAATACCGATTTCATCGGCCACCCGGCGAAAGGCAGCTTCCGTGGACATGCCCGATTCGACGCAGATGAGCATCAGGTCGAGCGCGTCCGGCCACGCGCGACGGATGGATTGCTTGCGCTTGGTTGCCCTGTTGGAGACGTAAAGGTTCGGCGCATAGAAACCGGCATAGCCAGCGAAAATGCAGACGAGCAAACGAACGAAGAAGGTTTGATCGGCAAGCACACCGAGCATAAAAATGTAGATGGCGGCAATCAACATGGCGCCGAAAGGCAGCACAAAGCGCAGAAACAGAAAGATGTTGAGAGGGTTTTGCCCCCGGAAGCCTGCTTGTCTGAGCGAAGCGATCGTCTTTTCGTCGGCAAGCGCGCGCTTGAGATCAAGCCTTTCGACGAATTCGCGGATGCCCTGTTTCTGCTGATGCCGCAGGCTGTTGCGGCGGTCGCTTTCTGCTGCAAGACGGGCGCGCTCCCGTGAGCGAATGGCTTCGCGCTCGGTGGCGACCGATTTCATGCGTGATTTGAGCGCGCTGCCGCTCAGAACCGGCATGAGGATCGTTACTACAGTTGCAAAAACCGCAACCGTGATCAAAGCGCCGATGAGAAACTGCGGGTCGGTCAATTTTTGTGTGAGGAGAGAAAACATGTCCGGTGCCTCACATATCGAAATTGATCATATTTTTCATGATGAAGATGCCGGTCAGCATCAAAACGGCTGCAATGCCCAGGAGCATATGGCCGGTGGATGACGTGAAAAGCAGCGTCATATATTGCGGGCTCGTCAGATAGACGAGAACCATAACGATGAAAGGCAGCGCGCCGATGATCGCAGCCGAAGCCTTGGCTTCCATGGAAAGCGCATCGACCTTGGCCTTCATCTTCTTCCGGTCGCGCAGAACCTTTGAAAGATTATTGAGCGCTTCGGAAAGATTACCGCCTGCCTGCGCCTGTATCTGGATGACGATGGCGAAGAAGTTGGTTTCCGGGCAGGGCATGGAATCGGGCATCTTGCCGACCGCTTCAGGGATAGAAAGGCCGATCTGCTGTGCCTCGACCACCTTCTTGAACTCGCTCTTGACCGGTTCAACTGCCTCACTCGCAATAAGTCTCAGACCGTCATTAAGCGGCAGTCCCGCCCGGGTTGCGCGCACAATGACATCAAGCGCGTTGGGAAATTCTTCAAGGAATTTCTTCAGCCGACGTTTGCGCTTCTGCAGCACGAACCAGCGCGGCAAACCGAAAAAACCGGCAATTGCGATACCTGGCAGGAAAAGCAGCGGCGCGCCGAAAATCAGTGCAATGAATGTTGCGAGAAACGCTGCCACGCCGGAATAGATGTAGAATTTCTGCAACGTGAGGCTCAGCCCCGCCTGCGCCAGAAGAATGCGCAGGGGCGGATATTTCTGGTTCTTCTCGCGCTGCTTCTGCCGCGCTTCCAGATCCTTGATATTATCCTGCAACTGCTTGCGGCGCTTTTGGATGTCGGCGTTTCTGTCGCGTTCGCTACGCGTTATCGCCCGTTCTGAACCGCTGTTGCGCACGGTTTCAAAGCGCCGTGCTGCGTGGTCCTTCTTGCCGAGCTTTTCATAAAAGAGCGCATAGAACAAAGCCGCGCAGGCGACAACGGCGAGCACGATGAACATCACAATGCTGGCACCGGACCCTGTCATGTGTTTGCCCTTTCCATGCTGTCGAGCACAGAAGCAAGGCGGTTATCCTCATTATAATAGCGGGCGCGTTCCCAGAAGGCAGGTCGCCCGATGCCGGTCGAACTATGGTTGCCAAGAATACGGCCAGAGGCATCTTCTCCCTTGATATCGTAGAGAACGAGATCCTGAGTGGTGATGACGTCGCCTTCCAGCCCCACCACTTCGGTGATGTGGGTAATGCGGCGTGTGCCGTCGCGCAGACGTGCGGCCTGAATGATGATATCGACAGAACCGACGATGATCTCGCGCACGGTCTTTTGTGGCAGCACATAGCCGCCCATGGCGATCATGGCTTCCATACGGTTGAGGCATTCACGCGGACTGTTGGCATGGATCGTGCCCATCGAACCGTCGTGGCCGGTGTTCATGGCCTGCAAAAGATCGAACACTTCGGATCCGCGCACTTCACCGACAATAATGCGTTCGGGACGCATACGCAGACAGTTCTTAACCAGATCGCGCATGGTGACTTCGCCTTCGCCTTCCAGATTGGGAGGGCGGGTTTCCAGACGCACCACGTGCGGCTGCTGCAATTGCAGTTCAGCCGAATCTTCGCAGGTGATGATGCGTTCATGCGTGTCGATATAGCGTGTCAGACAGTTCAGAAGCGTGGTTTTGCCCGAACCGGTGCCGCCGGAAATAATGACATTGCAGCGCACCCGGCTGATGATCTGCAGCAGTTCCGCCCCGGCATTCGATATGGCGCCGAATCGCACCAGCTGGTCGAGTGTCAGCTTGTCCTTGCGGAACTTGCGGATGGTCAGGGTGGGGCCGTCGAGCGACAGCGGTGGCGCGATGACGTTGACGCGCGAGCCGTCGGGCAGGCGCGCATCGCAGATCGGGCTCGATTCGTCGACCCGGCGTCCGACCTGGCTCACGATACGCTGGCAGATGTTCAGAAGCTGCTGGTTATCGCGGAAACGAATGCCGGTTTCCTGCAGCAGACCGTCCACTTCGATATAGGTGCGGCGCGAACCGTTGACCATGATATCGGCGATGTCGTCGCGAGAAAGAAGCGGCTCCAGCGGGCCGTAGCCCAGAACATCGTTGCAGATATCATCGAGCAGTTCCTCCTGCTCGGCAATCGACATGACGAAGTTCTTGATGGCGATGATGTCGTTGACGATGTCGCGGATTTCCTCACGCGCGGCATCCGGCGCCATGCGGGAAAGCTGCGACAGGTCGATTGTGTCGATGAGTGCCGAGAAGACCTGCGATTTGGTGTCGTAATAGCTTTCGGTCTTCTCGCGCCCTTGCGTACCCGTCTGGGTATGGGATTTCGCCGGAGTACTTGGTACGGCTGCCTGCATGCGGGACTGTTGCACGACAGGCTGGGTCGGAGCAGGCATCGCAGCGGAACTGGCAGGTTTCGGCATAGCCGGTCGCGTTCCGCTTTCCGGCTTGTTTCCCGTATCGTTGCCTCTTCTGCCGAACATGATTTCCTGCCGTTACTTGGTCTTGCGTGCAAATTTGCCGAGAAGGCTCGAAATGCTGCTCTTCTTGCGCGGCTGCACATCCGCCCTGCCAGTCACGACATGCGCAATATGGCTGATGGCTTCGGCAATCGGACTTTCCGGATTGGTTTCTGCGATCATCCGGCCGTTGTTGGCTGCATTACCGAAAAGCTGCGGATCGAAGTCTATAGTCGCGACAGGGTCGATGCCGAGCGGCTCGGCAAAATCTGCGAGCGCAATTTCCGGCCGTTTGGGAATGCCCATCTGGTTGAGGACGAGATGCGGTTTCACATCGTTCGGTCGCAGTTGCGCCAGCGTGTCGAGAAGGTTCTTCGTGTTGCGCAGATTGGCGAGATCGGGCGTTGCAACGATCACGACCTCATCGGCGCGCATCAATGTGGTCCGCGTCCATCCGCTCCAGCCATGTGCCACATCCAGCACAATCAGCGGAGAATTGCGTTGGGCAACATCGATCATTTCGGCAAAGGCGTCTTCGCCGAAATCGAATGTCCGCTCCAGGCTCGAAGGTGCAGCGAGGATTGAAAGGTGATCGTCATATTGAACCAGCAACCGGTCGAGATAGACCTCATCGATCCGCTCAGGCGAGAAAACGGCATCGGCGATGCCGAGCGTCGGGTCCTGATCGAAATTGATGTTTGCTGTGCCAAAGGGCAGGTCCATGTCTGCCAGCACGACATCGTGCCGAAACAAGTCGGAGATCGACCAGGCGACATTGTGGGCGATTGTCGAAGCACCAACGCCACCTTTCGCACCGATAAAGGCGATGGAACGCCCCAGCGGTTCTGCACCGGGATCGAGAAAAATCGAGGAAACGATGGCCAGAATGTCTGCGAGCGAGACAGGCGCCACGATATATTCTGAAACGCCGCGCCGCAGCAATTCGCGATAAAGCCAGACCTCGTTGGAATGACCAATCACCATAACTTTTGAACCGGAATCGCATACCTCCGACAATTGCTGCAGTTCTTCAAGCAGCACATTGGGTTCGGACGCCGATTCGACAATGATCAGATTCGGCGTGGAGGCGGTCTGATAAAACTCGGTAGCCGCTGCAATACCGCCCATCATGACTTTCAGATGGGTTTTGGCCATGCGCCGGTCGCCGCCGGCGCGCTCTATTGGAATGGCGACGCTTTCGTTCACGCAGAACGCCTGGATCGAAATGCGTGGAATGGGGCGCACATTTTCGAGCATGATCGGCGCACGGCCCGTCTCGAGGCCTTGTTCTTCTTCCGCTGGTTCGAAAGCGAAGTTGCTCATGGCGCCCTCTTAATACTCGGCTTGCTTGCTGCGGGGTTCTTGCCAGTTGTCCGTCTGTGCCGGCGACATTTTCACGTAGCCCTGATCGCCGTTGAGACGTTCGGTCGTGCGGTCCGAATCGATTGGCGACATGACGCGTGGTCCCAGAAGATCGGCCGGATTGGCGACCTGAGCGGCAAGATTGTTCTGCGAGGCACAGCCAAAATTGGCGTAATGCTTGTTTTCAGGCGTGCTGGCGAGATCGTCCGGCCAGCGACCGCATGGCGTCGTGCCCGCGGTCATCGCATAATAGCTGATCCTGATGGGCGCTGCCGCTTCCGGGTTTTCAACGGGATAGTTTTCGATGGCGATATTGTTTGCCTTGATGCCGCCGCGCCGGAGCATAGCCGACACTTCGGTGCTTAACCGATAGGCCGCCGCCTGATTGGAGGTGCCTGAAGGCACCAGCACATAGAGCATGCCTGAGCCACCACGCCGGTAATTGGCGATGGCACCTTGAACGATGCCACGCTGCATTGGGCTCAGCTTCTGGTCGGCTTGTGCAACCGGAATATCGGTGACCTGCTCCCGCTCCGCAATCGTGATCGGATGATTGGTACGATAATCATCCGGCAAAGCGCCAACGGTTACGTGCTGGCGGTTCGCACAACCTGCCAGAAGGGCCAGTGACAGAGCGACAAGCGCTGGTCGGGTGGAAATCCTGCAAAAGCCTCTGACTGAATATGTCATGATCTGTCCCCGCTCACTTGTAGATATAACCGACGACGCCGTTGTAGCGACCGGGCGGCAGTTTGGTTTCCATCGTGCCGTAAACGCGATTGACCTTGCCAAGGATGTATCCCGCGCCATCGCTGGCCGGATTGAGATTGTCGTCGGGTCGCGCAAGCTGCTGGCGGGCAACGGGGCGTGCCAGATAAGGTGTGACGATCACCACCAGTTCGGATTCGTTGCGGATGAAATCCTTGCTGCGGAACAGCGCGCCGAGGACCGGAATCTTGGTAAGGCCTGGAAAGCCGGAAACCGACTGGCGCACTTCATCGCGGATCAACCCACCGATCATCATGGAACCGCCGGACGGAAGTTCGACCGTGGTATCGGCGACACGCTTGCGCAGCGATAGAACACTTGCGCCAACGCCATCCATCTTGTTGGTGGTGCCTGCGCCTTCTGTCGTCGGCTCAGAGACGGAGGTTCTGATTTTCAGGCTGATGCGTCCCGGCCCCAGCACGGTCGGCATGAATTCGAGACCAATGCCGTAGTTGATCTTGGCCAGTTCATTGGTGCGCTTTCCGTCATCATCATATTTGACGCTGTTGATGACATTATATTCGCCGCCGACATTGAAGGCCGCTTTTTCGCCGGAGATTGCGGTCAGGGTCGGCTCGGCGAGCGTCTTCATGACGCCTGCCGATTCCATTGCCCGCAGATAGGCGGAAAAATTGCTTGTCGCGAGGCCGAATCCGGTATCGGACAGGTTGTTGCCAATGGCTCCGGCAATACTCTCGGAAATT
The DNA here is from genome assembly GCF_002252535.1 of Brucella lupini. Taxonomy (NCBI): domain Bacteria; kingdom Pseudomonadati; phylum Pseudomonadota; class Alphaproteobacteria; order Hyphomicrobiales; family Brucellaceae; genus Brucella; species Brucella lupini. Next base: position 313,975 of record NZ_NNRN01000046.1, read on the forward strand.
CCCCCATAGGAAATGCCGTTCGAAACACCGCTGCCTGCCATATTGACGCCAAGCTGCTTCATAACCGAGCGGCTGACTTCCGCGACGGTGACTTTCAATGTCACCTGATCCTCACCGACGATAGTCAGCATATTGACGATGGCGCTCGCGCGGCGGTTCCGGTCGGGATTGTTGATAGCAACGCCGCCGCCATCTGTTGGCGCGGACGCAGTCGTGGTGAACTGACCGGTTGTTGCTTCGCCACCGGAAACGAAAAGGCCTGCAAGCTTTGCGGCCTGTGCAGAATCCTGTGGGGTCTGCACCGTTCCGGTCAGCACCACATTGTCGTTGATCAGTTCGACGCGAATATCGGAACCGGGAATGAGGCGCTTCAGCTGGGATGAAATCCCGCTCACATCGCGCTCGATTTCGACATTGATGGATGCGACCTGTTCGCCATTGGGACCGAAAACGAAAATATTGGTCTGTCCGACCTGCTTGCCGAAAAGATAGATGCGTCGCGACGTACGCGTCACCGCATCGGCGATTGTCGGGTTGGAGACGAGAACGTCATAAGCATCCTGCGGAAGATCGAGCACGACCGACTTGTTGAGGCCAAGCTTGATCGTCTGCGAACGCTGCTGGCTGCCGACCTTGACGATGCCGGCCGCCGCCATGGCGGACATATCGGTGAGTGGTAGTGAGAAGGCGGCAAGCGCGCTGGTTAAAAGTGCGACTTTTGCGGAATATGGGCGCACGCGTTTTGTCTTTCTCATGAGCGCGGTCCTATTTCTGTAACGCTGCCGGACTTGATGACTTTGACCGTTCCGCTGCGGGTCGGCGAGGAAACCAGATAGTCGGCCTGCTTGATATCCTTGTCCTCGACATCCTGTGTCGAGCGAAGTGCCAGCGTCAGGCGGTCTGCCATCTGCTGGGCGACGGTGATGATTTCGGCCTGTTCCGGCGTGACTTCGAGCGTCGCGGTCTGGCCGACCATGACCTTGCGGCCCTGTTCGTCTTCCTGAATGGCCTGATCGATGGCCAGAACACGCACATTCTGCAACACGGTTTCTGTGGTGAATGGCGTCAGCGATTTATCGCCATTGTCCGGCTTGCGGCGGGTCATGATGACATCGACGAAGTCATTGGGAAGAATGAAGCCGCCTGCCGAGCTTTCGGCATTGATCTGTGTCGCGACGGCGCGCATGCCGGGTGGCAGGATCGACGACATGAAGCTCTGTCCCGGACCGATGAGCTTGGTCTTGCGGATCGGTTCGCCCGTGAAGAACTGCAGGCGCACGGTTGCGCCACTCAACTGATTGATGGCGTCGGGTTCGCTTGCGCGGGTGATATAGCCGTCGCTGACAGCTTCGGCAGGCCAGGGCTGCCAGCGCATCTGCGATGTAAGCTCTGCGCCGACACCGAGATTTTCGGTGGCAACCAGCACGTCTTCCAGCTTCATCTGCGGCGTTTCAGGCGCGACGACAACGGGAGCAGGCGGCGGTGCGGCGAGGTTCATGGCAATATAGCCAGCGCCACCTGCCGCAAGAACGGCCACTCCTAAAATGAGCAGTCGAGCTGATTTCATGATGTGCCCCGCGCAAATCCCCACGTCTTGATGACGTGTTCCAAAATTGCACTGGGAATCGTGTAATTATGGTTAATATAATCTTATTCGAATAAAGAAAGATTGGGAGTACACGCGAACGTTGCGCATAAATGCGCTTAAAATGCCCCTGCCATATAGGTTTTCATCGTTTCCCCGACTGGCGACAGTGGAAATGTCCAGAGACCGGCAGCGCCAAGTGCAATGCCGTAGGGAATGCCCACATCCTTGCGGGCGAGTGTTCCCAAGAAGGCATAGCGATCCGCCAGAAGCGGACGGGGGATCATCCTGTAGAGGATGATCGTGAGTGTCAGCACGCCGCCCAGGATCGAAACCATCACAATATAATCCATGAGGCTGGCATTGGGACCGAACCACAAGGCCGTCGCCGCAATGAGCTTGGCGTCACCACCACCCATGGCGCGCAGGCAAAAGAGCGAAAAGGTGATGATGAGTACGATACCGCCGACAGCCAGATGCCAGCCATAGTCTGCGAGGGAAATTCCGCAGAACGGTGCGAGCAGGACAAAGCCCAGGGTCAGTCCGATGGAAACGCGGTTGCGGATGGTCATCGAGGTCAAGTCGGTGATCATGGCCGTCACCATTGCCAGAGCAAAGATTGCCGTCATGGCTGCTGCTGTCATTGCCGATCCCCCGCGTCGCCTGTCATCCCATCATTTGGTCACCGTTTGCACGGAGTTGCGCTTTGATGATTAGCGGTTCGTCGCCTGTTCGAACTGTATGGCCGTGTCATTGAATTTTTCGCCGACATTACCGGCCACGAGCGCGACACCGCTGATGATCATTATGGAAACGAGTGTGCCGATCAGCGCATATTCGATTGCTGTCGAACCGGCCCTGTTCTTCATGAAGCGCGTCATCAATGTCGGCATCACATGCTCCTCGCTGTTCCGATCGCGCTGGTTTTTGGAAACGCGCTCTAGTTTCGGATGAGCTGAAGCATAAGAGAGAGGAATTGTGGCCCTCTTAACAATCAGGGTTAATGAAGTGTAACGGCGCTTTCCGGATCACTGCAATCGCACGATTGGTTAATCTTTGGCGAATTGTGAACGCGGTCTGCACGGAAGGGTAGCGACTTAATTCTTCCTTCACCAATCCCCTTCATTCTTTGCTCATTATATTGATGGGGTTCCATTCGCTGAGCCCACTATATCTGCGGGGGAATGTCGCGTGACGCGTCGATTGTTTGCTTTGGGTGGCTTCGGCATGGTGTCCGCCATGGGCCTTGCGTTCATGACGGTCTTTGCGGCCATACCGGCGTCTGCGGAAGACTACATTGCTCTTGAAACAAGCCAGGCGCGCATCTTGCGGCTCGCGCGGCCAGCCGACAGTGTCGTGATCGGAAATCCGTCGATTGCCGATGCCGTCGTTCAGGATGCACAGACTATTGTTCTGACTGGCAAGGATTTTGGCGTCACCAATATTGTCGTCATGGACAAGCAGGGCGAACCGATCCTCGACCGTGAGCTGGTGGTTTCCCGCAATGCACGCGGCACGACGCGAATTTACCGGCAGGCCGAAGTGCAAACGCTTTCCTGTACGCCTTACTGCGAAAAAGCCTCAACGAAGAACGGCTTCGACGACAAGTAACGCTATTCAGTCGTGAGTCCCTGTTCCGTTAATACTCTTTCAGGTTGTCCTGTTGTAACGATACTCCCAATGGAATTCATGTGAAGTTGGGTGGGGTTATGACTTTCCGGATTTTGGCGCTTGGCCTTGCAGGGGTGAGCGCGAACTTACGCCGTTTTGCCCGTGCACAACATGGTGTGGCGGCGGTGGAGTTCGCGTTGCTCATCGTTCCGTTCCTGATCATCATCTTTGCGACGATCGAAATCGGTATGAGTTTTGTGGCGCGTCAGGTCATATCCAATGCGACAGAGACTGTTGCACGCCGATTGCAGACGGGGCAGATCAGAGGGGCTCAAATCAGCGAAGGAACCCTGCGCACCGAACTCTGTCAGCAGATGCAGTTTATGGTCGCGCAAGGCTGTCCCAATCTTTCGCTCAATCTGGGAACCTACGAAGGCTTCGACAAGGTTCCGATTGACCAGATTCTCGACGGTGAGGGCAAGCTCACGCGGACAGGTATTATCGGGACCAGTGGAACCTCGACGATCAATCAGCTCAACGTGGTTTATGCGTGGCCCGTGCTGACAAACATCCTTTATCTGATCGAAAATCCACATGCTGCAGGGGGCACCATGCCGCTCTTTGCGACCCTCACCTGGCAGAACGAACCCTTCCCGAACTAAAACAACTGATGTGCGTTCCGAAAATCGCCTCGCACTTTTCGGAATGCATTCTGGAGCGATCGATTGCCATGCGTACTTGTCTTCGAAAATTCCTGAATGATAGACGCGGATTGGGTGCGGTTGAATTCGCACTGATCGCGCCCGTCCTGCTTCTGATTTATCTGGGCTCTGTTGATCTGGCTGACGGGGTCGACACGAACAAGAAAGTGTCGCGCTCGGCGAGCAGCCTCGCTGATCTGGTTGCCCGCCAATTGTCGGTCACGAAGAATGATCTGAACGATATGTTCAACATCAGTCGCGCGTCACTGCTGCCCTATGGTCGGAGCACACCGAAGATAAGGATCACCGCAATCAGGATTGACGGAACGGCGAGGGCCAGCAACCTGACACCGGAGGTCGATTGGTCCTATGCCAACATTGCGGATTTTGCCGCCAAGAAGGGGGATGTCGGCGATATTCCGTCAAGCCTTCTGGATGAAGGATCGTATTTCATCAAAGTCGACGTCGAACTCGACTACAGGCCGCTCAATGCATGGATTTCCACGAGCATTCCGATGAGCGAAACCTATTATCTGGCGCCCCGCTATACGAACACGCTTCCCTGTACCAATTGCTGAACATCTTGGCATTGCGGACAAAACTGAACATATAAGGGCAAAGCCAATGCATGGCTCTTGTTCAGGATCAGTTTTCTATGCCCGAATTGCCAGAAGTCGAAACGGTTCGCCGTGGTCTGCAGCCCGTCATGGAGGGCGCGACCGTCAGCCAAGTCGAACAACGACGCCCGGACTTGCGCTTTCCCTTTCCCGACCACTTTGTCGAACGGCTTTCCGGTCGGCGCATTTCGGCGCTTGGACGTCGCGCGAAATATCTGACGATCCATCTCGATGACGGCCTATCCGTCATCAGCCATCTTGGCATGTCGGGTTCGTTTCGCATCGAGACTGATGATGACGGCGGCACGCCCGGCGAATTCCATCATGAGCGCTCCAAGCTGAGTGCGCATGACCATGTTGTGTTTCATCTTCTGCGGGCCGATGGCGCTCCGGCCCGTATCGTCTACAACGATCCGCGTCGCTTCGGCTTCATGCTTTTTGCGGAAGAAGGCACGCTCGATAGTCACCCGCTGCTGGCAAGCCTCGGCATAGAGCCGACAGGCAATCTGCTCTCGGGCACCATTCTGGCCGAACTCTTCAAGGGGCGTCGGACGCCGCTCAAGGCGGCGCTGCTCGATCAGCGGCTGATAGCTGGTCTTGGTAATATCTATGTTTGCGAGGCGCTCTGGCGTAGCCACCTGTCGCCCATGCAGACAGCCGGGTCTGTTGCGCAGAATCCCGCAATCATGGAGCAATTGGCTGCCGATATCCGCACAGTGATCGCGGAAGCCATTGCCGCAGGCGGTTCAACCCTCAAGGACTATATTCAGGCAGATGGCGCGCTTGGCTATTTCCAACACTCCTTCTCCGTCTATGGGCGCGAGGGCGAGCCATGCAAAAACCCTGCCTGCAACGGCATTGTGGAACGGGCGGTACAGTCGGGACGTTCAACTTTTTTCTGTGCCTCCTGCCAGCAATGAGGCCTTGAAAAAGAAGTGACGCCGGTCCACTTTGCCCGCCAACCAGCGAGAGCGCATCCCGAAAAGTGTGAAACGGTTTTCGGACAAGATGCGCGGTTCAAACCGAAAAGATAGAGCATTTCCCGTGATTCAGGAAAAACAGGAAACGCTTGATCTGCCCGAAGGAGGAGTTCAATCCATGGCCTATGAAACGATCATCGTCGAGACACGTGGCGGCGTTGGCCTCATCCGCCTCAACCGCCCGCAGGCGCTCAATGCCTTGAACCGCAAGGTTCTCGACGAATTGACGGAAGCTCTCGGCGCTTTCGATACGGACGGCAAGATCGGCGCTATCGTCCTCACCGGTTCCGAAAAGGCCTTCGCTGCCGGTGCCGACATCAAGGAAATGCAGCCGATCGATTTCGTGGATGCCTATCTTCAGGACATGTTTGCTGACTGGCAGAAAGTGGATCGGGTCCGCAAGCCGATCATCGCGGCGGTTTCGGGCTATGCGCTGGGCGGCGGCTGCGAACTCGCCATGATGTGCGATTTCATCATCGCGGGCAGCAACGCAAAATTCGGCCAGCCGGAAATCACGCTCGGCGTCATGCCCGGCATGGGCGGCTCGCAGCGTCTCACGCGCTATGTCGGCAAGTCCAAGGCGATGGATATGTGCCTCACCGGGCGCATGATGGATGCGGCGGAAGCAGAACGCAGCGGTCTCGTCTCGCGCGTCGTTGCGCCGGAAGAGCTTCTTGACGAAGCGCTGAAGGCGGCAGAACGCATTGCATCCTTCTCACGTCCGTCTGTGCTGATGGTCAAGGAAGCGGTCAATCGTACCTACGAAATGACGCTGAGCGAAGGACTCCGCTTCGAGCGGCGCCAGTTCCATTCGCTGTTTGCGACGGAAGACCAGAAGGAAGGCATGGCAGCCTTCATCGACAAGCGTACGCCGTCGTTCAAGAATCGCTAAAGCTTGTCTCCCTAAAGTGGGAACCGGTTTCGGGATAAAGACATGCTTGAAAAGACAAATAGATAGAGCAGTTTCAATGACTCGGTTTTAGTCGGAACCGCCCCAATTGATCGGCTGGTGGTCGAGTGACTGCCCTGACAAGAGCATCATGGAAGCCTTCCGGTCGCTTTCGGCAGGCTTTCAGGCCGGGTTTGCGGCTTTTTGATCGAGCTTTGGGGCAGAATCCACGTTGACGCCGCGCCAAAGCTGATCTATAAGCCCGCCACGGATCGGCGGCCCCCAGGGATCTTCAAGGGATTTTCTCGGCTGCCCTAGAGGTTTTGTGCCCGGCGGTTTTTGCCCCTGGCTAGCTGACAGAAAAAAGAGAGGCATTTATGGCCAATACTCCTTCGGCCAAGAAGGCAGTGCGCAAGATCGCTGCCCGCACCGAAATCAACAAGTCCCGCCGTTCGCGCGTTCGTACCTTCGTGCGCAAGCTGGAAGACGCTCTGCTGAGCGGCGACAAGCAGGCTGCAGAAGTCGCATTCAAGGCTGCTGAGCCTGAACTGATGCGCGCTGCTTCCAAGGGCGTGATGCACAAGAATACCGCCTCGCGTAAGGTGTCTCGCCTTGCTCAGCGCGTTAAGGCTCTGAACGCCTAAGCATTCATCCATTTTTATGGAATGTTTTCGAAACCCGGCTCATTGTTAGCCGGGTTTTCTTTTTTGAGCGTTTCTCAGAACACTGGCATTCTTTCATACCACCCTGAATTGTAGAGATTTTTCAATGCCTAGCTGGAATATTTCAGAGGGCGGTTAATCTCGCATGAGGCTATTTAAGTAGTATTTTCAAATGGTTGTGGATTATTATCCACTGTTATCCACAGGCGGGTTTAGGGACTCGGAAGGGGGTTTGAGTCAAGGAATATTTTTAAATTTATTTTTAGGAAGAACATATCAAGATCACCTAAAAATTGCCCCACGAAAACACATTGAATCCAAAGGTGTTATTTCGCTGGCGTCCGATTCCCTACTTTTGTCGAGTCCCCCTGCAAGGGCTTTCAGCAAAAAAATGTGGCTTTCTGAGGCTTGCCCTTTGCTGCGAGGCTTCGCTAAAGTCAGGGCATAAGAGGGGTGGGCCACCGGCCCGGAGTTAGCATCAAATAGCGAGTTTGTCGGCGTGGGCATCACAGCCCGCGGGTGTTATATTCTGGTCGTAAGGTCCTGTTCCTCATGGTTGTTTGCTTACCGTTCGTTAACCGGAATGCCGTTTTAGGCATGTCCCCGACAATTGAATGGTTGTGGCGGATTTCTTTCCGGGCAATCAGCCTCCGGTAAAAGTGTTGTGAGTCGTAAAAAGGTCGCCGGGAAGGAGTATCCGGGTGTTGGTCCTGATGGGACCGTTTGAGTTTGTGTTTGGCCCAGAGCTGTAGAGCCGGGCTTTATGAGTGAGTACCTACCAGGCCAGACGGATAAAAAATCCGCGGTTCGGACAGGAAAAAATGACAAGCGCCAAAAAACGGCGCGTACGAATGTGAAGGCAGGCGAGACGATGGCAATGATGACCGGCAAATCGACGGCAACGATGGGTGATGATGCACATGCGAACCGTATCCATGGATCTTCTGCTACCGGAAATGAAAAGAGCCTGGTCGAGTTGAGCGGCAATGCAGGTGACGAGGTTTTCGAGCGCCTTACGGCAAAGCTGAAAGCCCGCGTCGGCACCGAGATTTATTCCAGCTGGTTCGGTCGTCTGAAGCTCGACGATATCTCCAAGAGCATTGTCCGCCTGTCGGTTCCGACAGCATTTTTGCGCTCCTGGATCAACAATCACTATTCTGAACTGCTGACCGAGCTGTGGCAGGAAGAAAACCCGCAAATCCTGAAAGTTGAAGTCGTGGTTCGCGGTGTCAGCCGCGTGGTGCGCAGCGCAGCTCCAGTGGAAGCCTGCGAAGCAGTTGAAACCAAGCCTGCTGTGGCTCCGCGCGAAAAGATGGTGTTTCCCGTTGGACAGTCGCTCGGTGAGAAGCGCGGTTCTGCAGTCGTTGCAGAATCGGCATCGGGTTCCGTTCTGGGTTCGCCGCTCGACCCGCGCTATACGTTCGACAGCTTTGTCGATGGCGCATCGAATCGCGTGGCCCTTGCCGCCGCCCGCACCATTGCGGAAGCCGGTTCCAGCGCGGTGCGTTTCAATCCGCTTTTCATCCATGCTTCCGTCGGCCTCGGCAAGACGCATCTTCTTCAGGCCATTGCCGCGGCAGCGTTGCAGCGTCAGGAAAAGGCCCGCGTTGTCTATCTGACAGCTGAGTATTTCATGTGGCGCTTTGCCACCGCGATCCGCGACAACAATGCGCTGTCCTTCAAGGAACAGCTGCGCGATATCGACCTTCTCGTCATCGACGACATGCAGTTCCTGCAGGGCAAGTCGATCCAGCATGAGTTCTGCCACCTCCTGAACACGCTGCTCGACAGCGCCAAGCAGGTCGTTGTCGCTGCTGACCGTGCGCCGTCCGAACTGGAATCGCTCGATGTGCGTGTTCGCTCGCGTCTTCAGGGTGGCGTTGCGCTCGAAGTGGCGGCCCCTGATTATGACATGCGTGTCGAGATGCTGCGCCGTCGTCTCGCCGTCGCGCAGGCAGAAGATTCGAGCCTGAACATTGGTGAAGAGATTCTCTCCCACGTTGCCCGCACCGTCACCGGATCGGGCCGCGAACTGGAAGGTGCTTTCAACCAGCTTCTGTTCCGTCAGTCCTTCGAGCCGAACATCTCCATCGACCGCGTCGATGAGCTGCTCGGTCATCTGACCCGCGTTGGCGAACCGAAGCGTATCCGCATCGAGGAAATCCAGCGCATCGTGGCGCGTCATTACAATGTCTCGAAGCAGGACCTGCTGTCGAACCGCCGCACGCGCACCATCGTCAAGCCGCGTCAGGTGGCAATGTATCTCGCCAAGATGATGACGCCGCGTTCTCTGCCGGAAATCGGTCGCCGCTTCGGCGGTCGCGATCACACCACGGTTCTTCATGCCGTGCGCAAGATCGAGGATCTGGTTGGCGCCGACACCAAGCTGGCGCAGGAACTGGAGCTTCTGAAGCGCCTCATCAACGATCAGGCGGCCTGATTACAGTAGCTTCCCCGCTATCAATCGCGGTTATCAACAAAAAGCCCGGGCCCTGTCGCTTTCCGACATGGCGCGGGCTTGCTTTTCTCCTTAAAAATCTGCCACTTTAACGGACCTTCTGGCGCCCCTGGCGCCTTATCGACAGGGGCCGCCTGCCTGCCCGTCAGATGCAGTTGCCCTGTCCCAGCGAGCGAGTGCGTTTGAACATGCGTGTTACCCTAGAGCGATCGAACCTTCTCAAATCTCTCAACCACGTCCATCGCGTCGTGGAGCGCCGCAACACGATACCGATTTTGTCGAACGTGCTTTTGCAGGCTGAGGGCGCAAGTCTCGCACTCAAGGCGACCGACCTTGATCTTGAGGTCAATGAAGCGACAGCCGCCATGGTGGAACAGGCAGGCGCTACGACGGTTCCGGCACATCTTCTCTATGACATCGTCCGCAAGCTGCCGGATGGCGCTGAAGTCATGCTGTCGACCAATCCGGATGGTGGTTCCATTTCGGTCATTTCCGGCAAGTCGTCTTTCCGCCTCCAGTGCCTGCCGCAGTCCGATTTCCCGGAACTGACCGCTGGGGCATTTACCCATTCCTTCCGGATCGAGGCGCAGGCTCTGAAGCGTCTCATTGACCGCACGCAGTTTGCGATTTCGACGGAAGAAACCCGCTATTACCTCAATGGCATTTTCTTTCACGCCATCGAAAGCGAGGGTGCCCTGAAGCTACGCGCTGTCGCGACCGACGGTCACCGTCTGGCGCGCGCCGAGCTGGAAGCACCGTCCGGCACGGAAGGCATGCCGGGCATCATCATCCCGCGCAAAACGGTTGCCGAACTGCAGAAGCTGGTCGATGTGCCGGATGTGGTCGTTACTGTTGAACTGTCGGACGCCAAGATTCGCTTCACGGTTGGATCGGTGGTCCTCACCTCGAAGCTGATCGACGGAACCTTCCCGGATTACCAGCGCGTGATTCCGTCTGGCAACGACAAGAAGCTCACCATCGGACGCCAGGAATTTGCGGCCTCCGTGGATCGTGTCTCGACCATTTCGAGCGAACGTGGCCGCGCGGTGAAGCTTTCAATCGCCGATGGCCAACTGACGCTCACCGTCAACAATCCCGATTCCGGCAGTGCAACTGACGAGCTTGCGGCGGACTATGACGCCGATCCGCTCGATATCGGGTTCAACTCGAAATACCTGCTCGACATTACGAGCCAGCTTTCGGGTTCGGACGCGGTCTTCATGCTGGCCGATGCAGGTTCGCCGACGCTGGTGCGCGACACCGGCGATGAAGACGTATTGTACGTCCTGATGCCTATGCGTGTTTAAAGAACAGAAAAGTGAATACGCCTGAGCCTAATCAAAGCCGCCCGGAACGTGTTTCGATCCGGCGGCTCAAGCTTGTGAATTTCCGCAATTATGCGGAACTATCACTGCCGCTTGGGCCCGGCCATGTCGTGCTGACTGGCGAAAATGGTTCCGGCAAGACCAATCTGATCGAAGCAATTTCCTTTCTGTCGCCGGGACGCGGCCTGCGCCGTGCTGCTTATGACGATGTTGCCCGCGCAAATTCGCTTGATGGCTTTGCCATTCATGCCGCGCTTGACTGTATGATCTATGGCGAAGCGGAAGTCGGCACGGGCACAGCAGGCGGCGGCGAGGGGGGGCGCAAGGTACGTATCAACGGGATTGCGGGTTCCGGCGACGACATGCTCGACTATGCGCGCATCCTTTGGGTGGTGCCGTCGATGGATGGGCTTTTCACCGGAGGCGCTTCTGATCGCCGGCGTTTCCTCGACCGTATGGTGCTTGCTATCGATACCGCTCACGGCAAGCGCGTGCTCGATTACGAAAAAGCGATGCGCAGCCGCAACCGCTTGCTGAACGATGGCAGTAATGACGACCAATGGCTGGATGCGATCGAAAGCCAGATGGCGGAGCTAGGCACGGCCATTGCTGCTGCGCGCGCCGAAGCCATGCGCCTGATTGCGGCGATGATCGAACGGCTGCCTGTCGAAGGACCGTTTCCAAAGGCCGATTGCTTTCTGGAAGGGACATTGGAGCAGAGAATCAATGTCGAGGCGGCGCTTGATCTCGAAGAAGACTTTCGCCGTACCCTGCGCGATGGCCGCGCGAGAGACCGGGCGGCAGGCCGCACGCTTGAAGGCCCGCATCGTACCGATCTGATCGTCCAGCACAGACCCAAATCCATGCCAGCCGCGCTCTGTTCCACGGGCGAACAAAAGGCGCTTTTGATCGGTCTCGTGCTTGCCCATGCCCGACTGACGGCAGAGCTTTCCGGTATGGCTCCGATTCTCCTGCTCGATGAAATCGCCGCGCATCTCGATACAGGTCGCCGCGCCGCGCTCTTTGGCATCCTTGATGAGCTTGGCGGACAGGCCTTCATGACGGGCACGGATCGCGCGCTTTTTGAAGCGCTTGAAGGGGAAGCGCAATTCTTCAATGTCTCTGCCGGTCATCTCACCAGGCTGTCTGACACCTGATCCGAACCGGTTCCATTTTGGGGATCGTGCCGTGAGGCAAAATATCCGCTGACAGCGCCTTGGGAGAGGCATATGTTCGGGGGTATGAATGCACCATCCAGACCATTTTCGTCCGAAGAACTTGAACGCTATGCGCGCCATATCGTGCTGCCAGAAATCGGCGGTCCGGGCCAGCAGAAGCTGAAGGCCGCGCGCGTGCTGATCGTTGGCGCAGGCGGTCTTGGCGCGCCTGTGCTGCAATATCTGGCAGCTGCCGGTGTCGGCACGCTCGGCATTGTCGATGACGACACTGTTTCGCTATCGAACCTGCAACGGCAGGTCATTCACGATACGGAAAGTGTGGGCCAGCCAAAGGTGGAAAGCGCGCTTGCCACCATTGCCCGGATCAATCCACATGTGAAGGTCGAGGGACACCAGCTTCGCCTCGATGCGGACAACGTCGAAACGTTGATCGGCAATTATGACGTCCTGGTGGATGGCTCGGACAATTTCACCACGCGTTATATTCTGGCCGATGCTGCTGCCAGGGTGGAAAAACCGCTCGTGACGGGCGCCATGGGTCGTTTTGATGGCACGGTCACCGTGCTGATGCCTTATACGACCGGGCCGGATGGTACGCAGAACCCATCTTATCGCGATCTCTTTCCAGAAGCGCCGCCACCCGGAACGGTGCCAACCTGTGCCGAAGCCGGTGTGCTTGGCGTCCTGCCGGGTGTGATCGGCAGCCTGCAGGCAATGGAAGTCATCAAGCTCATCACCGGTATCGGCGAACCCTTGGTGGGCCGTCTGCTGCTCTACAATGCCTTGAATGTCCGCTTCGAAACCATTCGTTATAAGGCACGCAAACCGAAATGACGGCTCTGCGTGTCGAGGCTATTGGCGAGAATTTCGGGCAGTGGGAAGAACTGCTCGGCATGATCCGCGACAGCTTCGCCTATATGGACGGCGTGATCGATCCGCCCTCATCGGCAGGTTTGCTGACGGCGGAAAATCTGCGGCAGAAGGCACAGGAAGAAACCGGTTTTGCGGCCTTTCTGGATGACAGACTTGTCGGCTGTGTCTTCATACGGGAAAAGGCCGAGGGCTTTTATCTCGGCAAACTTGCCGTCGCACCCGCCTTTGAGGGAAGAGGCATTGGGCGATTGCTAATGCAAAAGGCGGAAGATGTTGCGGTTGCAAAAGACAAACCATCAATTGAGTTGCAGGTGCGTATCGAGCTTACGCGCAATCGGGCGGTGTTTGAAAAGCTTGGATATCGCAAGATCGCGGAGACCGCGCATCCAGGCTATAGCCGCCCCACATCCATAACCATGCGCAAGGAGATCACGCGTGGCACTGACATTAACGCATGAAGAACGGTCGATAGCCGCAGGCGATCTGGGGGAGGGCGCTGCGATGGCCATGCGCATTGTGGCTGATACCGCGAGGCTGATGGGTGCGCCGCGTCTTATTCCAGTTGCATCGGCACATATTGACGGTGCGCTTTATCACGGCGATAGCGGAACGCTTTTCGCAGAAAAGCTAGTTGAGGGTGGTGCAAAGGTCAAAGTCCGCTCGACGCTCAATGTCGGCTCTATCGATCTGACGGGTTGCTCGCGTAATCTTTTGCCGGCTCACGAAGCTGATATGGCCAAGCGCATGATGCGCGCCTATATCAAGCTTGGCTGCGAGCCGACCTGGACCTGCGCTCCGTATCAGGCGGGACACAGGCCAGCAAAGGGCACAGATGTCGCCTGGGGTGAATCCAATGCAGTCGTGTTCTGTAATTCAGTTCTGGGTGCGCGTACCAATCGTTATGGCGATTTCCTCGATATTGCCTGTGCTATTGCTGGCCGCGCGCCCGATTATGGTCTGCATCGCAGCGAAAACCGTCGCGCTACGGTGGTGATCGATATTTCAGGGCTGGACCCGGCGTTCCTGTCTTCGGAAGTGGCCTGGCCCATTCTCGGCAATCTGTTTGGTCGCAGTGTTGGCACGAATATCGGTGTCGTTGCAGGCAGTCCCGTCCATCCCGATGAAGACGATCTCAAAGCTTTCGGCGCGGCATCGGCATCGGTTGGAGCAGTCGGTCTATTCCATGTTGCTGGTGTCACGCCCGAAGCGCCCGATCTTGAAACGGCTTTGCAGCACCAGAAGCCGGAAGGCGTCATCCGCGTCACACGAGAAATGATCGAGGCGACGCGCAAGCGTCTTTCGACAGTCGAGCAGGTCGATCATATCGATGCGGTTGCCATTGGCAGTCCGCATCTTTCGAGAACCGAATTCGACCGTCTGGAGCGCGCCATAGCGGAACGCAAGCTCGCGGTGCCGCTTTATGCCTGCACGGGCCGTCATGCACTGGTTGAGCTGGAGAAAGACGGACGCAGGCAGGCGCTTGAAAAAGCAGGCGTCGTGATTGTCGCCGACACATGCGTGGTTGTTACACCAATTTTGCCAGCTAAGGATGATGCCATCCTTATGACGAATTCCGGCAAGTTCGCGCATTATGCACCTGGCAACACCGGCTATGGCGTGCTTTACGGTTCGTTGGAAGAATGCGTGGAAAGCGCGGTTGCGGGCAGGCCGGTTTTCGGGAGGCAGGCGGCATGAGCATCGGGGAAAGCACTGTACTCGTTGCAGGAAAAGGGGCAGATGCTGAGGCGCTGGTTCTCTCCGCGCCGATTAGCTTCTGGGGCGGTGTCGATCCGAAGAGCGGGCGGATTGCCGATGTGCGCCATCCGGAACATGGGCGGAGCATCGCCGGGCGTGTGTTGTGCCTGCCCGGAACCATCGGCTCGTCATCCGCAGCAGCCGTTCTTCTGGAGCTGGTCCATAGTGGTCATGCGCCTGCGGCCATTGTCCTGCATGAACCGGATGCGATCCTGCTCCTTGGCCTCATCGTGGCTCGTGAAATGGGGCATGACGTGCCTATCGCCATTGAACTTGACCGCGAGGCGCAAAAGCAACTCGCCGGCCATCGGGTGGCGGTCGGCGAGGATGGGGCAATCGGGATGCGCGTAAAAACAAATGATTGGAGCGCCGATCTGATCCAATCAGATCGAAACGCGCTCTAGTATTGGGTTGAACGATCCACGATATGTTCCAGCGTCCCGTCCCGCTCGAAGGCTTCGATCTGCCGGATGATCTGCGGCACAAGGGCGGTTGCAGATGAGCTTGCTGCCGCGTGCGGAGTGATCGTCACGCGCGGGTGATCCCAGAGAGGGCTGCTGGTTGGCAACGGTTCCTGATTGAACACGTCGAGCGAAGCTGCCGAAAGAAGCCCGCGATCGAGCGCGGCCAGAATATCGGCCTCGTTCTGCAGACCGCCGCGTCCGGCATTGATCAGCACCGGCGCGCCGAGCGGCCCGTCGCTCTTCAGTTGCGCGAACATCGACATGGAGAGGATACCCTTGGTGTCGGGCGTCAGCGGCAGCAGACAGACGAAGATGTCGGTAGTCTTGAGGAATTTCCCAAAGCCGTCCTTGCCGTGATAGGTCTGCACGCCATCGATCTCTTGCGGGCGTCGGCTCCAGCCGGTGACATTGAAGCCGAGCAACTTCAGCTTTTCAGCCGCATCGCGCCCGAGCACACCGAGGCCCATGATGCCGACAGTGACTTCATGAGCCGCAGGTTGGCGGCGATCCTCATGCCAGACATGATTCTGCTGCTGCTTGCGATAACGCTGTCCGAGACGGTGATGGTCCAGCACCTGCCAGACGACATATTCGGTCATGCGCATGGTAAGATCGTCGGAGATGATGCGCACCAGCGGTACATCGGGAATCCGGTCATCGCGGAAGACGTGATCGACGCCTGCGCCCAGCGAGAAGATCACCTTCAGATTGGGCAGGTTCTCAAGCGAGCCCGGCTTCTGCTTCCAGACGAGCGCATATTTGACGGACGGATCTTTTTCCGTGCGATCCGTCACCACCGGACGATCCGGCGCGTGATCCCGAAACGTCTTCAGCCAGATTTCAGGGTCCCAGTCGGTGATCGCCAAAAGGATGTTGCCCTTGGTTTCGCTCATTGTCTTGCTCCTCCCTCTGTTGCCTCCATCCGGAAGGCTGCCGCCATCAACGCCTTGGTATAGTCGGTCTGCGGGTTGGCGAAAACATCCTTCGCCGCGCCATATTCGACCGCCTTGCCGTTGCGCATCACCAGCACGTCATTTGCCAGCGCCCGCACCACTTTCAGATCGTGGCTGATAAAAAGATAGGCGAGATCATGCTTCTTCTGCAATGCGCGTAACAGATCGACCACCTGCGCCTGCACGCTCATATCGAGTGCGGAGGTCGGTTCGTCCAGCATAACGAATTTCGGGTTCAGCACCATGGCACGTGCAATGGCGACGCGCTGGCGCTGGCCACCTGAAAATTCGTGCGGATAGCGGAAGCGGGTTTCCGGATCGAGATTGACTTCGTTGAGCGCAACAACGACACGCGCATCGCGTTCGTCTGCCGACAGTTTAGGCTCATGCACCAGAAGCCCTTCGGCGATGATGTCCGCGATGGTCATGCGCGGTGAGAGCGAGCCGAATGGGTCTTGAAACACGATTTGCATCTCGCGGCGCAGCGGGCGCATATCACTGAAACTGAATTTCGCAATATCGCGGCCGTCGAACCTGATCTCGCCCTTGGATGAAATCATGCGCGACAGTGCGAGGCCAAGCGTCGTCTTGCCGGAGCCCGATTCGCCGACGACGCCGAGCGTCTGTCCGGCGCGTAAGTTTACGTCGATGCCGTCCACCGCCTTCACATGGTCGACGGTCTTGCGCATGAACCCCTTCTTGATCGGGAACCAGACACGGATATCCTTGCCTTCCATCACCGTTTTTGCTGCTGGATCGGCGGCAGGCGGCTCGCCCTTCGGTTCAGCCGCAAGCAGGTGCTTGGTGTAAGGATGCTGCGGGTTTTCGAAAATCTCTTTGGTCGGCCCGGCCTCGACGATCTTGCCCTTGCTCATCACGCAGACCTTGTCGGCGATCTTGCGCACAATGCCGAGGTCGTGGGTGATGAAGAGCATCGACATGCCCTGTGCGGCTTTAAGCTCGGCCAGCAGCTTCAAGATTTGGGCCTGCACGGTGACATCGAGCGCTGTGGTCGGCTCGTCGGCAATCAGCAGCTTCGGCTTGTTGGCAAGCGCCATGGCGATCATGACGCGCTGGCGCTGTCCGCCGGAAAGCTGGTGCGGGAAGGCCGACAGGCGCTTTTCCGGTTCGCGAATGCCGACTTCGTTCAGAAGTTCCAGCGTCCGCGCCCGTGCGGCCTGCTCCCCCATGCCTTGGTGCATTTTCAGGATTTCACCGATCTGCCGCTCCACACTGTGCAGCGGATTGAGCGATGTCATCGGCTCCTGAAAGATCATGGTGATGTCGTTGCCGCGCACACGGCGCAGTTCCGGCTCCGAAGCCTTCATCAAATCCTTGCCATTGAAAAGAATTTCTCCGGAAGGATGGCTGGCAGACGGATAAGGCAGCAGCTTCAGGATGGACAAGGCCGAGACGGATTTGCCTGATCCCGATTCGCCGACAAGGGCGACCGTTTCGCCTTCGGCAATGTCGAAGGATACGCGGTCGACGGAAATGCGTTCCTCGCCATTCTGGCGGAATGCGACGGACAGATCGCGAACGGACAGCAGGATTTTGTTCCCTGATTCGATCATAGACCCGCTCATTGGCCCACTCATTGAAATGCCTTTCGCGGATCGAAGGCGTCGCGTGTTGCCTCACCGATGAAGATCAGAAGCGACAGCATCAGCGAGATGACCACAAAGCCGGTAATGCCGAGCCAGGGTGCCTGCAGGTTATTCTTGCCTTGTGCGAGCAGTTCGCCCAGCGAAGCCGAACCGGGGGGCAGGCCGAAACCGAGGAAGTCGAGCGAGGTGAGGGTGGTGATCGAGCCGTTCAGGATGAAAGGCAGGAAGGTCAGTGTCGCGACCATGGCGTTGGGCAGGAGATGCCGCCACATGATGGTGCCGTTCTTCACGCCGAGCGCACGCGCCGCGTTCACATATTCGAAGTTTCGCGCCCGCAGAAATTCCGCGCGCACGACGCCGACGAAAGCCACCCATGAAAACAACAACATGATGCCCAGAAGCACCCAGAAGCCGGGCGGCAATATCGCCGCGATAATCAGCAACAGGTAGAGAACCGGGATCGAGGACCAGATTTCGATGAAGCGCTGGAACAGAAGATCGACCCAGCCGCCGAAATAGCCCTGAACCGCACCCGCCGTCACACCGATTATTGCCGAGAAGAAGGTGAGAATCAGACCGAACAGTACCGAAATACGGAAGCCGTAGAGTGCGCGTGCGAATACATCGCGCGCCTGATCGTCGGTGCCGAGCAGATTGAAATTGCCGAAGCGACAATTGGGATCGCTCACGCCTTGCGGATAGCGCTGGCAGCGCTCTTCCGCCGAATAGAGCCAGAACGGTTTCGAAGGCGCTGCTTCCGGTATCTCGTTGTTCACGGTGTTGTAGGAATAGCGGATTGGCGGCCAGATGGCCCAGCCATTGTTGTTGATTTCATCCTGTATCACCGGGTCGCGATAGTCGGTGACGGCATAAAAGCCGCCGAATTTTTCTTCCGGATAATCCACGAAAACCGGCATCAGCAACTCGCCCTTGTAGGAAACGAGAATGGGCCGGTCATTTGCGATGAACTCGGAACAAAGCGCTGCGATGAGCAGGAACAGGAAGATCCACAGCGACCAGTAACCGCGCTTGTTGGCCTTGAAGTTCTGCCAGCGGCGCTTGTTGAGTGGTGAAAGAAACGGGCGCTTTACCGGTTGCACGACAGGGGTGAGGGTGGTGTCAGTCATCACACGTCCCTCCGGTCAAAGTCGATGCGCGGATCGATCCACGTATAGGTGAGGTCGGACAAAAGGCCGACCAGAAGGCCGATCAGCGAGAAGATGAAGAGATTGGCGAAGACCACGGGATAATCGCGGTTGATGACCGACTGGTAGCCCAGCAGGCCAAGTCCGTCGAGCGAGAAGATGGTTTCGATCAGAAGCGAACCGGTGAAGAATGCCGAGATGAAAGCGCCCGGAAAACCGGCGATCACGATCAGCATCGCATTGCGGAAGACATGACGATAGAGAACCTGATTCTCGGTCAGTCCCTTGGCGCGCGCCGTGGTTACATATTGCTTGCGGATTTCTTCCAGAAACGAATTCTTGGTCAGCAATGTCGTGGTGGCGAAGGCGGAAAGCACGAGTGCAGTCACCGGCAGCACCATATGCCACAGATAGTCGCCGATCTTGCCCCAGAACGACATCTGCGCGAAATCGGGCGAGGTGAGGCCGCGCAACGGGAACCAGTCGAAGAACGAGCCGCCCGCAAACAGTACGATCAGCAGGATTGCAAACAGGAAGCTTGGAATGGCGTAGCCGACGATGATGACGGCGCTGGTCCAGGTGTCGAAGCGCGAACCGTCCTTGATTGCCTTGCGAATGCCGAGTGGAATCGAGATCATGTAGGACAGAAAAGTCAGCCACAGGCCGAGCGAGATTGAAACCGGCATCTTTTCCTTGATGAGGTCGATCACGCTGATATCGCGAAAATAGCTGCGGCCGAAATCGAAGCGCAGATAGTTCCACAGCATCTGGCCGAACCGTTCCAGCGGCGGCTTGTCGAAACCGAACTGCTTTTCCAGATCGGCAATGAATTGCGGGTCGAGCCCCTGCGCGCCGCGATATTTGGAATTGACCGAGCCGCTGTCGACGGCACTTTGCCCGAAATCGCCACCACCGCCGGAAAGGCGGTCGAGAGCGTCGCCGCCCTGGCCTGAAAGCTGCGCAATCACGCGCTCGACCGGACCGCCGGGGGCGAACTGAACCACAGCGAAGGAAATAGCCATGATGCCGAGTATCGTCGGAATCATCAGAAGCAGACGGCGGAGAATATATGCGCCCATCAGCCCGGTTTTCTCCGCAGGTTCAGGTTTATCTTATGGCTTGCCAACAGCTTCTGCCTTTTCATTATAGAGCGTGATGTCGAAAACCGGTTTCGGTTTCGCGAAATCACGCCTTGATCCACCACAGCGTCTCGACGGGAAAGCCGTAATCGGGCTTCGGCTCCTTGAAACCGAACCGGTCCCAATAGGCCGCGAGATGATTCGCTGTCGTCCAATTTGGAATCCAGTCGCGCCGGATACGCAAGTACCGATCGAGCACCCGCATC
The DNA here is from genome assembly GCF_002252535.1 of Brucella lupini. Taxonomy (NCBI): domain Bacteria; kingdom Pseudomonadati; phylum Pseudomonadota; class Alphaproteobacteria; order Hyphomicrobiales; family Brucellaceae; genus Brucella; species Brucella lupini. The sequence goes on from NZ_NNRN01000046.1 coordinate 334,123, forward strand.
GTGGCGACGAGTTCTTCGCGGGTCGAAACCTTGCCGATATCCGCAATCAGCGCATCGATCAACGGGTCTTCCGTACCGGGAAGATTATAGCTGCCCGGCACCTTGGCCGATTCGGAACCCAACATCCCGGCAAGCGATTCTTGCGTCGGCGTGGGGCTGAACTGCAACGCCATACCCACCATGTCGAACTGGAAGTCCTGCATCCGTACCTGATACTGGCTTGCATCGACAAGCCGCAGGCTGGCGTCAATGCCGATGGCGCGCAGTTTCTGCACGAACGGATTGTAGACCCGGGTGAAGGCTTCGGAATTGGAAAGAATCTCCAGCGCGAACTTTGATCCGTCCCTGTCGTGGAACTGGCCGTTCTTGCGCTCGAAACCTGCTTCCTCCAACAGCTTGATGGCCTGTGCGAACTGCGCGCGGTCGCGGCCTGTTCCGTCCGATACCGGCATTAGAACGGCTTCACTGAAAACCTCATCCGGCAGTTTTCCGCGATAACGTTCAAGAACTTTAAGTTCATCAGGCGTCGGCATGCCGCTCGCCTGAAAATCCGATCCGTTGAAGCACGACTGCGAGCGGGCATAGACCTTGTAGAAAAGGTTCTCATTCGTCCATTCGAAGTCGAAGCAGAGCGCAATTGCTTCGCGCACGCGCGGATCGCGGAACCGTTCGCGGCGCTGGTTCAGCGCCCATGCCTGCATCAGCGGGCGTTTCTCTTTCGGAAAAGTACGCTTGATGACCTTTCCCTGCTGGATGGCCGGGAAGTCATAGGCCGTCGCCCAGTTCTTGGAGACGGTCTCCTCGCGGTAGTCGATACTGCCTTTCTTGAAGGCTTCGAATTGCGGCTGGCGGTCGCGGAAAAACTCGATACGGATGCGGTCGAAATGATTGAAGCCCTTCTGCACCGGCAGATCTTTCGCCCAATAATCCTCGACGCGCTCATACTCGATGAACTGACCGGCGGCGAAATTGCCGACCTTGTAAGCGCCTGAGCCCAGCACCGGCTCCATGGTCGTGGCTTCGAAATCGCGATCCTTGAACCAGCTTTCCGACAGGATCGGCACGGCCACGGCATCAAGGATAGCGTTCGGTCCGCGCCCTTCGACGAAGCGCATGCGCACTTCTCTGTTGCCGGTTGCCTCCACCTTTTCGACGCCTGCCAGATACTGGCGCAGCGTTGGATGGCCTTTCTGCTTGATGGTCGCATAGGTGAACAACACGTCTTTCGCCTCAATAGGCGAGCCGTCGTGAAAACGCGCCTCCTTGCGAAGCTTGAACGTGCAACTGCGGCGATCTTTCGAAAGCGTCGCACTTTCCGCGATCAGGCCGTAGACAGAATCCGGCTCGTCCAGCGCCGAAGCCATCAGCGTATCAAAGGTCAGTTCCATGCGCGGCGGCGCATCACCCTTGAACGTGAAGGTATTGAGCGTGTTGAACGTGTCGGTATTCTGGTTCCAGACCCAGCTCGACGGCGCGAAATTGAACGTGCCGCCCTTCGGTGCTTCGGGGCTGGCATAGTCGAAATGTGGAAAATCGGGACCGTATTTCAGGTCACCGAAAGCCGAAAGCCCATGCAGCGCCTTGCCTGTCGGGATGTCGGCAAAGGCCCTTGGCGGCAGGAAGGCTGCAACGGCGGCACTTCCCGAAAGCCCCAGAAAATGGCGGCGGTTCATGCGAAGGATTGTCATTCTCGCTCCGCCCTCATTCACTGCCGGTTTTGAGCTTGGCTTCCTTCGCAGGGTCTATCCACCAGGAGAACGGGTCAATCCCAAGATAGTCCGGCTGCTTTTCAGGCATTCCGAATTTATTCCAATAGGCCACATTGATGTGGTCTGAGTACCATTGTGGAATGACGTAATAGTTCCACAAGAGCGCCCGGTCGAGCGCATGGGTCGAGGCGACCAGCTCCTCACGATCCTTGGCATAGATGACATGGTCGATCAGCTTGTCGATGGCCGGGTTCTTGATACCGGCATAGTTGCGGCTGCCTTTGAAGTCGGCGGCTTTGGAACCCCACATGTCGCGCTGCTCATTGCCGGGTGAACTGCTCTGCGGGATGACGGAGGTGACCACATCATAGTCAAAATCATTGACGCGGGCCTGATATTGCGCCGTGTCGACGATACGCACGGTCGCGTTGATGCCGATCTTGCGCAGGCTTGCTGCGAACGGATTGTAAATACGCTCATCCGTCGGGTCCTTGCCGAGAAATTCGATGGTGAACGGATTGCCCTTGGCATCGACGAGCTTGTTGCCCTGCACTGTCCAGCCGGCTTCCGAAAAGAGTTTCAGCGCGGTGCGCAGATTTTCGCGGGTGGCTTGCGGTGTGTCATAGACCGGCAGCTTGAATTCCTTCGTCAGTGCATCAGCAGGAAGCGAATCCTTCACCGTTTCCAGAATGGCTTGTTCCTCGGGTGTCGGTGGGCCGCTCAGCTCCAGCTCGTTGCCTGCGAAATAGCTGTTGATGCGCTTGTACTGGTTGAAGAACAGCAGGCGGTTCATCGATTCGAAGTCGAAGGCGTAGGTCAGCGCCTGACGCACTTTCGGGTCTTTGAACTTGTCGCGGCGTGTGTTCAGGAAATAGCCCTGCATACGTCCGGCGGCATGGAAGGGAAACGAAGCCTTCACGACATCGCCGCGCTGCACTGCTGGGAAATTATACTGTTCAGCCCAGCGCTGGGCACGATTCTCGTTGCGATAATCGTACTGTCCGCCCTTCTTGAAGGCTTCCCAGGTTGCATCCTCGTTGAAATAGTACTCGTAGCGCAGGCGGTCGAAATTATTGCGCCCGACATTGACGCCCAAATCCTTGCCCCAATAGTCATCGACGCGCGCCCAGGTGATGGAGCGTCCGGGCGTCATGCTGTCGATCTTGTAGGCGGAAGAGCCGAGCGGGATTTCAAGCGTCGGACGGGTAATGTCGCGCTGCTTGCCCTGTGCATCCTTGCCTTCCCACCAGTGCTTGGGCAGAACGGCAAGCTGTCCCAGAATCTGCGGCAATTCGCGATTGCCCTTTTGGCTGAAGGTGAATTTCACCTCATGTTCGCCAGTCTTTTCCGCCTTCTCCACGTCGCCATAATATTTGTTGTACATCGGCGACTGCTTCTTCAGCACATCGAACGACCAGATCACGTCATCGACGGTGATCGGCTGGCCATCGTGCCATTTCGCTTTTGGATTGAGCTTGAACTTAACCCAGGAGAAGTCATCGGGATATTGCAGGGCTTCAGCAATGAGCGGGTATTGCGTCGATCCCTGATCGAGCGAATCCGTCATCAGCGTGTCGTAGAGAAGACCGCCGCCGAAATCGGACAGGCCAGCGGCTGCGACCCCCTGCACCACAAACGGATTGAGACTGTCGAAGGTGCCAACGGCGACCATGTTCAGCGTGCCGCCTTTCGGCGCATCGGGATTCACATAGTCGTAGTGCTTGAAATCAGCAGGATATTTGGGCTCGCCAAGCAGGCTGGAGGAATATCGCCATTGGGGTTCCACGTCATTTGCGCGACCAATTGAAACCGTGCTCGCAAGCATGGCCACCGCAAACGCACCCGCCCAAAAAGCTCTCATCCAGCCTCTCCGTTCCTGTTTCGGATATATTCGAACGAGTTTTATGGGTTTTTGCGGAGGAAGAAAGGCATGCGGGCAAGAAATTTAATGCGGGCACGAAAAAAGCCCGGCGAACCGGGCTTTGATCATGTTTCTATCCTGCAGGCTTAATTGGCGGGTGCCGGTTCCGCAGGCTTCTGTTCGCCGCCTTCTGCAGGCTTTTCGCCTTCGGCTGGCTTGGCTTCGCCGCCCTCAGCCGGCTTTGCATCGCCACCAGCGGCAGGTGCCGCATCAGCGGTCGGCAGCGGAGCCGGATTGTCGGACAGTGTGCGCAGATAAGCGATCAGATCAGCGCGTTCATTGTCCTTCTTGTCGCCAGCAAAGCCCATGGCCGTGCCCTTGATGTAGCCCTTCGGCGAGGTCAGGAACTTGTTGAGATGTTCAAAATCCCACTTGTTGCCCGCAGCACCGAACTCCTTCATGGGAGCCGAATAGCCGAAACCTTCAACAGAGGCAGCCGGACGGTTCACGACATCCCACAGATGCGGACCGACCTTGTTGGCGCCACCCTTTTCACCGGTATGGCATGCAGCGCAACGCTTGAAGACGGTTTCACCGCGCGCCGGATCGGCAGACTGCAGCAACGTCGCAATGGAAACTTCTTCCTTGGCCGGTGCAGCGCCCCCTTCACCGGTCGAGGCTTCCGCCGCTTCGATGATAAAGCCCGGCTTTTCGGGCGCAGGCGAGTGAAACAGCGAATCGGACAGGATGCCTGTCGTCATGACAACGAAAACCGTTGCCAGAAAAGCCATGATAAACTTGTTAGTCCGGGTTGAATTCATCGCCGGTCAGCGCTCCCTCTACCAAAACGCTCTCCCCGAGAACGCTCTCCTAGCCGGCATGCAAACCTTCAATAAAGGTCGCAATTCTCTCCCCGGCATCGGGCGGAAACTAGGTCTTTTACCAGGGCGATGCAACACCTATAACGGTAACTAGACCCGTGACTTTTTGACACTTTTGATGCATTTCCAGCGCCTCGAAAGCGGTTTAAAAGACGTCCGCGACCTTATCGATCTCAAGAGGCGATGATGCTTCAGACATTAAAGACACTCACTCTTATCCCGGCACGCATGGCGTCCACGCGGCTGCCGAACAAGCCGCTCGCCGATATTTGCGGCAAGCCGATGATCGTGCATGTGGCCGATCATGCCGCGGCTGCAAAGCTGGGCCGGACGGTGGTTGCAACCGACAGCGAAGAGATTTTTTCAATCGTTACCGCGCATGGCCATGAAGCCATCATGACGCGCGAGGATCACGAATCCGGCTCCGACCGCATCTATGAAGCATTGATGAAAGTCGATCCGGCGGGCGAGTTTGATGCCGTGGTGAACGTTCAGGGCGACCTGCCGACCATCGATCCCGATATCATCCGCCGTGCGCTTCTGCCGTTGGAAGATGGACCTGCCGACATTGCAACGCTCGGCGTCGAAATCGAGGAAGAGTCGGAGAAGACCAATCCGAGTGTGGTGAAGATCGTCGGCTCCCCGCTTGCCGGCAACAACCGCCTGCGCGCACTTTATTTCACCCGCGCAACCGCGCCCTACGGTGAAGGCCCACTTTATCACCATATCGGCCTTTACGCCTATCGCCGCTCAGCGCTTGAACGCTTTGTGAAGCTTGGGCCGTCTCCCTTGGAGAAGCGCGAAAAACTCGAGCAATTGAGGGCTCTTGAAGCCGGAATGCGTATTGATGTGGAACTTGTGAGGACGGTGCCGCTCGGCGTTGATACGCAGGCCGATCTTGACCGCGCGCGCATTCTTGTAGCACAGGGTATCTAACGGGCCACCGATGAGTGGCATTTAAGAAAGCATGGTACGATGAAAACCAACAGGATTTCCTTTCAGGGTGAAGCGGGCGCGAATTCCGATACGGCGTGCCGCAACATGTTTCCCGATATGGAGCCTTTGCCGTGCCCGACTTTCGAGGATGCCTTCAATGCGGTTGAAACCGGCGCTGCCGACCTCGCCATGATCCCGATCGAGAACACTCTGGCCGGCCGCGTCGCCGATATTCATTATCTGCTGCCGCTCGCCGACATGCATATCATTGGCGAATATTTCCTGCCGATCCATTTCCAGCTGATGGTGCTTCCGGGCGTCAAGCGCGAGGAAATCAAGACGGTACACAGCCATGTCCATGCGCTTGGCCAGTGCCGCAACGTCATCCGCCAGAATGGCTGGAAGGGCGTCATCGCAGGCGATACGGCGGGAGCCGCTCGCCTCGTCGCCGATATGAAAGATCGTTCCATGGCGGCCTTGGCACCAAGCCTTGCCGCCGAGCTCTATGGTCTCGATATTCTGGAAGAAAATGTCGAGGATTCGGAAGATAACGTGACCCGCTTCGTTGTTCTGTCCAAGAACAAGCAATGGGCACAGCGTCCCGAAAATGGCGAACGCATCGTGACGACTTTTGTCTTCCGCGTGCGCAACGTCCCGGCTGCGCTCTACAAGGCGCTGGGCGGCTTTGCCACCAATGGCATCAACATGACGAAGCTCGAAAGCTATCAGATCGGCGGGCGTTTCATCGCCACGCAGTTCTATGCCGATGTCGAAGGACACCCGGAAGACGCAAATCTGCAGCTTGCGCTGGAAGAATTGCGCTTCTTCACCAAGGAAGTGCGGATTCTTGGCGTCTACAAAGGCAGCGATATCCGCGATACGCATCTGCTGGCAGCAGAATAATCAGCCTGCGTCGTAGACCCAGGCCTTTATCAGATGGGTTGCGATGGCGCCGGACGGTGGCACCCGCAACCCATTTTCATGTGTGCCTTCCAGCATTGTCCGCACTTCGGCCTTCGAGAACCAGCGACCGTCTTCCAGCTCCGAACGGTCGATAGTGAAGTCGTCGCTCAAAACCTCGGCATGACAGCCGATCATCAGCGAATAGGGAAACGGCCAGGGCTGGCTCGCATGATAGGCAACGCGACCGATGGAGAGCCCCATTTCCTCGACACTTTCGCGGCGCACGGCGGCCTCGATTGTTTCGCCGTGCTCGATAAAGCCTGCGAGGCAGGAATAGGAACCGGGCGCGAAATGCGGGCTGCGTGCCAGAATGCATTTTTCGCCGCGCACCGGCAGCATGATCGCCACCGGGTCGGTACGCGGGAAATGTTCCGCACCACAGTTCGGGCATTGCCGCTTGGCACCGCCAGCGCGCATGTCGGTTTTTGCACCGCAGCGTCCGCAGAAACGGTGATTGGCATGCCATGCGGTCAGCGCTGCGGCTTGCGCCAGCGCGCCGAGCATATCGGCTGATACCAGCCCTTCCGTATAGATGCTGCGATAATCCTGTAGACGGAAAGGCGCTTCCATCGTCTCGGGGTCGAGCGGTGTCGTCAAAGCGACAAGCGGCGCGCCGTCCTGAAGACCGAGAAAAATCGGCTCGTGAAGATCAGGCGCAAAGTCCTTCGCCTCACCGAGGCGGAACAATGCGCGTGGCGCTTTTTCATCGGCATAGTCGAGAAGCAGCCGGTTACCGCCAAGCAACATGATTCGCGTTTCGGGAAGTTCCAGCGCCGTGAAGGCAGAGTCATCCTGCCGCTTTTCGGATTGGCGGTCGATCCGGTTGCCGGAAAATCCGACAGATCGGCTCGGTTCGATTTCCGGCAGATCGTAGAGACGGAAAGTCATATCTATCTCGGAATTGTTGGGGGATTTAAAGCGCATCCCGAAAAGTGTGAAACGGTTTTCGGAAAAGATGCGCGTGAAAGCAAATTAAAGCGCCGTGCGAATGTCGGCGATCAGCTGGCGGGCGTCTTTTTCGTCATAGGTCTCGCGGGTGCCAAAGCCCCAGACAGGGCCGGGCCAGCCCGCATCGCCTTCATTGCGGGCGATGACATGCAGATGCAGCTGCCGAACGATATTGCCGAGCGCGCCCGTATTGATCTTCTGGCAACCCGTCACAGTCTTGAGCGCCTGCGCAACGATGCCGGTCTCGAAGGTCAGCATGGTCTGGTCGAGCGGGGTCATGTCATGAATTTCCGCAAGGCCGGGACGGCGCGGCACCAGGATCAACCATGGCCAGCGCCGGTCGTTCATCAACCGAAGCTCGCACAGGCCGAGCTTGGCCACGGAAAAAGTGTCGGCATTGAGCCGTTTATCGACTTCGAATTGTTCCATAGGCCGACATTTACCAGTTTTTTTCGTTCAGCGCTTGCTTTTTGCGTGGCGCCCTCCTTGCTTTTTGCTTCACAATTGACGATATGCAGCGTGGGAGGTTGGTGGTGGACGAGCCACTCGCCAACCGGGTCAGGTCCGGAAGGAAGCAGCCCTAACGAGCCACGGCACGGGTCATCGTGCCAGCCTCCCACCCTTTCTCGCTACGCCGACGACTGTTGATGGGTTGCCTCTTTGGTTGACGCCGCTCATGCGTCCGGTCCAAACTGGCGACTGAGAAAAAGCGGAACAGGAAGAACGGAAGGGTCGCTATGGACACAAAATCCGCCGATGGCGCCTATCGCGTTCTCGCCCGCAAATATCGCCCCCAGAATTTCAACGACCTTATCGGCCAGGAGCCGATGGTTCGCACGCTCAACAACGCGTTCGAGACGGGCCGCATTGCGCAGGCCTGGATGCTTACCGGCGTTCGCGGGGTCGGCAAGACCACCACGGCGCGCATTCTGGCGCGTGCTCTCAATTACAAGACCGATACGATCGACCAGCCGACTATCGACCTTTCCGTGCAGGGCGAAAACTGCCAGGCGATCATGGAAGGCCGTCATGTCGATGTGATCGAGATGGATGCCGCCTCGCATACCGGTATCGACGATATCCGCGAGATCATCGAGCAGGTGCGTTACCGCCCGGTTTCGGCGCGCTACAAGGTCTACATCATCGACGAAGTGCACATGCTCTCCAATCAGGCTTTCAACGGCCTGTTGAAGACACTGGAAGAGCCACCGCCGCACGTCAAATTCATCTTTGCCACCACCGAAATCCGAAAAGTTCCGATCACGGTTCTGTCGCGCTGCCAGCGCTTCGACCTGCGCCGTATCGAATCGGGCACGCTGGCGCAGCATCTGCGCCGCATCGCAGAAGCGGAACAGATCGCGGTGGATGACACGTCGCTCGCCATGATCGCACGCGCAGGCGAAGGCTCGGCACGCGATTCGCTGTCGATCTTCGATCAGGCCATCGCGCATGGCGCAGGCACCGTCACGGCGGAAGCCGTGCGCTCCATGCTGGGCCTTGCCGACCGTGCCCGTATCATCGATCTCTTCGAGATGCTGATGCGTGGCGATGTGGCAGGCGCACTGACGGAATTTCGCGCGCAGTATGATGTCGGTGCCGACCCGTCGGTCGTGCTGACCGATCTTGCCGATTTCAACCATCTCGTGACACGACTGCGTTTCACGCCGGATGTGGCCGAAGACGTGTCCCTGTCGGAAGATGAGCGCGTGCGCGGTCGTGAATTCGCGCAGAAACTTTCTGTCCGTGTGCTGTCGCGCACCTGGCAGATGCTGCTCAAGGGCATTGCGGAAGTCGATACGGCGACGAGACCGGTTCAGGCTGCAGAAATGCTTTTGATCCGGCTTGCCCATGCCGCAGATCTGCCGACGCTGGACGAGGCGATTCGCAGTCTCGACAATGGCTCCGTTTCGGCGCCGCGTCCGCAGCCGGGCAATCCGCGGCCGAATGGCGGCGGTGGTGCGCCGGAAGCGCGTTTTGCCGCCGATGCGGTTGGATCGTCTTCGATGGCTCCAGCTTCCGGTGGACCGGCAACGGCCATGCGTATCGTGGAAACACCGCAGCCGGTTCAGCCGTCAGCCGCACCGCAGCAGTTTGTCGAGAACACGCCGCAGCCTTCGGTGCCGGTCAACAGCTTGCATGATGTCGTCGCACTTGCCGACAAGCACCGCGACATGCAGTTCAAGATTCTGGTCAAGGGTTGCGTGCGCCTTGCATCCATTGCACCCGGGCGGCTCGAAATCGGCCTGACCGATGATGCGCCGAAATCTCTGCCGAGCGATATTTCGCAACGCCTCCTGAACTGGACCGGCATTCGTTGGGTGGTGACGGTCGCGCGTGATGTGGCGGGGCAGACCATTTCGGAGGCGGAAACGGAACGTCGCGACAATCTGGTGACCGACGCCCGCGCCGATCCCGATGTCGCCGCTATTCTCGCGGCCTTTCCGGGGGCAAAAATCACCGACGTGCGCATTGCCGTACCGGAACAGAATGACGACGAGGACATTGACCTCGATGCCGTGGTGGAAACACCGGGCGCACCGTCTGAAGACGACTGATTTACGGAATGATGGAGTGAACCCATGCGTGACATGATGGGCATGATGAAGCAGGCGAAGGAATTGCAGGCCAAGATGAAGGCCATGCAGGACGAGATCGCCACGATGGAAGCCTCGGCGTCATCGGGCGGCGGGCTGGTGACGATCACGCTTTCCGGCAAGGGCACCCTGTCGGCGCTGAAGATCGACCCGTCGCTGATGAAGGAAGAAGAGGTTGAAATCCTCGAAGACCTGATTATCGCGGCGCATAACGACGCCAAGGCCAAGCTCGAAGCGGCCATGGCCGAGAAGACGCAGTCGCTCACCGCCGGTCTGCCGATCCCTCCGGGGTTCAAACTGCCGTTTTAGGGGAATATGGCAATAAGGCAGTAGGGCAGTATGTTTTATCTGCCGGAAACGCCGTTGCCGTTGTTTTCCCTATTGCCTTACTGCCCTACTGCCTTATTGCCTTAAAAGATGTCCAAACGAATAGCCGGTCCTGAAATCGAACGTCTCATCCAGCTTCTGGCCCGTGTGCCGGGGCTTGGGCCGCGTTCGGCCCGTCGTGCGGCGCTGCATCTCATCAAGAAGAAAGAAGCGCTTCTGGTGCCGCTTGGTGGCGCCATGCAGGAAGCTGCCGAAAAGGTGCGCATCTGTTCTTGTTGCGGCAATGTCGATACGTCCGATCCATGCACGATCTGCACCGATGAACGCCGCGATCCGACGACCCTCATCGTGGTGGAAGATGTTTCCGATCTCTGGGCGCTGGAACGGGCGGGCACGATGAATGTGCGCTATCACGTTCTCGGCGGTCGCCTGTCGCCGCTCGATGGCATCGGCCCGGACGATCTCAACATCAAGGGACTGGTGGAACGGGTTTCCACGGGTGAGATCAAGGAAGTGATTCTCGCGGTCAACGCTACCGTCGAAGGCCAGACCACGGCGCATTACATCACCGACCAGTTATCGAGCTTCGACGTTCGTGTCACGCGGCTTGCCCATGGCGTCCCGGTCGGCGGCGAGCTTGATTATCTGGATGAAGGCACGCTTGCTGCCGCCTTGCGGGCAAGAACCACCCTTTAGAACGAATGGAGAAGGCATGGCAGCGGGAAATTGGAAGCATAGCCTGAAGATTGGTCTCGCACTGCTTGCCAGCCTTGCCATTTCTCCCGCCATTGCCGCACCGTCCAAGGCGCAGATTGAAAGCCAGTATCGCAACTGGCTCGAAAAGGACCTTTGGCCGGAAGCGAAGGCAGCAGGCGTATCGCGCGCCGTGTTCGATCAGGCTTTTGCCGGTGTCTCGATCAACTGGAAGCTGCCAGACCTCGTCATCCCCGGCGAAAAGCCTTCGACACCGAAAGAGCAGAAACAGGCGGAATTCGGTGCACCCGGCAAATATTTCAATGCAAAGACGATGGGCGCGGTCACAAGCGGCGGCAAGGCGCGCTATGGCCAATATGCCAATCTCCTGAAGCGCATCGAACAGAAATACGGTGTTCCGGGGCCGATCCTGCTTGCCGTATGGGGCCGCGAATCCGGCTTCGGCACGGTGAAGATCCCCTACAATGCCTATGAGGTTCTTGGCACCAAGGCTTTTATGGCAACCCGCAAGGATATGTTCCGCAAGGAATTGATCGCGGCGCTCGAAATTGCTTCGAAAGGTTACATCGACGAAAATGCAATGAAAAGCTCGTGGGCGGGCGCGCTCGGCCAGCCGCAATTCATGCCGACCTCCTATCTGAAACACGCCGTCGATTTCGACGGTGACGGCAAGCGCGACATCTGGAACTCGGTGCCGGATACGCTCGCCTCCATCGCCAATTATCTGAAGCTGCACGGCTGGCAGAAGGGGCGTGACTGGGGCTTTGAAGTGAGCGTTCCGCAGAACGTTTCCTGTTCGCTGGAAGGCCCCGATCAGGGCAAGACCTTTGCTGAATGGGCAAAGCTCGGCATTACGCGGGTGAATGGCAAACCGTTTCCGGCCAATGAAATGAAGGGCGAGGGCTTTCTGCTCATGCCTGCCGGTCGCTACGGTCCGGCCTTTGTCGTGAGTCCGAATTTCTACGTGCTCAAAGACTATAATATGAGCGATCTCTATGCGCTCTTCATCGGTCACGTCGGTGATCGTATCGCCTATGGTGCGGGCGATTTCAGCCGTGGATGGGGCGACGTCGGCTCCATGTATCGCTCTGATATCGGCGCAATGCAGAAACGCATGCAGGCGCTGGGTTATGATGTTGGCAAACCTGATGGTCTGCCTGGCTTCAAGACTCGCCGCTCCATCGGCCTGTGGCAAGCCAAGAATGGCATGGCGCCAACCTGTTTCCCGCAGCCAGAATTGTTGCGTCAGCTTCGCTGAGTCTGTCTACGCAAGATTTGGTTTGTCGTGTTTTATCAATCAGAAAGATATTGAATATCCTGCGGATATAGAGTTTATTCTGGCTGTGTATAGATATTCCGCGCGCAATTAATTTTATTTTTCACAGTGAATATCTGCTTATTTTTGCGTTTATTGATTTTTTTGAAAGTAAATATGGGATATATTGATTATATTTCGAACTCTTCGGAAGAGTTTTTTCATGTTCGTGTCTTAACGGGAGTCGTTGTAAGTTTGTGTATGTCTCGTCTTCTGGCGAGCGTCGCGGGGTTTATACAGCACCCGAAAGATAAGAAATATAATAAAATACAGTTGCTTTGGACATTAAATTTAATTTTCTGGATGATGCGATGGTGGTGGATTATATTAGATCTGAAGGAGAGCGTTGTATTTAATTATTATATTTATATTATGATTGTTTTTTATTCATCTCTTCATTTCTTTATAGTTTTTCTTATTACTCCAGACGATATAGATGAATACTATTCATTTGAAGAGTACTTCAATAGAGTAATTAAGATAATTTATATCATATGTATAATTATATCAAGTGATTGCTTTCTGCTTTTTGAATTTGATACTAAAAGTTTATTTTCATTTTTATTCTATTTATCTATTTTTCTTTTTAAATCTTCAGCTTATATTATTGCAATTATGTATAAAAGTATACAATTTCAACAATTGTTTATAACAATTCTTTTGGTTTTTTCCGCTGTAGATATATTATTAGAGTTTCTGATTTGATGAATTTTTCAGTATTGTAACAAAAGGGGTGAGGCATTTTACTTGCGCGTGTTTCCGATCATATCTGCGAAAATCCGGGTGGCTTTCGTTCTATAGCGATCATTGTGCTGCAGCATGAGAAACTGGCGTTGCGGCAGAGCAAAATCCGCCTTTACCAGTGTTCCGGCAGCAAGATGCGGGGCGGCGACAAGTTCCGATATGGCCGTCACGTAATCACCGGAGCGCACCGCCGAACAGATGGCTTCGTTCGATGGCAGTTCCAGCGCCACATGCAGTCGCGCTGGATTATAACCGGAAGCGCGCATCGCATCCTCGAAAACGCTGCGCGTTCCAGATCCCTGTTCACGCAGAATCCATTTTCCCTCGAAAAGCCGATCCCAGGTGAGCTTGCCGCCCGTACCCCAGTCATGATCGGGGCGCGCCACCAGAATAAGCTGGTCGCTTGCAACCTTACTGATTGATAGCGACGGCGCCTGCACAGCACCTTCGACGAGGCCAATATCGGCGACGCCTTCCTGTGTCGCCTCGGTAACGCTTTCCGTATTGCCAAGCGTCAGTCGCACGTCGATCAATGGGTAGGCGGCGTGAAACCGTGCCAGAAAGGACGGCAGCCAATAGCTGGCGATGGTCTGGCTGGCATGAATGGCGAGAATGCCCCGTTTGCCGCCACCGAGTTCCGATAGCATCCGCTCGGCAGAGCGGGCGCGCGCAAACGTTGCGCGTGCCTCGTCCAGAAACATGCGCCCGTCACCGGTCAGCTCGATCCGCCGCCCGATGCGGTTGAAGAGCGTCGCTCCGTAGCGATCTTCCATGGTCCGGATGGCCGAACTGACCGCCGAAGGGGTCAGATGCAGGGCTTCCGAGGCTCGCGTGAGGTGCTCACGCTCGGCGACTTCAATGAAAATTCGTAGCTGTTCCAGTGTCATAGCGATGATCGTTCGATTTTATCAAATGAAATATGTCATATAATGAAATGGATTGAACAGGGAAAAACAGGCATCTAATCAGAAAATAATTCTCATACGAGCATTTCCAGCAAAAGTGCGAAGCGGTTTTGCGCAGGACAATGCGAAAAATGCAGACAGTCAGATTTGAAATGCTGAAAATGACCTACTCCAAAATCCAGAACATCCTCCCGGGACTTGGCTTGAGCGTCGCCGTTGCTATCGCTGCAATCGGACTCGAAAAAGTCGAGGAACATTATGCAGGACGGGCCTGGCTCGAAGCGCTGGTGATCGCCATCCTCCTTGGCACGGTCGTGCGGACGTTCCTGCGTCCCGGCAAGCATTTCAACAAGGGCATCGGCTTTTCCGCCAAGCTTCTTCTGGAAATTGCAGTGGTATTGCTTGGCGCGTCGATCAGCGCCAGCGCGGTGGTGGCTGCGGGTTCGGGGCTTATTTTCGGTATCGCAGGCGTTGTGGTGCTGGCTATTACACTCAGCTACGGAATCGGGCGTCTGCTGAAGCTTCCGCATCGGATGGCCGTGCTGGTCGCCTGCGGCAATTCCATTTGCGGCAATTCCGCTATTGCCGCAACCGCACCGGTTATCGGCGCGGGAAGCGAGGACGTGGCGGCTTCGATCGCCTTTACCGCTATTCTCGGCGTGGTCGTCGTGCTGCTTCTGCCACTGCTGGTGCCGTTTCTGGGGCTGTCGCACACGCAATATGGCGTGCTGGCGGGCCTGACCGTTTATGCAGTGCCACAGGTTCTGGCGGCCACTGCGCCGGTCGCGACGATCAGTGTCCAGCTCGGCACGCTGGTGAAGCTCGTGCGCGTTCTGATGCTGGGACCGGTTATTCTTGCGCTGGCGCTTCTCGCCGGTAACAAGGATGCGAATGCCAAGCCGGGCTTCTTCCAGCTGGTGCCATGGTTCATCCTCGGCTTCCTTGGCATGATGGCGCTGCATTCGCTGCATCTGATACCGGAAACGATTCTGCCTGGCATTCAATATGCCTCGACCATACTCACCATCATTTCGATGGCGGCCCTTGGCCTTGGCGTCGATATCCGTTCGGTCGCGTCTGCAGGTGGCCGGGTGACACTGACCGCAGTGCTTTCGCTCGTTGCGCTCTGCGCAATCAGCCTTGGCCTGATCCATATGCTCAGCGTTGCATAAAAAGGCCGGGATGGTTCACATTCCGGCCTTTATTCTCACAAGCGATGGTCAGCTTTTCTTGGCCGCATCAGTCGGCTTTGCGTCGGCTGGTGCATTGGCTGTCTTGCTGGCGTCCTTCTTGTCATCAACGGACATGTTGGAGCGGATCGTCACCATATGTTCCGCCTTAATGAGGGTCAGGTTGGCATCGTAATATTTGCCGTTGCCGAGCTGTTCCAGTGCCAGATCGACATCCTTGTCGATGGCAGGCAGATTGGCTGTCGTTTCGGTTATCACCAGATCAACATCCGCGAGTTTCAGCTCATCCTGAGCCTCTTTCTTGCGGCCATGCTGGATATGTTCATTGGCCTTTTTCAGGTGGGCAGCCTTTTCAGGCGTCAGCTTGTAGTCATCGACCACACCGACTTCCATATCGACCGGCAATGTGCCCGACTGAACTTCGGCGACTTCGTCGGCTGGAGCGCCAGCCGCTTTCATCTTGTCGAGCAGGGATGGAGTGTCTTTCTGCGCCTTGTCCAGATCATCCTTGACCGTCGACAGAATGACCTTGGCCTGGTCGGGTGTTCCCTGAAAAATGGCCAGTCGCGCCAGTGTAACGCCGCGCACCGCTGCGAGGCCATCGCCGGAAATGGCATCCAGCTTCTTGATGGCGTCCTGTTGTGCAGCTTTCGTGCTCTCGGTCGCCGGGGCATTCGGCTTTGCTGCACTTTCGGCGAAGCTTGGCACGGCAAAGGAAGCGCTCAGCAGCGCAGTTGAAAGCAGCATTGCGGTCAGGGTGGTGGTTCTGGAAATCATCTTATGCAATCCGTTCAAAAGTAATTCTGTATAGATATTTTGCTATGAATAGGCGGCTTGGAAGCTTTTATCCTCCACGATTAATGCAGAGAAAGCTTTATTAGTCGCTCACCTGCCGAATTGGAAAAGAATATAATGAATCAATATTGGTGGAGTACGTAAAATTGTGCCGGTTCGTGACCATTTCGTGGCGGAGGAATCACCATAAATTTATTTGATAAAGAAAAAGCCCGCCAGGAGGCGGGCTTTCTCATGTTCGATCGAAGAAGAAAAGATTAGTTCTTTTCCTGCTTCTTCAGAGCGGCACCGAGGATGTCGCCGAGCGAAGCGCCGGAGTCGGACGAACCGTACTGAGCGACAGCTTCTTTTTCTTCAGCGATTTCGAGCGCCTTGATCGAGACCTGCAGCTTGCGGGTCTTCTTGTCGAAAGCGATGACGCGAGCGTCAAGCTTCTGACCGACCGTGAAGCGTTCCGGACGCTGCTCGTCGCGGTCACGCGACAGATCCGAACGCTTGATGAAGCTTTCGAGATCGTGGTCGACGAGACGGACTTCGAGGCCACCGTCGGTAACGGCGGTCACTTCGCAGGTCACAACGGCGTTCTTGCGCAGTTCGCCGGAAGCTGCTGCTTCGCCGACCTTGTCGCCGGAAAGCTGCTTGATGCCGAGCGAGATGCGTTCCTTGTCGATATCGACGTCGAGAACGACAGCCTTGACGACTTCACCCTTGTTGTACTCTTCGATGACCTGTTCGCCCGGACGGTTCCAGTCGAGGTCGGAGAGGTGAACCATGCCGTCAACGTCGCCGTCGAGGCCAATGAACAGGCCGAATTCGGTCTTGTTCTTGACTTCACCTTCAACAACGGTACCGACAGGGTACTTCTGGGCAAAGGTTGTCCACGGATTGTCGAGGGTCTGCTTGAGGCCCAGCGAGATACGGCGCTTGACCGGATCAACTTCGAGCACAACGACTTCGACTTCCTGCGTGGTGGAAAGAATCTTGCCCGGATGGACATTCTTCTTGGTCCACGACATTTCGGAAACGTGGATGAGGCCTTCGATGCCCGGCTCGATTTCAACGAACGCACCGTAGTCGGTGATGTTCGTGACGGTGCCGGTGATCTTTTTGCCGATCGGGTACTTCGCGCCGATGCCATCCCAAGGATCGCTCTCGAGCTGCTTCATGCCGAGCGAGATACGATGGGTTTCCTGGTTGATGCGGATGATCTGCACCTTGACCGTCTGGCCGATGGTGAGGATTTCCGACGGATGGTTGACGCGGCGCCATGCCATGTCGGTAACGTGCAGGAGACCGTCGATGCCGCCGAGGTCAACGAACGCACCGTAATCGGTGATGTTCTTGACGACGCCTTCAACGACCTGACCTTCTTCAAGGTTCTGGACGATTTCCGAACGCTGTTCCGCACGGCTTTCTTCAAGAACGGTACGACGCGAGACAACGATGTTGCCGCGACGCTTGTCCATCTTGAGGATTTCGAACGGTTGCGGGACGTGCATGAGCGGGGTGACGTCGCGGATCGGACGAATGTCGACCTGCGAACGCGGCAGGAAGGCAACAGCGCCGTCGAGGTCGACGGTGAAACCGCCCTTGACCTGATTGAAGATGACGCCATCGACGCGCTCGCCATTGGCGAACTTCTGCTCGAGCTTGACCCAGCTTTCTTCACGGCGTGCTTTTTCGCGCGACAGGACAGCTTCGCCCAGAGCGTTTTCGATGCGCTCGACGTAAACTTCCACTTCGTCGCCCGGCTTCAGCGTGCCGTCTTTGCCCTTTGCGCCGAATTCCTTCAGCGGCACGCGGCCTTCGACCTTCAGACCGGCGTCGATGATCGCCATGTCCTTTTCAATGGCTACGATGCGGCCCTTGACGACATAACCTTCAGCAAGGTCGTTCGTTGCAAAGGATTCCGCCAGCAGCGACTCGAAGTCTGCGAGGGATGGATTGAATTCTGACATGAATACTCCTGGTGCATCCGGAAAATTCATCGGATGCGGCGCCGGGGGTTAGTGTTGCGTTATGCCCGACCTCGGCCCCGTCTTTGCAGACAACCGGCGCGTGGAACGCGAAGTCAGGCTTTTCAGTATGAGTGCAGCCTATATAGGTCCGAACTCAAGATAATCCAGCTTTTCGGGGCATAATGAGATCCAAAAAGTCTAAAAACTTGTCGGTTTCATCCCCGATGCTGCGCCAAAGCATGATCGATCAGCTTTTTTGCGGCCAGAAATGCCGCTTCTATACTCATTTCGCTCGTATCTAGCAAGTGCGCGTCTTCAGCGGGCCTCAGCGGAGAATCGATGCGGTTCGTGTCGCGTTCGTCGCGTTTCCTGAGGTCCGCCAGGATTTCCGCGAAATCTGCCTTCTCGCCGCGTGCCACGATTTCTTCAAAGCGACGCTCGGCGCGCACTTCCGACGACGCCGTGACGAAGAGCTTTATGGCTGCATCGGGACAGACGACCGTGCCTATATCGCGCCCGTCAAGCACGCTTGAGGGCAGGGCATTGGCGAAATTGCGCTGCGCTTCGACAAGCGCACGTCTGACCTTCGGCATGACCGCGACCTTCGACGCCGCTTCGCCGATCGCATGAGCGGAAAGGACCGCCTTGTCCATCTCGCGCAGATCGAGATTGAGCGCGGCGTCAGCCGCCACCGCTTCATCATCGAGCGGCAGCCCCTTGTCGATCAGCGCCTTGGCCACAGCGCGATAGGTCAGCCCTGTATCCAGATGCGGCATGCCGTAGTGAATGGCAATGCGCCGGGCAAGGGTTCCCTTGCCCGAGGCGGCCGGTCCGTCGATAGCGACGATGAACGGCGTCATCGCGCGTCGCTCAGTTCGATCTTGGCGCCCAGTCCCGGCATCATGTCCATGAATTCGGGGAAGGACGTGGCGATCATGGTGCTGTCGTCAACCGTCACCGGCTTTTCCGATGCAAGGCCCATGACGAGGAAGCTCATCGCGATGCGGTGATCGAGATGGGTTGCGACAGTGCCACCACCCAGTCCCTTGCCGTCGGGACGACCGCGGACCGTCAGCGACATCTCGCCTTCGGTGCAATCGACGCCATTGGCTTCAAGGCCGCGTGCAACCGCTGCCAGACGATCCGATTCCTTGACGCGCAGTTCGTCGAGACCGTCCATCACAGTTTCGCCTTCCGCGAAGGCCGCGGCGATGGCCAGAACCGGATATTCATCGATCATCGACGGAGCGCGTTCCGGCGGAACGACAACGCCCTTCAGCTTGGAGGCCTTCACGCGCAGATCGGCGACATCCTCGCCGCCGGCAAGACGGGCATTGAGCACTTCGATATTGGCGCCCATTTCCTGCAACGTCAGGATCAGGCCGGTACGGGTCGGGTTCATCAGCACGTTGCGGATGGTAACATCCGAACCTTCGACGAGAAGGGCGGCAACGAGCGGGAAAGCCGTTGACGATGGATCACCCGGTACGTCGATGGTCTGGCCGATAAGCTTGCCCTGGCCGGTGATGCGGATATGGCGCACGCCGTCCTTGTCGGTTTCAACCGAAAGATCGGCGCCAAAGCCCTGCAGCATCTTTTCGGTGTGGTCGCGGGTCATGACCGGCTCGATGACGGTGGTAACGCCCGGCGTGTTGAGACCGGCGAGCAGCACGGCGGATTTGACCTGTGCGGATGCCATCGGCACGCGATAGGTGATCGGATTGGCCGTCTTGGGGCCGATCAGCGTCAGCGGCATGCGGTCGCCTTCGGCTGCTTCCACCTGAACGCCCATTTCACGCAACGGATTCAGCACGCGACCCATCGGGCGCTTGGAAAGCGAGGCATCGCCGATAAAGGAGGTTCTCATGTCATAGGTGCCGACAAGGCCCATGGTGAGGCGCGCACCGGTTCCGGCATTGCCGAAGTCGAGCGCTGCTTCGGGCTGCAACAGGCAGCCGTTGCCGACGCCATTGATGATCCAGGCATCACCATCCTTGCGGATTTTCGCGCCCATGGCCTGCATGGCGCGACCGGTATTGATGACGTCTTCGCCTTCCAGAAGGCCGGTGATGCGGGTTTCACCCGATGCAAGGCCGCCGAACATGAAGGAACGATGCGAGATGGATTTGTCACCCGGAATGCGAATTTCGCCCGTAAGTGCCTCCGAGCGGCGGGCGGTTGCTGGTTTCGGGGATGCAGAATGGGACATGGATTTTTCACAGTCACATTTTTGGCGCGGACACGCGCCGGGATTGAGAGATAAGCCGGGCTTCCCTAGCATAGTAATATTGTGCGGTCATCCGCGAATACGCGGTGCGGGCGACACCCATAATCAGGAGGGAGAGCCAAGAGTCTGCGCATCCCTTTGCGTTTCGCTTTGACAAACGCGCCAAATTGCGTTTATGCACCGGACAACAATATAAACGTGCTTAAGACTTGCCCCTTGCCATATGGCTCCATGAACAGCATGGTGAAGGGCTATATGCTTCAAGGCAGGCATTCCGGCGCGATTTTATGAATTTGTGTCCCCGTGCGAATTAACGAGGCTAGACGTGGCAAAAGCTGAACTTGGTACCAAGCGTATCGACCCGGAAACGGGCAAAAAATTTTACGATCTCAATCGCGACCCGATCGTTTCGCCTTACACCGGCATTTCCTATCCGCGTTCCTATTTCGACTCGACGCTTGAAAGCCGCGTTGTCGAAGAGGAAACCGAAGAGGAAGAACTGGATACGGCACTCGAAAAGCCGGAATTCGTCTCTCTCGAGGATGCCGACGACGAAACCAAGGGCAGCGGCGACGATCTGCCGGATATGGACGACGACGACGTCGATCTCGGCGACGACGATGAAGACACCTTCCTCGAAGAAGAGGAAGACGAGGACGACGACATGTCGGGCATTCTCGGCGGCGGCGTCGGCGGTGAAGACGAGGAAGGCTGATCTGTTACACAGGTCAAGACCGGATGCTTTTGCGAGGCGACCTTCGGGTCGCCTCGCTGCGTTTGGAGCATATCCCGGATGAGGCTTCGGCGTGATCTGTGAATTATTTTCGGCAGATGTGAAAAGAGTTGCGATTTAGCTCTTGATCTTCTGACAAACGCCATTTAATAAGCCGCCACACCGGGCAGCAAGTCCTGCCTGATGCGCCTCGAAAGAGGTCTGATGGGGCCATAGCTCAGCTGGGAGAGCGCCTGCATGGCATGCAGGAGGTCAGCGGTTCGATCCCGCTTGGCTCCACCAAATGTTTCTTCTCAAGTAACCAGAACGGACACCGTCATCGGTCGGCACAATGGCTGTCGGTGGACAAAGCCTGTCCAAGCGCTATGTCATTTCCCATGACTGAGATGATATTGGCGACATTCGACTGGGTTCCCAAAATGCCGCGTGGCTTCGTCCGCGATCTTCGCGTGCGCTGGGCGCTGGAAGAAGCCGGATTGCCCTATCGTGTCGAAGGCGTTCCATTCAAGAATCGCGGGCCGGAACACTTCACCCATCAGCCTTTCGGGCAAGTGCCATGGCTGATCGACGGTGATATGTCGGTCTTCGAAAGCGGCGCCATCCTGCTTCATATAGCCGAGAAGAGCGATGCGCTGTTGCCGCCTGATCCGAGGGCACGCAACGAGGTCATACAATGGCTGTTCGCGGCGTTGAATTCGGTCGAAATGGCCGCCTTGCCGCTCGCCCTTTATAAATTCACCGGTGATGAGGAGCAGACGCCGGGGCGTCAGCTCATGGACAGCTTCCTTGCCGGTCGGCTGGCGCACATGGAGCAGGCGCTGTCAGGCCGCGAATGGCTGACGGATCAGTTTTCGGTTGCCGATATTCTGATGGCCGACGTGTTGCGTCTGGTTGACCATTTCGACGGTCTGGCGCAGCATCCGGTCTGCCGGGCCTATGTCGGGCGCGCGACGGCACGGCCGGCATTCCAGAAAGCCTTTACCGACCAGATGGAACATTTTGCTGCAGCGGACTGACGCTCTTATTGAAATTAGCATGATGGCGCTATTTCCCGCTCAAGTTGCACTCGACAATTCCTAAAAAATTGCTAAACAGAAATTGTGTGAAGTAGTTCCAGTGTTTTCAAATGAAAAGACTCCAAGATTTTGATGGGTTGCGGTTTTTATTATGTATAGGAATCGCAATTTTCCATTTTTCTTTCCGGGTTCCGGTAAATGATGAGATTCTGAATTCTTTTATATTAACATTTGCTTATTTTACCGATGTCTTTTTTATTGTTTCTGGATTGTTTCTGGCAAGAAGACAAAATTATCTCTGGAGCTGGCCGCGTTATGTAGCTTTCGTTGGGAAGCGGCTCGCGCGGATTTATCCGCTGCACGTGGTGACCTTCTCCTGTTTCGCGCTTCTTTCTGTCCTGACAGCAGCGGGAATTCTGCATCCTCTGGTCGAACCCAGCATGAGCTGGCGAGACGGGCTGACCCAGTTACTGCTGATTCATAATTGGGGTTTGGGGCGCACCTTGTCCTACAATTATGTCAGCTGGTCGTTGAGTGCCCTTTTTGCCATGTATCTCGCTTTTCCGCTGTTCGATATGTTGTGCCGTCGTTTCGGGAGCTGGGTTCTCGTCGGTGTGATGGCTGCAGCCGTGGGCGGTGATTATCTGGCGCAACAGCTTGGCGTATTGTCACTCACACGCATTCAATTGTCCGATGCCGGGGTCTTGCGAGCCTTGCCTTCGTTTGTCTTTGGAATGTGGCTTGCTCGCCGGGAACATCCACCGATGCCGGCATCGGCAATCAAGGCATTGCTTGCCACTTGCCTGATTGTCTTTCTGTTCTATCACCCGGCAAACGGGCCGGACGAACCGCACACGCTTGAAGGCCCCTGGCGGCTGGCCTTCCTCTATGCGGGTGTCTATGTGCTTTATGCCGCATCCACTCGGGGCATTTATACACCGCTGCAATGGCGCGGATTCACAAGGCTTTCCCGTTACAGCTTCGGCATCTTCATTCTCCATCCTGCGGTCGGAATGGTTTTCTTCAAAGCTGCTCCGGAACGATGGGGCGAGGCGACGGCAGGCGCGGTCCTGCTCATCGCTGCAGGTGTTCTTGCAAGCGTGTTGACTGCCATTGCCTCTTACCACCTGTTCGAAAATCCCGTTCACCGCTGGCTGGTGAAAAGAATTGACGCATGGGTCAGCAGATCGGAAGGCTCAAGCGGGTTTTCTGGTTCCACGCGCGACGGCCTGCCCGTCTCCCGATAGGCAGGCATCCTCACCGGATCGATCAGGCGGTGCGCGACGTACCGCTGTCCTGCCGCATCAGATAGAGCGATGCGCCGATGATCAGGGCCGCTCCCGGCCAGAAGTTGATGCTTGGCGCTGCTGCAAACACGATCCAGCCGAAGATCACGTTGATCGGCAGTCTCAGGTCATCGAACGGTTGCAGATAGACCGCATCCGCTATCGAATAAGCTGCCGTCTGGAAATATTGGGCGAGAGCTGTGAATGCGCCGATGACGATCAATATGGACCAGATTTCGACGTCCGGCGCGGTGATTGCGGACATGCTTAAGCCGGATGCCAGCCAGAGTGCCGCGTTGATGGGCGTGAGCAGTACCAGCATATAGGCCGAAATGCTGGCGGGCTTTTCGAAACGGGTCAGATATTTGGTCATCACCGAATAGCCCGCCCACAACGCTGCGGCCAGAATCGGCAGGAGCGAATAGACCGTATAGGAATCCGACCAGGGTGCGATGATGATCAGCGCGCCAATAAATCCGGTGAATGTGGTCAGCAGCCGTGCCGGCGTGACCTTTTCCTGCAGAAAGAGCCGTGCGCACAGGATGACGAAGAATGGCGATGTCATGGACAGCGCGACCACCTGCCAGATCGGCACATGGGTCAGCGCATAAATCCAGACCTGTACGCCAGCGGCAGCCAGCGCGACGCGCATGACGTGAAGACCGAAATGGCTGGTGCGCAAGGCTCTCGCGCCATCGCGAACGAGCAGGGGCAAGGTCAGCACCAGCGCGATCACATATTGCCAGAAGGCGATGATGACGGAGGGAATACCGGTACGCGTTCCCGCCCATTGGGTGGCGACATTGACGGCGGCATAGGCCGAACAGGCTGCGACCATCAGCGCTGCTCCGCGTATGGTCGGTTTCAAAGTTGGCGAAGAGGCAAGTTGGCTCAACGGTTTCTTCCTTCGGAGCATTTTGCAGCCAAATGGAAACATCTGACGTCGCATAAATGCGGCAAAACAAATGGACAGAGCGTTCCGCTTCAGACGGAACTTGCTCTGGCAAGCCTGTTACCTCAGGGTACGGGAAGAAAGACTGCAGGACGAAGACGGCAAGCCGTCCAGCCGAGCATGATTCCAACCTCGTTCTCTCTCATCCGGACTATGACCGTCGGCTTCGGAATTGCACCGAATCTGCTGACCCTGACACGTCTGCCGTGTCAGGCGCTCGCGGGCTTCGGACACTTGGTCCGTTACCGCCGGTGGGGAGTTTCGCCCCGCCCTGAGAACTGGATATTTCGTTTGCACCGAAGGACATCAGGATGCACTGCGGCGCGGGCTGTAGTTATGTTACGCTTTCCCATAAAGCAAGGTGCAGGCTAGGTTCTGCCTGCCTGTCCGGCAATCACAATTGAGTGCAGGGCAACACAAGGGATGAGCCTTTGATAGCCAAGTCACGGGAAAAGCATGGACGTATCGGAAACTCTCTTTTAGAAACTCGTGTCGGAGTTGATCAGGAGAGGGTCTAATTCCACATGGTTCTGGGAGGAATGATGAGCACCAACGCAGTCCCCACGCAGTTTTCGCATGACCATCCGCTATGGCAACCGGATGCGGGGCGCATCGCCGCCAGTAATCTGGAGCAATTCCGTATTCGCGCAGAACAGCGCACGGGCTTGAGCCTGCCGGATTATGCCGCGCTGCATCGCTGGTCGGTCGAGGATCGCGCCGGATTCTGGCAGCTTGTGTGGGATTTCTGCGAGGTTATCGGCGAGCGTGGCAAACCAGCCCTTATCGATAAAGGCCATATGCGTGACGCAAAATTCTTCCCCGAGGCACGGCTCAATTTCGCTGAAAACCTGCTGCGCCATGAGGGGGGCGAGGAAGCCATCGTCTTTCGCGGTGAGGACAAGATCGAGCGCCGCCTGAGCTGGGATGATCTTCACGCGCTGGTCTCGAAACTCCAGCAATTCATGCTGGCGGAAGGGGTTCAGCCGGGCGACCGCGTGGCGGGCATGATGCCCAATATGCCGGAGGCGGTGGCTTTGATGCTGGCCGCTTCGTCCATCGGTGCCGTCTGGTCGTCCTGCTCGCCGGATTTTGGCATACAGGGCGTGCTCGACCGCTTCGGCCAGATCGAACCAAAGCTTTTCTTCGCCTGCGATGGCTACTGGTACAATGGCAAGCGCATCGAAGTTGCCGACAAGGTTGCTGAGGTGACGGCAAAGCTGCCGGGGCTGAAACGTGCGGTCATTGTCACCTATCTCGGCGAAGCGGAAGCGGTTGCTGACCGCGCTGAAAAGGGAATTGCGCTTGATGTGGCTCTGGAACCGTTCAGGGCCAAAGACGTCGAGTTCACGCGGCTCCCCTTCGATCATCCACTTTGTATCCTGTTTTCGTCCGGCACGACGGGCATTCCGAAATGCATTGTACATCGCGCAGGCGGCGTGCTGTTGCAGCACCTGAAGGAACACCGCCTGCATGCGGATATCCGTGATGGCGACCGTTTCTTCTATTTCACCACTTGCGGATGGATGATGTGGAACTGGCTGGCTTCAGGCATAGCATCGGGCGCCACGCTTCTGCTCTATGACGGTTCGCCCTTCTATCCCGATGGCAATGTGCTGTTCGATTATGCCGCCGCCGAGGGTATGACTTATTTCGGCACTTCGGCGAAATTCATCGACGCGGTGCTGAAAGCCGGTTTGAAGCCCGGCGAGACACATGATCTTTCAGCGCTGCGCACCGTCTCCTCGACCGGCTCGCCGCTATCGCCGGAAGGCTTTGCCTTCGTCTATGAAGCGATCAAGCCGGACGTGCATCTCGCGTCCATTTCCGGCGGTACGGATATCGTGTCCTGCTTCGTACTGGGCGTTCCGACCGAACCGGTCTGGCTGGGCGAAATTCAGGGTGCTGGCCTTGGCATGGCAGTCGATGTCTGGAACGACGATGGCAAGCCGGTGCGCCGCGAAAAAGGTGAGCTGGTCTGTACCAAGGCATTCCCTTGCATGCCGCTGCAATTTTGGAACGATCCCGAAGGCGCGAAATATCAGGTCGCCTATTTCGAGCGCTTCGACAATATCTGGTGCCATGGCGATTTTGCCGAATGGACCGAGCATGACGGCATTGTTATCCATGGTCGTTCGGACGCGACACTCAACCCTGGCGGCGTGCGTATCGGTACGGCAGAAATCTACAATCAGGTCGAGCAGATGCCGGAGATCGCCGAGGCACTCTGCATCGGGCAGGATTGGGATAATGACGTGCGGGTGGTGCTGTTCGTGCGGCTCGCCGAAGGTGTGGCGCTGAACGACGACCTCAAGGCGCGCATCAAGACCAAGATTCGCACCGGCGCCACGCCGCGTCACGTTCCGGCGAAAATCGTTGCTGTCCGGGATATTCCGCGCACCAAGTCGGGAAAGATCGTGGAGCTCGCCGTGCGCGATATCGTGCATGGGCGCGATGTGAAGAATCGCGAGGCGCTGGCAAACCCGGAAGCGCTGGAGCTTTATCGCGACATTGCCGTGCTTCATGAGGATTGATTTGATCACCCTCCAATTGCTTGGAGTTGCCGGGTAACGGGCGCAACAAAATTTCGTTATCCGGTAATAAATAGCCACAGAACGCCACGCAAAGCCATTGCCTAATTGGCCGCCACGGGACACTCTGGCCGGAACATAGCCGTCTTGCAAAAGATGGATACCGGGCAGAACTTGTGGAGGACGAGTATGTTTGCATCGGGCATCAATTTCGGTCTTGGCGAGGAGATCGAAGCCCTTCGCGATACGGTGCGCCGTTTTGCGGAAAGCCGCATTGCGCCGCTGGCCGCTGAAACCGACCGCAACAATGCATTTCCCATGCATCTCTGGCGTGAATTGGGTGAGCTTGGCGTACTCGGCATTACGGCGCCAGAAGAATATGGCGGCGCTGGCATGGGCTATCTCGCCCATTGTATTGCGATGGAAGAAATCAGCCGCGCTTCCGCTTCCATCGGCCTCAGCTATGGCGCGCATTCCAATCTCTGCGTCAACCAGATCAAGCGAAACGGTTCTCCCGAGCAGCGCGCGAAATATCTGCCAAAACTTATTTCCGGCGAGCATGTCGGCGCGCTCGCCATGTCCGAGCCGGGCGCGGGGTCCGATGTCGTTTCGATGAAACTTGCCGCCGAGAAACGCGGCGACCGTTACGTTCTCAACGGCAACAAGATGTGGATCACCAACGGCCCGGATGCCGATGTGCTGGTGGTTTATGCCAAGACCGATCCGGCAGCAGGGCCGCGTGGCATCAGCGCCTTCATCGTTGAAAAAGGTTTCAAGGGGTTCTCGACCGCGCAGAAACTCGACAAGCTCGGTATGCGCGGTTCCAACACCTGCGAACTGGTGTTCGAGGATTGTGAAGTGCCGGTCGAAAACCTGCTGGGCGAAGTCGGCAAGGGCGTCAATGTGCTGATGTCCGGTCTTGACTATGAACGCGTGGTGCTGGCGGGTGGTCCGCTCGGCATCATGGCGGCCTGTCTCGATGTCGTGGTGCCCTATGTCCATGAGCGCAAGCAGTTCGACCAACCGATTGGCGAGTTCCAGTTGATGCAGGGCAAGCTTGCCGACATGTATGTGACCTTCAATGCCTCGCGCGCCTACACCTATGCGGTGGCGGCGGCCTGCGACCGGGGCGAGACGTCGCGCAAGGATGCGGCGGGCTGCATTCTCTATACGGCTGAAAATGCCACGCAGATGGCACTGCAGGCGATCCAGTCTCTCGGCGGCAATGGCTACATCAATGATTATCCGACGGGCCGCCTTTTGCGCGATGCGAAGCTCTATGAGATCGGTGCGGGCACATCGGAAATCCGGCGCATGCTGATCGGACGGGAACTCTTTCAGGAGACCCGTTGATGGCGGTCCTGAAATCGGAAATCTCGACGCGCAGCGCCAGCTTCGTGGCTAACCGCAAGGCCATGCTGGCGGCAATCGACGTGGTGGGCGAAGCCTCGCGGATTGCGATTGATGGCGGTGGTGAGAAAGCGCGCGAACGCCATGTTTCGCGTGGAAAACTGCTTCCTCGCGAGCGCGTGGCGCAATTGCTCGATCCGGGGGCGCCCTTTCTGGAAGTGGGGCTGACGGCAGCCCATGGCATGTATGGCGGCGCGGCTCCTTCGGGCGGGATTATCACCGGCATCGGGCGTGTATCGGGCCGCGACTGCATGATCGTCTGCAACGATGCGACGGTGAAGGGCGGCACCTATTATCCGGTCACAGTGAAGAAGCATCTGCGCGCGCAGGAGATCGCGGGCGAGAACCGTCTGCCCTGCATCTATCTGGTCGATTCCGGCGGGGCCAATCTGCCCAATCAGGATGAGGTGTTCCCGGACCGCGACCATTTCGGGCGCATCTTCTACAATCAGGCGCAGATGTCGGCGGCAGGCATTCCGCAGGTCGCCGTGGTCATGGGGTCGTGCACGGCAGGCGGTGCTTACGTGCCTGCCATGAGCGACGAGACGGTGATCGTGCGCAATCAGGGCACGATCTTTCTGGCCGGTCCGCCGCTGGTGAAGGCTGCAACCGGCGAAGTGGTGACGGCGGAAGATCTCGGCGGTGGTGACGTGCACACAAGGCTTTCCGGCGTGGCCGACCATCTGGCCAATGACGACGCCCATGCATTGCAGATTGCGCGCGCCATTACCGCCAATCTCAACAGTAAGAAGCGTGAGTTTATCCCGCGCGGCGATAGTGCTGCACCGCTTTATGACCCGGAGGAAATTCTGGGCGTCGTTTCCGCCGATACGCGCATTCCCTATGATGTGCGCGAGGTTATCACGCGGCTGGTCGATGGTTCGGATTTCGATGAGTTCAAGGCACGCTACGGCACCACTTTGGTCTGCGGTTTTGCCAGCGTCTATGGCATGCCGGTGGGGATTATCGCCAATAACGGCGTGCTGTTCTCCGAAGCGGCCTTGAAGGGCGCGCATTTCATCGAGCTTTGCTGCCAGCGCAACATTCCACTGGTGTTTTTGCAGAACATCACCGGCTTCATGGTCGGGCGCAAATATGAAGCCGAGGGCATTGCGAAACATGGCGCCAAACTGGTGACGGCGGTGGCGACGGCCAATGTACCCAAGATCACCATGCTGATTGGCGCTTCCTATGGTGCGGGTAACTACGGCATGGCGGGGCGGGCCTATTCGCCGCGCTTCCTGTGGACCTGGCCGAACAGCCGCATTGCGGTGATGGGCGGCGAACAGGCGGCAGGCGTGCTGGCAACCGTCAAGCGCGACGGGATCGAGCGCACCGGCGGCACGTGGTCGGCGGATGAGGAAGCGGAGTTCAAGCGCCCGACGCTCGAAATGTTCGAACGCCAGAGCCATCCGCTTTATGCCTCTGCCCGACTTTGGGATGACGGCATCGTCGATCCGCGCAAGAGCCGCGAAGTGCTTGGCCTGTCGCTTTCCGCCACGCTGAACGCACCCATCGAGCCGACGCGTTTCGGCTTGTTTAGAATGTAAAAGGGCCGTCAGATGTTTAAAAAAATACTGATTGCCAATCGCGGAGAAATTGCCTGCCGGGTCATTCGCACGGCGCGCAAGCTTGGCATTGCCACCGTCGCGATCTATTCCGATGCCGACGCCGAAGCGCTGCATGTGGAGATGGCCGACGAGGCGGTGCGCGTCGGCCCTGCCATTTCTGCGCAAAGCTATCTGAATGCCGGTTCGATCATAGAGGCTGCGAAGGAAACTGGCGCAGAGGCTATCCATCCAGGTTATGGGTTTCTCTCCGAAAATGCCGGTTTCGTGGATGCGGTTGAAGCCGCCGGGCTTGTATTCATCGGCCCATCGGCCAAAGCCATTCGCGCCATGGGGCTGAAGGATGCCGCCAAGGCACTGATGGAAAAGGCAGGTGTACCTGTCGTTCCGGGCTATCACGGCGACAATCAGAATGGAGCCTTCCTCAAAAGCGAAGCGGACCGGATCGGCTATCCTGTGCTCATCAAGGCGCGGGCAGGTGGTGGCGGCAAGGGCATGCGCCGCGTCGATCAGTCGGCGGATTTCGCAGTGGCGCTGGACAGCGCGCGCCGCGAGGCGGAAGCCTCTTTCGGCGATGGCGCCGTGCTGGTCGAAAAATACATGACCAAGCCGCGCCATATCGAGGTGCAGGTCTTTGGCGACAGTCATGGCAATGCGGTGCATCTCTTCGAGCGCGATTGTTCGCTGCAGCGCCGCCACCAGAAGGTTATCGAGGAAGCACCTGCGCCCGGCATGACGCCGCAAATGCGCGCCGCCATGGGCGAGGCCGCGGTGAAGGCCGCATTGGCCATTGGCTATTCCGGCGCGGGCACGGTGGAGTTCATCGCCGATGTTTCTGAAGGGCTGCGGCCGGACCGCTTCTTCTTCATGGAAATGAACACCCGCCTGCAAGTGGAGCATCCGGTGACGGAAGCGATTACCGGCCTCGATCTGGTCGAATGGCAATTGCGCGTAGCTTCCGGCGAAGTCTTGCCGAAACGACAGGATGAACTTTCCATAGATGGCTGGGCTTTCGAGGCGAGGCTTTATGCGGAAGATCCGGCGCGGGATTTTCTGCCTGCAACCGGCAAGCTTGCTCTATTTGCACCGCCTGAGAATGCCCGTGTCGATTCCGGTGTGCGAACCGGCGATACGATCACGCCGTTCTACGATCCGATGATCGCCAAGATCATCGCCCATGGCGCAACGCGCGATGAGGCACTGAACCGACTTGATGCGGCACTAAACAAGACCCGCATTGCAGGCCTCGTCACCAATCGCCAGTTCCTGTCGGCGCTCTGCAATCTTAAAGCTTTCCGTACAGGTGATGTCGATACCGGCCTGATCGCACGCGAGACGGCGACACTGTTTGCCGATAAGCAGCCTTCGGATATCGCATTTGCGCTGGCTGCACTCGGCGCGCTCGATCTTCTGGATGCGCCAGCAAAGGATGATCCATGGTCGAGCCTGCGCGGGTTCCGGCTTTGGGGTGAGGCATCGCGCTCGGCCCTTATCGATCATCATGGCGAGCGCCACACGGTCAGCTTCACGACCATGGGTGACAGGCATTTCGGCTTTGCTTTCGGCACTATCGAAATCCGTTTCCATGAAAACGGGCTGGTTCGCTTTGCTGTTGATGGCTGCGTGTCGGAGGCGTCCGTCGTGCGCATCGGACACGATGTGACGGTGCAACTCGAAGGTCGCGACACCATATTTCATCATGTGCAGTCTGTTGGCGCGGAAGAGGATGCTTCGAGCGAAAGCCGCATCCTGTCACCGATGCCGGGACTGGTACGACTGGTTTCCGTCGTGGAGGGGGCGAGCGTCGCCAAGGGCGATCCGCTGGTAACGATGGAAGCGATGAAGATGGAACTGTCACTGACCGCGCCGCGCGACGGCAAGGTTGCGTCCGTAACTGTTGTAGCGGGCGATCAGGTCAATGAAGGCATCCTTCTTGTAGAACTGGAGGAAGAACATGGCTGAACACGTAGAAATCGTTGAAATGGCTGCGCGTGATGGCCTGCAAAATGAAAAGCGGTTTGTGCCGACAGCGGACAAGATCGCGCTGATCGACCGCCTGTCCGATTGCGGCTATGCCCGCATCGAGGCAACGAGTTTCGTTAGCCCGAAATGGGTGCCGCAACTGGCGGATGCCGCAGAGGTTATGGCCGGGATTCGCCGTGCTGATGGCGTGCGCTATTCGGTGCTGGTGCCCAACATGAAGGGCTATGAAGCTGCCGCCGCTGCAAATGTTGACGAGATTGCGGTTTTCATTTCCGCCTCGGAAGGCTTTTCGAAAGCCAATATCAATTGCACGATCGCTGAAAGCATCGAGCGGCTGTCGCCGGTCATCGGTGCTGCGATCAATGATGGTCTGGCCATTCGCGGCTATGTGAGCTGCGTCGTGGAATGCCCTTATGACGGGCCGGTGGCCCCGCAAGCGGTTGCCGATGTGACCGAACAGCTCTTCTCGCTCGGCTGTCACGAAGTAAGCCTCGGCGATACGATCGGGCGTGGCACGCCGGACAAGATTGCAGCCATGCTGGATGCCGTTCTGGCCATTGCGCCTGCGCACAGCCTTGCCGGCCACTATCACGACACGGGCGGGCGGGCCCTCGACAATATCCGCGTCAGTCTGGAGAAGGGCTTGCGCGTGTTCGATGCTTCGGTTGGTGGGCTCGGCGGCTGTCCTTTCGCGCCGGGCGCCAAGGGCAATGTCGATACGGTTTCCGTCGTCGAAATGCTGCATGGATTGGGTTTTGAAACCGGCCTCAATCTGGACAAGCTAAAGTCGGCGGCCTTGTTCGCGCAGGCGCTGCGTCAGGACAAAGCCGCATGAAGGCGTTTGACACCATCCAGATTGCGATAGACCAACGCGGCGTTGCGACACTGACGCTCAACCGTCCAGAGCAG
This sequence comes from Brucella lupini, assembly GCF_002252535.1. NCBI lineage: Bacteria > Pseudomonadati > Pseudomonadota > Alphaproteobacteria > Hyphomicrobiales > Brucellaceae > Brucella > Brucella lupini. Next base: position 366,575 of record NZ_NNRN01000046.1, read on the forward strand.
CATAATGCGCTATCCGGTCGGATGATCGATGAGCTTCTGACGGCGACGCTGCATCTGGCGGATGATGACGCCGTGCGCCTCGTGGTCCTGACCGGCAATGGCACCAGTTTTTGTGCAGGCGGTGATCTGGGATGGATGCAGGAGCAGGTGAAAGCCACACGCGCGCAGCGCATTGAAGAAGCGCGCAAGCTCGCCCTCATGCTGAAAGCATTGCGCGATTTGCCAAAACCGCTGATCGGGCGCATCAACGGGCAGGCCTATGGCGGCGGCGTCGGCCTCATCAGCGTCTGCGATGCTGCGATCAGCGTTTCCGGCGCGCGCTTCGGGCTGACGGAGACGAAGCTCGGCCTGATACCGGCCACCATCAGCCCTTATGTGGTAGCGCGCATCGGTCAGGCGAATGCGCTGCGCACATTCACTTCGGCGCGACTGTTCGATGCCGAGGAAGCACGGCGGATCGGGCTGGTGCATGACGTGGTCGAGGCGGAACGTCTCGATGCGGCGGTGGAGGCGGAGATCAAACCCTATTTTGCCACCGCGCCTGCAGCGGTTGCCGCCTCCAAGAGGCTGGTTCATGCGCTGGGCGCGCCGATAGACGAGGCCGTCATCGAAATGACGCTGACCCGTCTTGCCGATACATGGGAAACGCCAGAGGCCGCGGAGGGAATCGCGGCCTTTTTTGCGAAGAAATCACCATCATGGAAGGGAGGGAACTGAACATTTGGGAAGAGCCGATTTTCGTTGTAGTTGCGGGCACTTGGCCCCTTGCAATCGGAAGCCGGAAATGCATTCTTATTACATCATGAAAGCTCGCTCCCGTTCCGGAGCATGATTCCGAAAGGGCAGATGCAATTTCGGATAATATTATGGCTCTGACCTCTTCGAGGCGGCGGTGCGGCGTGCTTTTGGATTGACCCTTTGAGATCATGTGATGAACAAAAGGGAGGGCCCGGCAATTCGGCAGCGCAGATGCGCTGAGATTTGACCGGCAAGGGTTGTCTCGGGGCCGTCGGAGGACGCTGCCCTACAAAGGAGAAAAAGAATGAACCTGAAACTTCTGTCCAGCGTGGCTTTCGCAGCTACACTCGGCTTTGCCAGCGCCGCTTATGCAGACATCACCATCGGCGTCGTTGCACCGCTGACGGGCCCTGTCGCTGCTTTCGGTGACCAGGTGAAGAAGGGCGCGGAAACCGCCGTTGAAGTCATCAACAAGGCTGGCGGCATCAAGGGCGAGAAAGTCGTTCTGAAGTTTGCCGACGATGCCGGTGAACCGAAGCAGGGCGTTTCCGCCGCCAACCAGATCGTTGGCGACGGCATCAAGTTCGTCGTCGGCCCGGTCACGACCGGCGTCGCCATCCCTGTTTCCGACGTCTTCTCGGAAAACGGTGTGCTGATGGTCACCCCGACCGCCACCGGCCCGGATCTGACCGCGCGCAATCTGGAAAACGTGTTCCGCACCTGCGGCCGCGATGACCAGCAGGCTGAAGTCATGGCCGATTATGTCCTGAAGAACTTCAAGGACAAGAAGGTCGCCGTGATCCATGACAAGGGTGCCTATGGCAAGGGTCTGGCCGACGCTTTCAAGGCGGCGATCAACAAGGGCGGCATCACGGAAGTCCATTACGATTCGGTCACGCCGGGCGACAAGGATTTCAGCGCGCTCGTCACCAAGCTCAAGTCTGCTGGCACTGACGTCGTCTATTTCGGCGGCTACCATGCCGAAGGCGGCCTCCTGTCGCGTCAGCTGCATGACGCTGGCATGCAGGCACTGGTGCTCGGCGGCGAAGGCCTGTCCAACACCGAATATTGGGCAATCGGTGGCACCAATGCACAGGGCACGCTCTTCACCAACGCCAAGGACGCCACCAAGAACCCGGCTTCCAAGGATGCTATCGAAGCGCTCAAGGCCAAGGGTATCCCGGCTGAAGCCTTCACCATGAACGCCTATGCCGCTGTGGAAGTCATCAAGGCCGGCATCGAACGCGCCGATTCGACCGATGATTCTGCTGCCGTCGCCAAGGCTCTGCATGATGGCAAGCCTATCGAAACCGCTATTGGCACGCTGACCTATGGCGCAAACGGCGACCTTAGCTCGCCAAGCTTCGACATCTTCAAGTGGGATGACGGCAAGATCGTCGGCCTCGAATAAGATTGTCGTGGTTAGAATAAAGAACGCCGGGGTTATCCCCGGCGTTTTGCATTTGTGGAGCTGAAAACCGTCAGGAACCGGTATAGCCGAGTTCCGCCTCGATGGCTTCGAAGGTCTTTTCCATCGCGTAGGTCGGGCTGAGCGGAAAACCGAAATGTCCGTAGGCGATGGACATCTGCCGCTCGGCCTTGCCTTCGCTACCCTTCGCGACGGCTGCCACATAGAGCGCTGCAGCGAGACCGGTGCGGTCGGCGCCGGATTTGCAATGGATGAGCACCGGCTTTTCCGCATTCTGCATCAGGGCGATTAGCTGTCTGGTCTGTGCCGGGGACAGCTCCCGCCTTGACGACATTTCGAAATCGGCATGCTTGATGCCGAGCGTTTTCGCTGTTGCGATCTCTTCATCATACCATTTCGAGCCCGGCTCCGGGCCGCGCAGATTGATGATGGTTTTGATGCCATAAAGCTTCTGCAGGGATGCGATGCGCGCAGGATCAGGCTGGTTCGAGCGATAGGCCTGTCCGTCGATGATGGTGTGGACGTTGCCCTTATATTGCAGCGTGTACAGATAACCGCCCATGACGCTTGAGCCGACGAGCAGTCCCAGCCCGGCCATCCGGGCGTAAGTAAAGGACCAATCGACGTATTTCCGAAAGAACGACATAGGGGCCTCATCCGAACGAAAGCAAATAATAAAATATAGCGAGTTGAAAATTTCTTCTTGGTTTTCGCGGGAAATATACTAGGATTTGGACTTAATCTTGTCCGAAAAACAAGGTTTTCAATTTTCTGTTTAAGTTATTTTTGAAATGCATTCCGCAGGTTCTTGCGGAAAATTTTTGGAGCAAGCGTGTGCGTCAGTTTGTGGTGTCAGTAAATCGCGTTGGTTTTTCGTGGCTTAAGCTTCGGTTAACCATGACTGTTTAATCTATGACCATGTGCTGGGGCAGATAGCGGAGCAGGTTTATGCAGCGCTACAGATTTGACGATAAGAGAATTCTGATCGAGGCGATTGTTGAGTTGCTCAACAGGGGCGTAGAGCCCGACGAACTCGATCTTGTACTGAGCCGGATCGGTCCGGTCGATCTCGACTTGATGCGGCAATGCCTGATCGAGGTGTGGAATTACAACCACCCCGATGTGGCGGAAACGCCGATGGCGGCCTGACGACAGGTTCTGCAGCCCTTTGGGCGCAAAGCTTCAGACGTCGGAAACGGATATTACAAGCGTCGATCTGCGGAAGCGGGATGAACGCTGACTACATGGGGCGTGATCAGGCGCCCACGCAAGAATACGGCAGTTTCAGGCAACGGTTTGTGGGTCGAAACTGTCGGGGCAGGGCCGGGTTGAACCGGTTTTGGAGCAATCTGGCTACTGCCCGCAATGTCATATTCCTGAAACGCAGACGGGTTATATCCATATGCGTATCGGGAATTCACTTGGGATCGTGACCACGGATGTACTGGCGCAACTCAGGTGAAAGCGGAAGGTCGGGTTCAACCCGGCCTTTTTCGTTTTTGGCGTATTTTCCGGAAAGAATGACGTGTCCGTGCCGGGAACCGGTCCACGGGATTGGTTTCTTATCTCGCTTCGATGCGTTGAATAATGCGACGAAACAAATACTTGCAGCGGTTCAGCGACTCCGTTTTTAACTGGAACCGCTCTGGAGTACTGCCGTCAGGCGAGTTCCAGTCGAGGCCGCATGGAATTGCGAAATGGCTTTCGGTGCGGTTCCGTTTCAGCGACGCCTGACAGGAAGCATTTTCCCCGCTCGATAAATACCGTATGAAAGAGGTTGCCTGCTGCCATTTCTGGGAGGCTGCGCGATCTCATTTTCAATCACGGAAACCGTTCATGATACGCCATATCGTTCTCATCAAATTCAGGTCCGAACTCGGAGCCGCGCAGATCGAAGAGAAGCTTCAAGCCGTTGTGGCCCTCAAGGGCATGATCGGTGGCATCCTGTCCATTACGGCTGGCGAAAACAACAGTCCGGAAAATCTCGAAAAGGGTTTCCGGCACGGTTTTGTCGTCGATTTCACGGATAGCGCGGCGCGGAACGCCTATCTTCCGCATCCCGAACACACAAAGGTTGGCAAAAGCCTCGTCGAAGCTGCTGAAGGTGGCATCGAGGGCATATTGGTTTTCGACTACGCGTTCTAGAGAACCAGTCCACCAACCCCCATGCGGGAAAGATCGTCAGCGGAAAGTGTGATTCCCGCCATCAGGCGATCCAGCACCCAGTCGAGGCTGTTTTCGCGGGCGCTGCGGGCCGATCCGGGGGCGGCGACAATATATTTGCCGTCATGCCGGCCCAGGACCAGCAGATTGCCCGGATCGACCGGCATGCCGATGCGCAGGATTTCACCGCCTGACATGCGGATCGACTGCGGTACGATATCCGCTTCGTCGGCAACCGCCGATGCGCTGAAAATCACGATAATATCGCAGGCCCGGCTCACTTCCGCGATTGCCGCCGCCAGCGCAACCTGATCGTGCGCGACGCGCTTTTCGCAAACAAGCGTCCCGCCATTTCGAGTAGTCCGCTTTCCCATCAGTTCGCGGGTCTTCTCAAGAACCGTTTCGCGTATCGAGGGAAGGCGCGACTGGATCAGCCCGATCCGCGCGCCGTTGAAGGGATGGACGCGCAGCGCAGGCCGTGCATCGAGGCCGATGTCCCGCAAAAGGGTCCCCGGTACAGCAAAAGGAATGATCTTGACTGTGGCGACCATCTGTCCGGCTTCCACCCGCACATGATTGCGCAGCGTCGCGATGGAAATGCGCGCATCATGCGCATTGACCGCATCAATACGGTCGGCATCTACCAAAAATACGCCATTCTTCCGGGCGTGCAGGTTGACCCGTCCAGTTGTGGGGCTGCCGATCTCCACTTCGCCGGAAATAAGCATACGCCCGATGGCGAGTGCGGCCTCATCCTCGCCGATATCGCCCTTTTCCAGGCGCGCAGCCAGAACCGAGCTGATACCTGCTTCCCGCAACAGGGCAAGATTGAGGGCATCGAGAACTGTGCCTTTGCGTAAAGTGAGCGCACCTGCCGTCATAGCATAGCCGAGAATTGCACCTTCGGCTTCATCAAGCGGCATTTCGGCAAATATCATTTCTATCCCCAATTCCCTCGCACATTTTCAATAAGCATACACAGCGCGGAAGATAAACCGTCTCTGCGCCCCGGGGTTATTTTGCCGAAGATCGTGCCGCCACAAAACGTCGGACATGGATCGGAGCGGCTGTCCGAAAACCGTTTAACACTTTCCGGGATGCGCGCAATTCGCGTCAAATTCGGTAAATTCCCATCACGATCCCGTTTATTCATGGGGTAGATGGCGGTTTTCATCTTGCAAACCCTTTCCTTTGGGCCTATTCGCTCCGCCGCACCTGACAACTGGCGACCCATTCAGACCGCCGGTCAGGACATCGATCCCTTGAGAGGGCCGATGGATTTATTGCATTTATGCATTGCCCAAAACATGGCCCGCATCAGCGATCTGGCCGGATTGTTCAGACAAAATGCCCGCTTTTGGGCGCGACATTACGATCCAGCACAATTTTCGTCAGGCACGTGACAAACGGGATTATTCGTTATAACGGTATTTTTGGAAATTTCAGAATTTACCGAAAACTAGGAAATGACGCATGCGCCGGAGATGACACTCCGCGCGCAGGATGGAAAGACAAATGAAACACGGCACCCCCCGGACGATCGTTTCGTTCGCCGTCTTGGCCCTCACGGCGTTTCTCGCAGGCTGCGAGAACCAGGTCCTGCTTTCCCCGAAAGGGGAAATCGGCATGGCAGAACGCGATCTCATGCTTTTTGCGACCGGCATCATGCTGCTCGTCGTGCTTCCCGTCATCTTCATGACGCTTTACTTCGCATGGAAGTACCGCGCCTCGAATGAGAAGGCGGATTACCAGCCCGACTGGCACCACTCGACCAAGATCGAGCTTGCCGTCTGGCTCATCCCGTTGGCGATCATCGTCGTTCTGGGCTCCGTGACCTGGGTCGCCACCCACAAGCTCGATCCGTATCGCCCGCTGGAATCGAATGCAAAGCCGATCAATGTCGAAGTTGTTGCGCTCGACTGGAAATGGCTTTTCATCTATCCGGACCAGGGCATCGCCACCGTCAATGAAATGGCAATGCCGGTCGATGTGCCGGTCAACTTCAAGTTGACCTCCAGCAACATCATGAATTCCTTCTTCATCCCGCAGCTCGGCAGCCAGGTCTACACCATGCCGAGCATGCAGACGAAGCTGCATCTGATTGCCAATCATGCTGGCGAGTTCGACGGTATCTCCGCCAACTATAGCGGTCAGGGTTTTGCCCAGATGCGCTTCAAGGCGCATGCCTACAATCAGGCCGACTTCGACAAGTGGGTTGCCGATGTGAAGGCCAAGGCGAATGGCGAAGAGCTGAGCCGCGACCGTTACGCCTCGCTGGTTCAGCCGAGCGAGAAGGTTCCGCCGCAGTTCTTCACCTATAATGACCAGGCGCTGTTCCACAACATCGTGAACCGCTGCTGGGACGGCAAGTCCGTCTGCCTCGACGATGAAATGCATCGTCAACAGATGATCCGCGAAGCGCGCGCCAATCTGCGCAAGTCTTCGCCTGTCGATTTCAGCCAGTGGGCGAGCGACATCATCTGCGCAGTCCAGCCGCAGCGCCTCTCGCAGCTCGAAAACTGATGTGCCGATAGGTCCGTGATCTCGCAGGAGGTCACGGCCATCCGCATTCAATCCTTTGTTTCACGCGGTTCCGGAAAGATGGCCGTCTTGCGCCGTCCCGGAATTGCTAAAATCGAAGCGTGATAAAAAATGTTCGGAAAACTTACGCTCGAAGCGATACCCTATCACGAGCCAATCATCATGGTCACTTTGGCCGCGGTGGCTGGCGGGGCGCTCGCTATTCTTGCAGCCATTACCTACTACCGCAAATGGGCTCCGCTCTGGAACGACTGGCTGACGTCCGTCGACCACAAGCGCATTGGCGTGATGTACATCATTCTGGCACTCGTGATGCTGTTCCGCGGCTTCTCGGATGCGGTCATGATGCGTGCCCAGCAGGCAATCGCCTCCGGCGCCAATGAAGGCTTCCTGCCGCCGCACCACTACGACCAGATCTTCACCGCCCATGGCGTGATCATGATCTTCTTCGTGGCGATGCCCTTCATCGTCGGCCTGATGAATTTCGCAGTGCCGCTTCAGATCGGCGCGCGCGACGTGGCTTTCCCGTACCTCAACTCGCTCAGCTTCTGGCTGACGGTTGCCGGTGCGATCCTCATCAACATCTCGCTCGGTGTCGGCGAATTCGCCAAGACTGGCTGGCTGGCCTATCCACCGCTTTCCGGCAAGGAATTCAGCCCGGATGTCGGGGTGGATTATTATATCTGGGCCTTGCAGATTTCCGGTATGGGTACGCTGCTTTCGGGCGTGAACCTCATCACCACCATCATCAAGATGCGCGCGCCCGGCATGGGCATGATGCAGGTTCCGGTCTTCACCTGGACCGCGCTCTGCTCGAACGTGCTGATCGTCGCAGCCTTCCCGATCCTCACCGTCACGCTGGCCCTGCTTTCGCTGGACCGCTATCTGGATTTCCACTTCTTCACCAATGATGCCGGTGGCAATCCGATGATGTATGTGAACCTCATCTGGATCTGGGGTCACCCGGAAGTCTACATTCTGGTTCTGCCGTGCTTCGGCATCTTCTCGGAAATCGTGGCAACCTTCTCCGGCAAGCGCCTGTTCGGCTACAAGTCGATGGTTTACGCCACTGTGGCCATCACGGTTCTGTCGTTCCTGGTCTGGGTCCACCACTTCTTCACCATGGGTGGCGGTGCCAACGTCAACGCCTTCTTCGGCGTGGCAACCATGATCATTTCGATCCCGACAGGGGCGAAGGTCTTCAACTGGCTCTTCACCATGTATAAGGGCCGCGTTCGCATGGAAACGCCGGTCATGTGGACCATCGGCTTCATGTGCACCTTCGTTATCGGCGGCATGACGGGCGTTCTGCTCGCAGTTCCGCCTGCGGATTTCGTGCTGCACAACTCGGTGTTCCTGATCGCCCACTTCCACAATGTGATCATCTCGGGCGTGCTGTTCGGCTGCTTTGCCGGTCTCGTCTACTGGTGGCCGAAGGCTTTCGGCTTCAAGCTGAACGAACGTCTGGGCAAGAACGCATTCTGGTGCTGGCTCGTCGGCTTCATCCTGGCCTTCATGCCGCTCTACGTGCTCGGCCTGATGGGCATGACCCGTCGTCTGAACCACACCGAAAACCCGGCATGGCACATCTACCTCATCATTGCCGCCATCGGCGTTGCGATCATCCTTTGCGGTATCGTGTTCCAGGTTCTGCAGATCGCGGTTTCGATCCGCGACCGCGAAAAGCTGCGCGACAACAATGGCGACAGCTGGGGTACGGGCCGTACGCTGGAATGGTCGCTGGCTTCGCCGCCTGCCTTCTACAACTTCGCCGAAGTTCCGCATGTGCGCGATCATGACGGCTGGTGGGACATGAAGCAGAACGGCTATGTGCGCCGCACCGAAAAGTTCGCGCGCATCCACATGCCGAAGAACACCGGCACCGGCTTCATCATCGGCATTCTGAACATTCCGCTCGGCTTTGCCCTGGTGTGGCACATCTGGTGGCTGGCAATCGCCTCCGCCGTCGCTGTGCTGGCCGTTGCCATCGCTCACTCCTTCAATAATGACAGAGACTTTTACGTCTCGGCCGAAGAGGTGCAGGAAGTCGAAGACCTCCGTACCCGGCAACTGACTGCTCAGGAGGCCTGATTCCGATGAGCGCAAGCATTTCAACCACCGCTCCGTTCACGGGCGGGAACGAGCACCCCGCTCATGAGGACCATCACGATGCAGGGTCGACCACGCTGGTCGGCTTCTGGATCTACCTGATGAGCGACTGCGTCCTCTTTTCGGGCCTGTTTGCAACCTATGCCGTTCTGGCGCATCAGTTTGCGGGCGGTCCGACCGGCCGTGAACTGTTCGATCTGAACTTTGTTCTGATCGAAACCATGCTCCTGCTGGTGTCGTCGCTGACCTATGGTCTGGCCACGCTGTCGATGTTCAAGAAGAACCGTGCCGGCCTTCTGTTCTGGCTGGGTGTGACCTTCCTGCTGGGCGCTGCCTTCCTCGCGATGGAAGTCTATGAGTTCAATCACCTGATCCAAGAGGGTGCGGGTCCGGGCCGCAGCGCGTTCCTCTCGGCCTTCTTTGCGCTGGTGGGAACCCACGGTCTTCACATCACGTCGGGCCTGATCTGGATTCTGGTGCTTTCGGCCCAGCTTCTGCGTGACGGTCTGACGGAAAAGAACCAGACGCGCGTGATGTGCCTCAGCCTCTTCTGGCACTTCCTGGATATTATCTGGATCGGCGTCTTTACCCTTGTCTATCTGTTGGGTGTACTGTGATGAGCTCTGCACACGAAACACATGACCACGGCGCGAGCCACGGCAGCCTGAAGACCTATCTGATCGGCTTCGTGCTGGCAGTTGTTCTCACCGTCGTTCCATTCATGCTGGCCATGAACGGCTACTTCACGCCGGGAACCACCGCAGCCATTGTGCTCGGTATCGCCGTCGTCCAGATTTTGGTGCATCTGGTTTACTTCCTGCACCTCGATCCGAAGTCGGAAGGCGGCTGGAATATTCTGGCACTCATCTTCACGGTCATCATTCTGGCTATCGTTCTTGCCGGCTCCATCTGGGTCATGCATCACCTCGATACCAATATGATGCCGATGTACATGTCGCCGGAAGACGTGCGCAATCTGCCGTAATATCAGGTCTCGTTGAGTTTGACTCATCGAGACTTGTTAAGCCCGTGCGGCGATAGAGCATTTTCAGGACGCGGATAGCGCAAGCATCTTAGCGCCCTGCTATAAAAGGCTCGTCAAACACATTCCCTGCACCACAACGCTGCAGGGAGTGCATCTGTGAGCCTCGCAAAACAACTGGCCTGACGGCCCGTGATCGCGGCTTTATCCTCCCTCTCTCCCCCCAAAGCCGCGTGGCGTCCCGGTTCCCTCCGGGGCGCCTTTCTTTTTGACTGTCTGTCAAAGAGGTGAGAGTAACATTTCCTGTAAAATTTTAATCAACTTGCTGTAAGTGCGACGTTGTATTTTGTAAAATAAAGATGATTGCAATCAATATCTAAGTGTAGAAAATAATAATATACCCCCTAAATTTACCATTATTGCGCATGTTGTTTGCATAGTGTACTATATCAACATAGATTAGCTCGTGTTTGATACTTATTTGGTCTCTGTTCGATCGCTAATCTGGAGAAGATGCGATGTCTTTATTTAAGGGAATGCTTACTAATAATCGTATTCTTGGTGCGGCTGTTATTGCCGCAACCCTGTTCACGCCCGCTATTGCTTCCGCTGCAACAGCCTATGTCTCCGCTTCGGTCAATGTCCGTTCGGGCCCCGGTTCCAATTACGGACGGCTTGCCGCGCTCCCTGCCGGTGCGACGGTCAATGCCGGTTCCTGCCGCAATGGCTGGTGCCAGATCTATAACGGGAGCCGTGTTGGCTGGGTCTCAGCGCGTTATGTGCGTTTCGGCGCCTATAGCGGCCCCGCTTATGCCGCGCCGTCCAGCACCACGGTGATCGTCAATAATGACGGTTATGATGACGGCTTCGGCCTCGGACTTGGTATCGGCTGGGCGACCGGCGGCTATTGGGGTCCCGGCTGGGGCGGTGGTTGGGGTCCAGGCTGGCGCGGCGGACCGAACTACGTCAATGGCTGCATTGGCCGCAATTGCCAGTCCAATCGCGGCGGCTGGAATCCGCGCTGGGGCCATGGCCCGCGCTGGAACGGCGGCGGCAACTGGGGCGGGCGTGGATGGCCGCAGGGCCAGATACGTCGCAACTGGGGTCCCGGTCCGGTGATGTCTCCGACCCGCTTTGGTGGTTTCAACCGCGGCTTTGGCGGCGGTGGTATGGGCGGCGGCGGTTTCCATTTCGGAAATATGCGCCCGATGCACGCTGGCCGCTGACGGCATCCGGTGTGTTTGTGCCAGAACTTATTTTGATCAGGTCGTTCTCCCTCCTCCCAATGGCCTGATGGACAGCTCGCCGGCAGCACCCCGCCGGCGAGCTGTTACAATTTTCTGATCGCGCCCTGCAATCAATGCGGAATGCGAGCACAAAGCGCTTCAATCTGCGCGGGAAGTTGCAATGGTGTGGTAACGTTAATACTCCATTGACTGAAATGGTCCATATCTAGCGTTGTTGCTTGGACTTCCGTTCTCCCTATGGTAATCCCTGAATCGTCCTGGGCTTGGGGGTAATGAACGGGACGCCGCCAGGCGACCGCATAGACAGGAACCGGACAGTAGCGCGTATGACTTGGAGTAACAGGACGATACAGGGAAGGGGCATCGCCGTGCTTTTGCTGGCGGCTCAATTTTCCTCTTTCATCGTGTCGCCTGCTTTGGCGTTCGAGATCTTTGGTGTTCGTCTGTGGGGCGAGGACAAGAAGGAAGATCCTGACATCATCGACCCGAAGACCTACTCCGTCGAGGTCACAACCACGGGCGACCGCAAGAATGCGGACGGCACGGAAGCCGATCTGAAATCCACCATTGAAGGCGCTTCCGGTCTCGTTTCGGATGCCGAGAGACCAGCTTCGGGCTCCGCCGGACTGCTGGCCAAGGCGCGCGGCGATTATCGCCGCATTCTGGCCGCACTCTATGGCGAAGGCCGCTATGGCGGTACGATTTCTATTCAAGTCGATGGTCGCGAGGCGAACGACATTCCGCCCGACGCGGAAATCCCCAATGATGCGAAGGTCGCGATTTCGGTTGACCCCGGCCCGCAATTTCTGTTCTCGCGCACGGCCATTTCCAATATTGCGCCACCGCCGGTCGACAAGCGCGATCACGTGCAGTCGCCCGAAGATGCGGGCTTCGCGCCGGGACAGGTGGCGCGTTCGGGCACGGTCATCAAGGCGGAGCGCCTTGCCGTTGAGGCGTGGCGCCAGCAAGGCTATGCCAAGGCGCGGGTTACCGATGAGGATATCGTCGCGGACCATGCCGACAACCGGGTTTCCGCCGATGTTTCGCTCGATCCCGGCCAGAAGGCGCATTATGGCCCGGTCAGCGTCGTTGGAACCGCGCGCATGGACCCGCAATTCGTGGCCTGGATGACCGGGCTGAAAGAAGGCCAGGAATACGATCCCGACGATATCGAGAAAGCCAAAAAGCGTCTCGGTCGTATGGAAGTGTTCCGCGCCATGAGCTTTGAGGAAGCCGAAAAGATCGAGCCGGACGGCAGCCTGCCGATGACGCTCAACGTGCAGGAGCGCAAGCCGCGCCGCTTCGGCTTCGGTGCCGAATATTCGACCATCGATGGTTTCGGCCTGACCGGCTACTGGATGCACCGCAACCTGTTCGGACGCGGCGAGCGCCTGCGTTTCGATGCCAAGGTCAGCGGTATCGGCGGCACGCAGGACAATTCCTTCGATCCGAAGAACTTTACCTATCTTCTGGGTACGAGCTTCACGAAGCCGGGCGTCTATACACCGGATACGGATTTTGTCGCCTCGCTTGATGCCAAGCGCGAAGTGCTGGATGCTTATACCGAAACATCGGTCAATGCGAAGACCGGCTTCACGCAGATATTCAGCGACGAGCTGTCAGGCGCGCTCTATGCCAAGGCGAGCCAGGGTCATTTCGACGACGACGTTTTCGGCTCGCGCAGCTTCACCACGGCGGGACTGGAGGGCAATCTCCTCTATGACAGCCGCAACAACAAGCCGGATCCGAGTTCGGGCTTCTATCTGGAAGGCAATATCCAGCCCTTCTACGAATTCCAGTACGGCAATTTCGCCACCCGTTTCACCGCCGAAGGCCGCACCTATTACGGCTTTGGCGAAAAGGATCGCGTGATCCTCGCAGGCCGTCTCAAGTTCGGTTCGATCGTCGGCGCGTCCATCGAGGACCTGCCGCCGAGCCAACTCTTCCTGGCAGGTGGCGGCGGCTCGGTTCGCGGCTATGGCTATCGCAATATCGGCGTCAGCGCGGGCAATGGCGAGATCATCGGCGGGCGCTCGCTTGTCGAGGCCAATGGCGAAGTGCGCACCCGCATCACCGATTCCATCGGCGCGGTGGCATTCGTCGATGCCGGTTATGTGGGCGAAAAATCGTTCCCCGATTTCTCGGAACAGATGCGTGTCGGCGTCGGTGGCGGTCTGCGCTATCTGACCGGTCTCGGACCGATCCGCCTCGATGTCGCCGTTCCGCTCAACCGCCGCTCGGGTGATCCGAGCTATGGCTTGTACGTAGGTATAGGACAGGCGTTTTGACCAGATTTCTCGCAATCATCGCCTTCGTCGCTTTCGCCGTCACGGCAGTCATCTTCGGCTGGCCGGAACAGCAGAAACAGTTGCAGGCTCAAGCTCAAGTTCCCGCTCAGGCTCAAGATCAAGCCTCTGGACAGGAACAGGCAGAAGCACCAGCAGAAGAAGAGAAATCCTATTTCCTGTCCTTCGTGGAAAGCCAGCTTTCCGCGCCGAACCGCCGTATTTCCATTTCCGGTATCAGCGGGGTTCTGTCTTCGGAAGCAACCGTCGGCTCAATCACCATTGCTGACCGCGAAGGCGTCTGGCTGCGTATCGAGAATGCCAAGCTGAACTGGAGCCGTACCGCACTTCTTGTTGGTCGTCTCAGCATCCAGTCGCTTGCTGCCGAGCGTATCGATATCATTCGCAAGCCGTTGCCTGACAACAGCCTGCCGTCGCCGGAATCGTCCACGTTCAGCCTGCCGGAACTGCCGATTTCAATCAGTCTCGATCAGCTTGCCATTGCGCGCCTGCATTTCGGGCCGGATATTTACGGTCTCGAATCGGAAGTATCCGCCAATGGCAGCCTGTCGCTTGCCGATGGTTCGCTCGATTCAAATTTCGACATCAAGCGTCTCGACGGTCCCGGCGGAAATTTTGCCCTTCGCGCGGCCTATGCCAATTCTGACCAGAAGGTCGATCTCGACCTGAAAGTCTCGGAACCGGCTAACGGCATCGTCGCCAACCTGTTGAACATCGATGGCCGTCCTCCGGTCGATCTTACTTTGAAAGGCGCCGGTCCGCTTGACGAGTTGAGGGTCGATCTTGCGCTCGACACCAACGGTAGCCGCACGTTGACAGGCGAATTCGCGCTCAACCGGCAAGGTCAGGCGCCCGATGGCGGACGTGTTTTCTCTGCCCGTTTCAACGGTCCGATCGCGGTTCTTGTACCGCCTGTATTCCGCGATTTCTTCGGTGCCGAAACCGTACTGTCGGCGGATGGCTTCCTGAAGGATGCAGGCGGCTTCCGCCTTGATGATCTGGCGCTGAACAGCGCTGCCTTGAAACTGAAGGCTTCTGCCGAAACCGGCAATGACCGCTTCCTGAACAAGCTGCGCATTGATGCCTCCATTGCCGATGAGAGCAAGGGCCGCGTCCTCCTGCCGGTCAAGGGCGCTGAAACCTATATCGACAATGCAAAGTTCCAGGTCGCTTACGGTGATCGCCCGACCAATGACTGGACGGGAACGCTTGCCATTGCCGGTCTCAAGAACGCAACGATTTCCGCCGACAGCATCGCGCTCGATATGGGCGGCGTTGCCGAGAACCTGAGCGATGCCGCCAATCGCCATATCACCTTCAAGGCCAATGGCGGGATGGATGGCATTTCGGCAGAACGGGCGGAAATTGCCGAGGCGCTTGGCAGCAAGATTGCGCTCGCCATCGACGGCGCATGGCGCGCCGGTTCGCCGGTCGAGCTGGCGCAAGCCAATATTGCCGGTAACGGTCTCAGCCTCGATCTCAAGGGCAATATCGACGACTTTGCCTTCAATGGCGATATCGCCGCCAAGATTGCAAGCCTTGCGCCGTTCGGCGCTCTGGCTGACCGTGACCTTGCAGGCAGCATCGATGTCAACGCCAAGGGCATTGTTCGCCCGGTCAGCGGTGCATTCCAGCTCGACCTTAACGGCACAGCACAGAACATGCGCACCGGCACGGAAGCAGTCGACCGCATTCTCGATGGTGCCGTCAATCTCAGCGGCGCGCTTGGCCGCAGCAGCGAAGGGTTTTCGGCGCGTGATTTCCGTATCGGCAATGAGCTGAGCGAAATCACTGCCAATGGTTCCTTTGCATCCGACAAGGCAAGTTTCGACTTCGGCGTCATGCTGTCCGATCTGAAGCTTCTTTCCGATCAGGCATCGGGGCGGATGACCGTCAAGGGCAGTGCGCGCGGCGACGACAAGCTGATTGCGCTGGCGCTGCGCGCCGATGCGCCGGAGGGCACTCTGGCCGGTCGCAAGCTTTCCGAAGGCGGTCTCGATTTCAATGCCATGCTCGACGGAAATGCAAAGACAGGTGCTGCCCTTTCCGGCAAGCTTGCTGGCAGTGCATTCCTTAATGGCCAGCGTGTTGATCTTGGAACGCTCATCGACATCGTCAATGACGAGAAGCGTCTGACCGACCTCGTCTTCAATGCAGGCGGTGCGCATCTTTCGGGCAATGTCACCCAGACCGCGAAAGGTCTCCTGACCGGCGCGCTGAAGCTCGATGCGCCGGATATTTCCACGGCAGCAGCCCTGGCGCTGGCGGAGGCGACCGGTGCGGCCAATGCTGATATCACGCTCGACGCCAATGACGGTCGCCAGAATGCATCGGTCACTGCCAATGCCAAGGACATCAAGGTCAATGGCAATCGTATCACCTCGGCTGATATTGCCCTGACGGCAAAGGACCTGTTCGGCGTGCCGGTGGTGGACGGCAATGCTGCGGCGCGCGACATAATGGTCGGCACTTTCGGCATCGACAGCTTCGATGCCAAGGCCAATGCAACCGGGTCGAAAACCGATTTTACTGCCAATACCAAGTTGAAAATCGGCACAGTCGCCAGCGCTGCCGGTTCGCTTGAGCCGAAAAATGGCGGTTTTGAACTGGGACTGGCTTCGGCCCATGTGAAGCAGGGCACACTCAGCGCCAATCTGGCCGCGCCCGCCACCATTTCCATGAAGGGCGAGGAAATCTCCTTCGGGGATATCATCATCAATACGGGCGCAGATGCCAGCGCGGGGCAGGTCAAGGTGAATGGCGTGGTCGATGGTCGTCTCGATCTTTCGGTCGCCCTTTCCAATCTGCCGCTGGCTCTGGCCAATACGTTCAAGCCGGAACTGGGGCTTGGCGGCACGGTCAACGGCACAGCCCGCATCACCGGCACGAAAGAAGCACCCAATGTCGCTTTCGACATGGCGGCGCGAGGCGTGACGGCCGCGGAGCTCAAAAAGCAGGGCATTGCGGCTCTCAATGCCGATGCCAAGGGCACCTCGGCCAATAATCGGCTCAATGTCGATGCGCATGTAACCGGAGGGGGCGGCATCGATGTCCGCGCCAATGGTGGTGTGCCGCTCAGTAAGGGCGATCTGGCCATTGACGTCAATCTCGCCAATCTTCCGCTGACGGCATTGAACGGTGCGGTCAAGGGACAGGATCTCGCGGGCAATGTGACCGGAACGGCGCGTGTCACGGGCCCCCTCACCAATCCTGCGGCAACCTTCAATCTGCGCGGTACAGGCCTTGCGGCCAAACCGCTGCGCGATAACGGACTTGCGCCGCTCACCCTGCAAGCTGCAGGCAGCTATGCGGCCATGGCTATCGACTTCTCGTCGCTGACCGTCGACGGTCCGCGCGGCCTCAATGTCACCGCCAATGGCAAGGTTCCGTTCTCGGGGCAGGGGCTTGGAGTCAATGTCAATGGTAGCATTCCGCTGGCGCTCGCCAACCGCTTCCTGGCCGATCGCGGTGCGCAGGTAAACGGTACGCTGACGCTGACGGCCAGCGTTTCGGGCGGCTTCAACCGTCCGCAGTTGCGCGGCATGTTCTCCACCAATGGCGCAACCTTTGTCGATCCGGACACCAATGTTCGCCTGAACAATATCAATGTCATGGGCAGCCTGGATGGCGAAACCGTCACGCTGCGTCAGGTCAATGCCGCGCTCGGCAGCGGCGGATCGGTTTCTGCCAGCGGTACGATCTCGACCAATGCCGAAGCGAGTTTCCCGGCCAATATCGAGATCAAGCTCAATCGTGCCCGCTATGCCGACGGCAAGCTGGTTGTGGCGACCGTCGACGGCGGGATCACGATCAGCGGGCCGCTGATGCGAGATCCTTTGATTTCAGGCCGCATCGATGTCGACAGGGCAGAAATCTCGGTGCCGGAAAATCTGGGCGGCGGCGCAGCCTATGTTCCGGTTCGCCACAAGAACACGCCTAAGAACGTTCAGGTGACGCTTGATCGCGCCAAGGTCGAAACGCGTCGCAGCAAAGTGCCGACGCCGACAGCGCGTCCGACCGTGCCGCGCCTCGACGTTGTCATCAATGCGCCCAACCAGATTTTCGTGCGCGGTCGCGGCCTCGATACGGAGCTGGGCGGACGTCTTCGCCTGACCGGGCCTGTGACCGATATCAAGCCGGTCGGCGCGTTCGACATGATCCGCGGCCGCATCGGTATTCTCGGGCAGCGCATTACCTTCGATGAAGGCAATGTCACGCTGGTGGGCGATCTTAATCCGCAGCTCAACTTCGTCGCCCGTTCGGAAGGCAATGAAATCACTGCAATCGTGACGGTGACGGGTACGGTTGATAATCTCGACATAAAATTCTCGTCGACGCCGGAATTGCCGCAGGATGAAGTGCTGGCGCAGTTGATCTTCAAGCGCTCAATCGGCGAGTTGTCGGCCTTCCAGATCGCACAGCTTGCCGCTGCCGCCGCCGAACTTGCGGGCGGCTCCAACAACTCGCTCATGAACAAGCTGCGCGCCGGGACAGGTCTCGACGATCTTGATGTCGTGACGGATGACAAGGGCCAGACAGCAGTTCGTGCCGGTCGCTATATCCGCGACAATATCTATCTGGGCGTGGAAGCGGGTTCAGGCGGCTCAACCAAGGGCACCGTCAATCTCGACATCACCCGTAACCTGAAAGCCAAGGGTTCACTGGGAGCGGAAGGCGATTCCAGCGGCGGTATCTTCTACGAAAAAGATTATTGATCGCCGCAAAATATTGAAGGCAATCAAGGCCGGGTTTCATGACCCGGCCTTTTGCTATCCGGCTACAATTCAGAATAGCGGTTTTGAGGCAAAGCCACATTTTCGCCATCAAATAGCCATGAGATACATACGTTCGTCGCATTTGCCATGAAACTTAAATCGATTGAATTTTTACATTCACTGCAATTTATGCTTTCAAACGGAATTTTCAGACACGTTTGCGCGAGTTGTTTAACCGTTCTTCAACCATAAGAACGCAAATTGCTGTTGAGTATGGCGGTCGCTTGACGGCTGTGTTTCAACCCTTCTGTCCGGGTAATTTGCATGACCAAGTTCATTGACGATCTGAGCCGCCGCCGCTTCCTTTTCGGCACCGGTGCCGTCCTCCTCACCGGTGCTGCCGGTTGTAACCAAACGATGGATATGTCGGCCTTCCAGATGAATGTCGATCCGATGTCGACGGGCGGGATTACGCCGATGCGTCCGCAGATCAGCGTCGACCGCGATATCACGACGCCGGATGTCATGTACGCCGCCGTGCAGGAAGGGCCGTATTCACTGCCCGCAATTCCATACGAGAAGGTGCCGAAGCAATTCCGCCGTCAGATCGTGCCGGACCCGACAGGGCAGGCGCCGGGAACGATTGTCGTCAGCCTCAAGGACCATCTTCTCTATTACGTTCTGCCGGGCGGAGAAGCGCTGCGCTACGGCATCGGGATCGGCAAGGCGGGCTTTGAGTGGTCGGGCACCGCCAATGTCCAGTACAAGAAGCAATGGCCGGTCTGGACGCCTCCACCGGAAATGATCCAGCGCAAGCCGGAACTGGCAAAATATCGTAACGGTCAGGAACCCGGCCCGCAAAATCCGCTGGGTGCGCGCGCGCTCTACATTTTCCAGAATGGGCAGGACACCGGTTATCGCATCCACGGCTCGCCGGAATGGTGGTCGATCGGCCAGTCCATGTCATCCGGCTGTATCCGCCTGATGAACCAGGACATCATCGATCTCTATAACCGCGTACAGGGCAAGGCTCCGATCATCGTCGGATAACCGGACCGGAGGAATTCCGGCTCTGACGGCCTGCAAATGGCGTTGTGCTGCGCTTCCAGTGCTCGCACTCCACCATTTTCGGCTCGTCATAACCGAAATCTCAACGGTCGCACGGCGCATCAGCGTCTGTTGGAAATTGAAGCGTTTCTGCTGCAAATAAAAAGGCCACGCCAGATCTGGCGCGGCCTTTTTGTATCAGGTTCGATACGATTACTCGTAGCGCACCGACTTCGGCATGGCTTCGCCGAGATTGACGAAATGGCGCAGCTCGGCGCGCAGGTTTTCTGCCGAGGCCATATGAATCTGGCTCTGCGGCACCACATCGTTCTGCACGATCTGGGTGGATACGCCCGGCATGACAAACGCTCCTGCGGTCAGGACGAGGGCGGCGGCAATGCCGAGGCGTCGTTCGGTTCTGGCCTGCATTTCTATCTCCTTGCGCCGGGTGACGGCGACTTGAAATCTGGAATCACATTCATTCGCAAAACGCTGGGACTTTTCCGGCCAAGGATCGGTCTGGGGCCGATCTTGGGTCAATCAGTGAAAAGTCGCGCGCGGCGTAAAATTCAAAGCGCTGTCGATGGCATGGATCGGTATTGGCAACAAAGTCTGGCCGAAATCAGCCAGCGTGTCGGCAAAATTGCGGGCAGCCCCTGCCACATCGTCGCAGCGGCGATGACAGGCAATGGCTTCAAGGCAGGTATCAAGTAGCAGCGCGTCCTGATTCTGGATGCCGGAAATCAGCCCCAGCGTCAGGCATTCCTCGCGGCAGACATGGTGCGAGTCGAAAGGGAAAGCACGCAACTGGCAGCTGGCGCAATGGCGCAGCACGCGGATGAAATGCGACAGCTCGCCCACCGCGCGTTTTGCTTCCGAAGGCCCAAGCACTTCCGAATAGAGGCCCCAGGTCATTTCCCACGGGATGATCGAGCCTGTCTCGAAACCCGCAGTCCAGCGGCGATAACCTTCCAGCACCAGCTTTTCCGGCAGGCGATCGAAATAGCCCGCAGTGTTAGCGCCGTTCAGTTGGGATATGCGCATATTCATGTCCGCCTCCCGTAGAAGCTACGGAATGAAGACATGCATGCGGGGCGTGAACCCTGCATTTTTACAGAGGGACGTTCGGTTTCCCCCCGCACATTGCAATATCCGGTCGGCAAGAGACTGAGCTGCCAAGGCAGGCCGTCGACATTTGCGGACCGGCATTCGCCGAGACCAATCATAGGGTCCTCCAATCGAAAGGGTTCAAGGCCCAGACATCAAAGGTTGTGAATTTGCACCATGCATAAAAGCCAGAAAATCCATCTGGAGTCAATTACTCAAGTTTAAAATCTTATTAGATTTCAATTGTTTGGAATTATTCTAGACTTTAATACTCATGTTTACAGCATTCGAGAAGGAACGCAACCGCTGTGGGGGAGCAGCGGTTGCGGCAAACGGGCGCATAATGCGCGAAGGAGAGAGGACGCGGATCATTCGCCCCTTTGCTAACACCACAGTCGCATTCTTCGTGATGCCGGGTTGCAAAGAGCAATCTTCCCCGTTCCGGTGCTCACGTAGCTTTCTCTGGCGCATAGCCTGATCCGAAAAGTCTGCAACTTTTCGGGACTATGCCTGGAAGCACGCTCCGCTCCGGTACTCGAAAATTACTCTTCTCGCCACGGTCTGACGAATTTGCAACTGTAGTGCTGGAGCGCATCCCGCAAAGTATGAAACGGTTTTCAGGATGCGCTTTAGAACAAAAAGCCGAGACGCGCTGATCTGATTCAGTCAGATCGAAACGCGCTCTAGTGACCCGAATGCTCTCCATCTTTCTGGCCGCCCTTTTGACCGCTTTGCGCGGTGACGGGGAAATCGATTGTGACCTTGCCGGCCTTTTCGAATTCCAACGTGACAGGAACGGTCTCGCCTTCCTTGTATGGCTTTTCCGGTTGGATGAACATGAGGTGATAACCACCGGACTTCAGCTCGACCTTCTCGCCTGCCGGAATATCCAGACCGCCTTCAAGCTGGCGCATCTTCATCACGTCGTTCTGCATCGACATCTCATGGATTTCGACGCGCTTGACACCGCCGGTGGTGACGGAGACCAGCTTGTCGGCATCCTTGCCGTCATTGGCGATGGTCATGAACCCGCCTGCAACCTTGGCACCGGGAACCATGGCGCGCACCGAAGGTGCCGTGATTTCCAGTTCGCCAAGCTTCGTCGGCATTGCTGCCTGCATGGAGCCATGGTCCATCTGGCCCATCTTGTCGTGTCCACCATGCCCGCCGTGCCCATCGTCAGCGCCCGCGGCCTTCACGAGCAGCTGCGGTGCCGGATGCGCCAGATCGTGCGGGTTCTGGCCATCCTTGGGCACTTCCGTCCACGCAACCGAAGCGTCGCTTCCGCAGACCTGCGTCACGGGAAAGGAGAGGGTGGTGTCCTTGTCGAACTTGGCGAGCTGGCCGACAACGGTGAACTCGTCGTAGAAATCACCGGGCAGGTTGCCATCGGTGAAGCGGACTTCGCGGACGCCGGAAGTCACATCCTTGCCGTGCACCTTGTAGCTCTGGGCATAGTCACCCTTGACGGTCTCGATCTTCCAGCCCGCCTTGACCTGCGGCTGGGCCGAAATGAAGCCTTCAGGCAGCTCGACCTTCACTTTAGTCGTGGCCTTGCCGTCGCAGCCATGCGGTACGCGGAAGGTTGCCTTGTAGAAGCCGCCTGCCTTGGCTTCGCTCTGGTCGAGGGAGGAGTGGGCTTGGGCCAGGCTAGCAGAGGCGCACAGTGCGGCAATCGAGATGGCGGAGGCGAAAAGACGATAGTTCTTCATTGTGTCAAACCTGAATAATCATTGGAAGGCACGCCGACGCCAAGTTCGGGGGAACAGGGTTCAGGCGCGTTTCATTCCCGAATGCGATCCGGGGAGCGCATTCGCTCAAACGATATTATTCAAGCGAGCGGCGGCGCTTGCGGCGGTGCCGATGGCGGATAGGTGTTGTGCTGCAGGATCGGTTGCGGCGGCACGATGCCATCCGCCATGGCGATATGCGGGGCTGCACCGGTTGAACCCGCAGGCGCAGGGTACAGGAAGGCCGATGAAATCCGGCAGGCTTCGCAACTATTGTTGCTCAGATGCTTGTCGTGACCCTGATGGTTGGGATCGGAACCATGATCGCCGATGCAGAGCACCGGGTAGGTTCCGTCAGGCAACTGGTATTGGGCAAGCAGGTAGCTGTCGGGCGCATTGAGGTCGATGGGCTTGTGCGCAAAGGCGACGAACATCAGGGCGAGTACGCTAAGGACACGTATAGCCAGGGATATCCGATATTGGCCGATGCTTGTCTTCAACTCAAAGCTTCTCCATTCAAGCCGAGTTTACCTAGCCTAAAGGAGCTGTCTTTGCCAAGCATCAAACAGAAACGGCGCGAATTGGTCGCGCCGTTTCTGTTTTCCAACGGTCGGGAGAATAGATATGGAGGTCAGATCGCCCGCTTCTTCATCTGTTCCGCGATATAATCAGCCTGACGGATAGCGAGAGCCACGATGGTCAGGGTCGGGTTTTCCGCGCCGCCGGTTGTGAACTGGCTGCCATCGGAAACGAACAGATTCTTGATGTCATGCGTCTGTCCGTGCTTGTTCACGACGCCATCCTGCGGCTTTTCGCTCATCCGGTTGGTGCCCAGATTATGCGTCGACGGATAGGGTGGGGTCGGGAAGGTGCGGACGGCACCAACGGCCTCATAAAGCGCCTTGCCCTGCGCATAGGCATGATCGCGCATGGCGATATCGTTCGGGTGATCGTCGTAATAGACGTCGGGAACCGGCAAGCCGTGTTCGTCCTTCACGTCCTTGCTCAGCGTGATGCGGTTTTTCTCCTGTGGCATGTCTTCGCCGACGATCCAGAGACCGGCCATGTTGACATAATCGTCGAGTGCCGAGGTGAAGCTGCGCCCCCAACCGCCCGGATTGAGGAAGGCAGCCATGAAGGGCAGGCCAAGCGAAACGGTTTCCATCTCATAGCCGCCGACGAAGCCTCGTTTCGGATTATGCGCAGCCTCATCGCGGATGATGCCTGCCATGGTGGTGCCGCGATACATATGAACCGGCTTTTCAAACGAGGCATAGACCGAACCGGTGGTGTGGCGCATATAGTTGCGCCCGACCTGTCCTGACGAATTGGCGAGGCCGTCCGGGAATTTCGACGAAGCCGAATTGAGCAGAAGGCGCGGGCTTTCAATCGAATTGCCTGCCACGCAGACGACGCGCGCCTTCTGCAAGTGCTGCTTGCCATCCTTGTCGGCATAGAGCACGCCCGTCACCTTGCCAGCTGCATTGTGCTCGATCTTGAGCGCCGTGCATTCCGGGCGAACTTCCAGCCTGCCGGTTTCCTCGCCCTTGGGAATTTCCGTATAGAGCGTCGACCATTTCGCGCCCCATTTGCAGCCCTGAAAGCAGAAGCCGGTCTGCTGGCAGGCCATGCGGTCGTCGCGCGGCGCTGAATTGATAGCCATGCGACCCGTATGGCATTCCTTGTAGCCGAGCTTGTCGGCGCCGGCTTTCATAACCTTGAAATTATTGTTGCCGGGCAGACCCTCAATGCCGTTGGTGCGGGTAACCCCCATCTTGTCCTCGGCCTTGGCGTAGTAAGGCTCCAGATCGGCCAGCGTGATCGGCCAGTCGAGCAGATTTGCCCCTTCGATCTTGCCGTAATGGGTCAGGGTCTCGAACTCGTAATCCTGAAAACGCAAGGATGCACCAGCCCAGTGAGTGGTGGTGCCGCCGACAGCCTTCACGATCCATGCGGGCAGGTTCGGGAAATCGTGCGCCACGCGCCAGCTGCCCGATGTCGTGCGCTTGTCGAGCCAGGCGAGCTGGGCAAAACTATCCCATTCATCATTGATAAAATCTTCGAACTCGTGGCGTTTTCCGGCTTCGAGAATGACGACGTCGATGCCTTTCTGGGCCAGTTCGTTGCCGAGCGTGCCGCCGCCAGCGCCCGAGCCGATGATAACGACGACCTTGTCGTCCTTGAGATTGTATGGAGCAGCCATTGTTTCCTCCCAATGCTTTCCCGTTTCCGCAAAACGCAAGGCGCTTGCAGGACGGTGGTGCCGCTTTGAAATTGGTATGTTCTGCGCCGGGGGCGCCTAGAGCCATTCGATATCGTCGAAGCCGCGCTGGATGTAACCGCCCTTGGAATAGGCTTCGCCCTCGTAGCCGAAGAGCGGCCAGATATCCTTCTGGTTATAAAGGCCGGTCACAAGCCCGCTGCGCACCTTCTGGAAGAAGGGGCTTTTCTCGATCTCGCGCAGGATCGCGACGCGCTCTTCCTCCCAGCCAAGCCCCAGATAGCCTCCGGCTCCAGCCCGCTTGTTCAAATCGGCAACACCGTCCTCGATCAGCTTTCTGAGCGTCTCGTCCTTGGCGGAATCCGCGTCATAAGGTTTGACGGCAATGGCATAGAAACGGTCGGGAAGCTTGTCATGCGGATAGATGTCGCGCGCAAGCTGGATCAGGGTCGCCATGGTTTCGGGCTTGAGCGTGGTGGTTTCAAGCGCCCATGCGAATTGCGGGCAGATAACGGCATTGCCGCTGACAACGAGCATGGCGCCGAGGCTGAGGCCTGCGCCGCGCTTGAGAATATCGCGGCGGGACAGTGTCTTTTTCTCTCGGGTGGAAAGACCGTCAAAAACGGTAGTCATTCGGTTCTCCTCCTTTGCTTGCCCGTCCGGAATGGGCGGGCTGGCTATGCGTTCCCGGAGATTCTCACCACCGGGAATGCTGGCTTTCCCGTCTTCCATGGCGGCTCCTCCCGGCCAGAAAAGACGATAGGGAGCGGCTTACTGGTAGCGGCCGCCCCGTTGCAGAACTTCGATCTTGTAGCCGTCCGGATCTTCCGCGAAGAAGAAGCGGGCAAGCTGCACGCCGTTATTCTTGAAATCGACAAGCTTGCCGACCTTGAAGCCAAGTTCCGTGAAACGGGCATGTTCGGCATCGACGTCATCGACCGCCACGGCGAGATGACCATAGCCATCGCCCAGATTGTAAGGCTCGGTACGGCCCTTGTTGACCGTCAGCTCGACTTCGAAATCGGCTTCGGCATTGCGCAGATAGATCAGCGTGAAGGTTTCGAAATCAATGCGCTCGGCAATATCGAGGCCAAAAGCCTGATTATAGAAGGAAACGGATTTTTCCTCGTCGAGAACACGGATCATCGAATGAATGGCTTTAGCCACAAGCTACTCCTGTTTCTTTTGCCGCTTCCTCAAAAGCGGCTTGCGATTGTCTTGCTGGTTGTCGATTATGAAAGAAAAAGCGACGGCGTGGTGGCAATCGGCTACCACAGCCAAGTTCGTGCTCTTAATGAAGGGAGGAACCCATGTGCAAGGTTTTCGCCGAGCAGGACCCGGAAGGCTACCGGCAGATCAATCGCTCCGTGCGCATAGGCGGTCATTCCACCAGCATTCAGCTGGAGGCCACCTTCTGGCGCCTGCTGGATGAGATCGCGGCCAGCCAGAACCTGACCACGCCCCGCTTCATATCGACGCTTTACGACGAAGCGCTGGAGGCCAATGGCGCGATCCCGAATTTTGCCTCCATGCTGCGCACCACCTGCGCGCTCTATCTCATGGGTCATCGTCCCGAGGCTGCCGTCTGCGAGGAGGCAGCCTGACAGAGGCCTGAAACGGGCATTGGCCTTTTGATGAAAAGGGAATAGGGGAGTAGGGCAATATGTTCTTACATCGGACATACTTCCTTACTCCGGTATTCCCTTGCTGCCTTCATTAAAGGAATCGAAATGACAAGCGTAACACGCGAACAGGTTCAGGAACGGCTGAAGACCGTGACGGGACCGGATTTCGAAAGCGATGTTGTGTCGCTCGGACTAGTGTCGGATATCTTTATTGCCGACGGCAAGGTTTTCTTCTCCATCACGGTTCCGGCAGCGCGCGCCGATGCGCTGGAGCCGATGCGGCTTGCCGCTGAAAAGGCCGTGAAGGAAATTCCGGGCGTCACTGGCGCGCTGGTCACGCTCACCGCCGAAAAGAAAGGCGGACGTACCAGCGACGATGCGCCCCCACCACCAAAGCCGCAGGCCAGACCTGCAGCCGCTCCGGTTCAGCATCGCCACCCGCCACAGCCGCAGCGCGCAGCGACCAAGCCCGGCATACCGGGCGTTGGCGCGATCATTGCTGTCGCATCGGGCAAGGGTGGCGTCGGCAAGTCCACCACCGCGGTCAATCTTGCGCTCGGTCTTGCCGCCAACGGGCTGAAGGTCGGCATTCTCGATGCCGATATTTACGGACCGTCCATGCCGCGCCTGCTCGGCCTTTCCGGCCGTCCGGAAACGGTCGAGGGCCGCATCCTGAAGCCGATGGAAAATTACGGCATCAAGGTCATGTCGATGGGCTTCATGGTCGATGAGGAAACGCCGATGATCTGGCGCGGGCCGATGGTCATGTCGGCGCTGACGCAGATGCTGCGCGAAGTGGCCTGGGGCGAACTGGACGTTCTGGTGGTCGACATGCCGCCGGGCACCGGTGACGCACAGCTCACCATGGCGCAGCAGGTGCCGCTGGCGGGTGCCGTGGTCGTTTCGACACCACAGGACCTGGCGTTGATCGACGCGCGCAAGGGCTTGAACATGTTCCGCAAGGTGGATGTCCCGCTTCTGGGCATCGTCGAGAACATGAGCTACTTCATCGCGCCTGATACTGGCGCGCGCTACGATATTTTCGGCAATGGCGGCGCGCGCAGGGAGGCGGAGCGTCTCGAGGTGCCGTTCCTGGGCGAAGTGCCGCTGCATATGGATGTGCGCGCCTATTCGGATGCGGGCACGCCGATCACCGTCCATGAACCGGACAGCGAACACGCGCAAATCTATCGCGAGATCGCCCGCAAGGTCTGGGACAACATGAAGGGCGGCAAAGGGGCTGGAAAGCCCGCGCCGGCGATTGTCTTTGAATGAAAAAAAGGGCCGGAAACGGCCCTTTTTCTTTTGTCAGGTGATAACGCTCGGCTCTGTTCGCCCGCTGCGCTTTTTCACCTCGGCGATCTGTTCTGCCGCGTCGATGAATGGGGCCAACGTTTCTTGCGTGTCGAGATTGTGCCTGGCGGTATCCGCTTCATAGCGCTCGACATAGATGCGGATGGTAGCACCTGACGTACCGGTGCCGGACAGGCGCAGCACCACACGACCGCCATCCGGGAAATAGATGCGGATGCCCTGATGTTCGCTGATCGAGCCGTCGACCGGATCGTGATAGGCGAAGTCGTCGGCCTTCTCGATTGTGAGGCCATTGACGGTCGTGCCGGGCAGGCTTGCAAGCTTGCCGCGAAGATCGGCCACCAGTTGTTTGGCGATATCGGAATCGACAGCTTCATAGTCGTGGCGGGTGTAATAATTGCGCCCGAAACGCGCCCAATGTTCCTCGACGATGTCTTTCACGCTTTCCTTGCGCACCGCCAGAATATTGAGCCAGAGCAGTACGGCCCACAGGCCATCCTTCTCGCGCACATGGTCGGACCCGGTGCCGGAGCTTTCCTCGCCGCAAATCGTGACCTTGCCATTGTCGAGCAGATTGCCGAAGAACTTCCAGCCCGTCGGCGTTTCAAACATGCCGATGCCGAGCTTGTCAGCCACGCGGTCGGCGGCAGCACTTGTCGGCATGGAACGGGCAATGCCCTTGATGCCGTCCTTGTAGCCCGGCGCCAGATGCGCATTGGCGGCCAGCATGGCAAGCGAATCGGATGGCGTGACGAAGATCCCGCGCCCGATGATGAGATTGCGATCACCGTCGCCATCGGAGGCGGCGCCGAAATCCGGCGCGTGGTCGGACATGAGCAGATCATAGAGATCTTTTGCGTAGACGAGATTCGGATCCGGATGGTGGCCGCCGAAATCCGGCAGAGGCACGAAGTTCATCACGCTGCCTTCCGGCGCGCCGAGACGGTGCTCGAAGATTTCCTTGGCATAAGGCCCGGTCACCGCATGCATGGCATCGAATTTGAGACCGAAACCGCCCTTGATCATGGCGCGGATTGCGTCGAAATCGAACAGGCTTTCCATCAGCTCGGCATAATCGGCGACAGGATCGAAGATGACGACTTCGGTGTCGCCGATCCGGCTCGTGCCGATCGTGTCGATATCAATATCGGCCACATTGGCAATCTTGTACTGGTCGATCACTTTCGAGCGGGCGAAGATCGCCTCGGTGATCTTTTCCGGTGCCGGTCCGCCGTTGCCGATATTGTATTTGATGCCGAAATCTTCATTCGGGCCGCCGGGATTGTGGCTTGCCGAAAGTATCATGCCGCCGAAAGCCTTGTATTTGCGGATCATGTTGGAGGCGGCTGGCGTCGAAAGAATGCCGCCCTGACCTACCATGATGCGCCCGAAGCCATTGGCGGCGGCCATCTTGATGAGCTTCTGGATCACTTCGCGGTTATAATAGCGTCCGTCGCCGCCGACCACGAGCGTCTTGCCGGCAAAACCTTCCAGCACATCGAAAACCGACTGGATGAAGTTTTCAGCGTAGTTGGGCTGCTGGAAAACCGGAACCTTCTTGCGCAGGCCTGAAGTGCCCGGCTGCTGGTCCTGGTATGGCGTGGTGGCGATTGTCTTGACGGTCATATCTTTCCCGTTCGATTAAATGAATTAAGCAGTCAATGTGTTGGCATTTGCGGTCATTGCAAGACAACATAGATCAAACTTATTGATTGAAAATAACAAACTGTGTGGTTGTCGCTGGCCATGCTACAAATTCTGCCATGACCGACAATGCTCGCCCCATCAATGGCCCGCGCGATGTGATGCGGCTGAAACGCGACGATACCACCGGCCTGGAAGCCGTGGCGGCCCGTTTTCACAGCCATGCCTATGACATGCATTTTCATGACGAATGGCTCGTCGGCGTGACCCATGCGGGCGTGCAGGATTTTTTCTGCCGGGGCAGGCGGCGGCAGAGCACGCCAGGGCGAGTGATTCTCATCGAGCCGGGCGAACGCCACGACGGGCAGGCGGTCGCGGCGGACGGTTTTGCCTATAACATGCTTTATATGCCGCAATCGCTGGTCAGAAGCGCGATGGGTGGCGATGATGCGCATATCGGTTTTCGCGAGACGCTGGCCGATGACGGACAGTTGTTTCATGCGGTCGCCCGCGCCTGCGAGGCAATCTTCCTCGAAGCGCCGCGCCTGATGATTGAAGACTGCCGCGATCAGGTGACGAACCATCTTGCCCGACATCTGGCCCGGCATCTTGGGCAGGACGTGACAGAAAAAGGGTCGGCTCCGCATCCGGTCGCAGCACGCGCGATGGACTATCTGCGGGCGCGCTTCGACGAGGAGTTCGGCCTCGATGAACTGGCGGAAGCGGTTGGGGCCGCCGACCGTTTCCAGCTTTCACGTGGGTTCCGGCGTGAATACGGCACCTCGCCACATGCCTGTCTGGTGCAGTTGCGCCTTGCTGAAGCACGGCGCCTGTTGCGCGAAAAAGTGGCGCCAGCAGAAGCAGCCGCGCTCAGCGGATTTGCCGACCAGAGCCATATGGGGCGCTGGTTCCGCCGCGCCTATGGCATGACGCCTGCCGCTTATCGCAAGGGACGCACAAACGTTCCAGAAATTGCAGCGAAAAGCCGTTAGGCCTGTCCTCGAAAAGAGGAAAAGCTCATGATTTTCGATACAAAAGTTGCCATTCTTGTCCTGCATGATCTGCCTGTCTGGCAGAAGCTGAACGTGACTGCATTTATCGCGACCGGCATATCCGGCGCTGTGCCGCACGCCATGGGCGACCCTTATGAGGATGCGGCAGGCCGCAAGCATACGCGTCTGCTCGGCCAGCCGATGCTGATCTTCTCGGCAACACCGGACGTTCTGCAACGGGCATGGCAGCAATCGATCCAGCGCGATCTTATCCGTGCGCCCTATGTGCGTGCCATGTTCGAGACCGGGTATGACGTCGCCAACCGCGCTGTATTCAAGGCGGAAAATGCCGACGCACCCGATCTGGTCGGCCTTGCGCTTTACGGCCCAAAGAAAGATATCGACAAGGCCATAAAGGGAACTAACCTGCATCCTTGAACAGGACGCTCTGGTCGAACAGATAGCGGTTGGAAAGCGGCAGGCTTGCCGCGCCCATCGCCTTGGCATGCACACCAACCTTGCCCTCGATGATCTTCGGCGCGCGCAGGCCCTGCAAGTCGAGGCATGAAAGCTCCACGCGGGTCGCTTCCACGATGCGGTGACGCACATTACCCGGCAACCAGCCATCGATGACAGCGGCGGGAAAGTCGATCACGGAGGCGGCAGCTACCGTTGCATGGGCCAGCCCGCGTGCGGCAAGCGCTACCCATTCGTCGAGCGGCGTACCAAAGTTGCGCCAGTTTTCCGGTGAAAGCCACAGATCGTCGGAGGGCAGGTGCCGCTCCTGCAACATGCGTTCGAGGACGAACAGCGAAGCCGTATCGATGAGCTGCAAGGTTTCGCCGCGCTCCCACGTGCCGCGCATCCGCATCGGCATGGAGCCGAGCGCGCCCGCATTGCCCGTGCGGCCCGGATAGAGCGTGTTGTTCAGCACCACGCCGCCGCCGATGAACGAGCCGATGAAGAAATAGACGAAGTCGGTGAATTCTGGCCCGCGACCAAAGGTCAGTTCCGCACCACAAGCTGCCGTTCCGTCATTCTGCACGAAGACCGGAAACGAAAACGCCTTGGCGAAATCGCCGACGAGATCGGCGCCGAGCCATGCATCCAGATCTTCGGCAGGTGCACCCACTTCCTCGACCCAGTTCCACAATTCGAAGGGTAATGCGATGCCGAGCCCTGCAATGCGGTCGCGCTTGGCCGGTTCGAGGGCTGCCGTGAAAGCGGCGACGCTCTCGACGGCGAAGCGACGGATTTCACCCGGTACAGGCCAGCGATAGGTAATGTGCCGCCGTTCGCGGATCGCTCCCAGAAAATCCATCAGGATGATTTCCGCGCTGCGCCGCCCGATCTTGAGACCGAAGGAGAAAACCCCGTCGGCGGCAAGGCGCATCGGCATGGAAGGTTGGCCGACACGACCGCGCACCCGTTCGCCCTGCGTAATGAGGCCGTCTTTTTCCAGCGCACGAATGATGACGGAAACCGTTTGTGCCGAAAGTCCGGTCAGGCGCGCAATTTCGGCGCGGGCCAAAGCGCCATGCCGGCGCACGAGCGCCAGAACCAGCCGCTCATTATAGGCGCGCACGCCGATCTGGTTTGAACCGCGATTGACGCTCGCGCCCGGCCCGGCGAATTGCAGCATGGCAGGACCCGGAGTGCCGGAAAGGGTGCCAGAAAGGGTGCTGGAAAGCGTATCGGCAGACCCGCTGTCTGGTTCGCCTTCAACTTTATGCCTGACCATAGCCTCTCCCAGATTCCGTGCCATGGAATGCAATCTCGAAATGCAGCCATGGAATGCCGGAATTCCTAAACCAACCATCGGAGGAGAAAAAGCCCTCATTGTGAGGGATATGAAATAAAAACAATCGCTTAAGAGCCTGCTCCAAAAGTCACCATGCCGGTCTCCAAATAGCGCCTTTCTACGTTCCGGTGCTCACGTACCTTTAAGTACGCTCCGCTCCGGTACTCGAAAATCACCATTTTCGCCTCGGCCTGCCGCTTTTTGATTCAGTCTCTAAGACCGATCATGCGGCGCGGCAGTGGGCTCGGTGCCTGCCTCTTTCGATCCTCTCTCCTCCGTCTTCCAGAGTGACACAGCATATTAATAAATCAAGTGGATTTATTAATTGACTCTGTTTTGAAGCCGTGTTTTGCTTCTCTTCTGCCGGGGGAAGAGGACCGGTTTCAATCTGGGAGGAGTCCATGAAGAAGACAGTTCTGTCGGCAGCCTTTGCTGCCTTCACGCTTGGCGCTGCCGCCATTCCACTGAGTTCGGCCAATGCTGCCGATGTCGGCGCGTGCCTCATCACAAAGACCGATACCAATCCGTTCTTCGTCAAGATGAAGGAAGGCGCTATCGCCAAGGCGAAGGAGCTGGGCGTCAATCTCAAGACCTATGCGGGCAAGATCGACGGCGATTCCGAAAGCCAGGTTGCAGCTATCGAAACCTGCATTGCTGATGGCGCCAAGGGCATTCTCATCACGGCTTCCGACACCAAGGGCATCGTGCCGTCGCTGCAGAAGGCACGCGATGCGGGCCTGCTCATCATCGCGCTCGATACGCCGCTTGAGCCTGCCGATGCGGCGGACGCAACCTTTGCAACCGACAATTTCCTGGCCGGTGAACTGGTCGGCAAATGGGCAGCGGCAACACTCGGTGACAAGGCCAAGGATGCGCGGGTTGCCTTTCTCAACCTCACCGCATCGCAGCCGAGCGTCGACGTTCTGCGCGATCAGGGTTTTGCCACCGGTTTCGGCATCGACCCGAAAGACAAGACCAAACTCGGTGACGAGGATGATCCGCGCATTGCCGGTCGCGACCTGACCGATGGCAACGAAGAAGGCGGACGTCGCGCGATGGAAAACCTTCTCCAGAAGGATCCGAACATCAATGTCGTCCACACCATCAACGAACCTGCCGCCGCCGGTGCCTATGAGGCGCTGAAGGCCGTCGGTCGCGAAAAAGACGTGCTGATCGTTTCCATCGATGGCGGTTGCCCCGGCGTGAAGAATGTCGAGGCCGGTGTGATCGGCGCGACTTCGCAGCAATATCCGCTGCAGATGGCGGCACTCGGTATCGAGGCGATCAAGAAGTTTGCTGATACGGGTGAAAAGCCGAAGCCGACCGAAGGCAAGGACTTCGTCGATAC
The DNA here is from genome assembly GCF_002252535.1 of Brucella lupini. Classification (NCBI taxonomy): domain Bacteria; kingdom Pseudomonadati; phylum Pseudomonadota; class Alphaproteobacteria; order Hyphomicrobiales; family Brucellaceae; genus Brucella; species Brucella lupini. Next base: position 399,634 of record NZ_NNRN01000046.1, read on the forward strand.
CGGCGTGTCGCTTGTCACCGACAAGCCGGTGGAAGGCGTTCCGTCCATCGACACGAAGACCGCACTCGACAAGTGCTGGGGCTGATCCCCTTTCTGAAACTCGGACCCGGCAGATCGGAAGATTTGCCGGACCTTTCTGCAGGTGAAGGCAGGAGACAGACATGAGTGAGCCACAGGCGGCTTCCGCTGCACAAAAACCGTCTATGCAGGACTATGAAAAGACGCTGGCGCAGAGCGCGGCTGATGTCGCCTCTTTCGATGCGGGCGACCAGTCGCTGCTTTATCGGATGCGGAATTTCCTGCATCACAATCCCGCTGCCGTGCCGCTGATCGTGCTCGTCCTGTCGCTGCTGGTGTTCGGCATCACGCTTGGCGGCAAGTTCTTCTCCGCTTTTGCGCTGACGCTCATTCTGCAACAGGTCGCCATCACCGGCATCATTGCCGTGGCGCAGACGCTTGTGATCCTGACCGCAGGTATCGATCTTTCGGTCGGTGCCATCATGGTCCTGTCATCGGTGGTGATGGGCCAGTTCACCTTCCGCTATGGGCTTCCCGCCGAACTTTCCGTTCTGTGCGGCTTTGCTACCGGCGCGCTATGCGGCTTCATCAACGGCTTTCTGGTGGCCTATGTCCGCCTTCCGCCCTTCATCGTAACGCTCGGCATGTGGCAGGTGATCCTCGCCACAAACTTCCTCTATTCCGCCAACGAGACGATCCGCGCACAGGAAATCACGGCGGAAGCGCCGATCCTGCAATTCTTCGGCGAGAGCATCCGCTTTGGCGGCGCGGTCTTTACCTATGGCGTCATTGCGATGGTGCTTCTGGTTCTGCTGTTCTGGTATGTGCTGAACCACACTGCCTGGGGACGGCACGTCTATGCCATTGGCGACGATCCCGAAGCGGCACAGCTTTCCGGTGTCTCGGTCAAGCCGATCCTCATGTCGGTCTATGTGCTGGCCGGTATCATCTGCGCGCTTGCAGGTTGGGCGATGATCGGCCGTCTCGGTTCGGTATCGCCGACCGCAGGCCAGTTCGCCAATATCGAATCCATCACTGCGGTGGTGATCGGCGGCATTTCGCTGTTCGGCGGACGCGGTTCCATTCTGGGCACCATGTTCGGTGCGCTGATCGTCGGCGTGTTTTCGCTGGGGCTGCGCCTGTGGGGCACCGATCCGCAATGGACCTATCTCCTGATCGGCGTTCTTATCATTGCCGCCGTCGCCATCGACCAGTGGATCAGAAAGGCTGCCGCATGAAAACGAACACCACGCCCGTTCTGTCTGGCAAAGGTCTGGTCAAGCGTTATGGTCGCGTCACGGCTCTCGATCACGCCGATTTCGACCTCTATCCGGGCGAAATCCTCGCGGTCATCGGCGACAATGGCGCCGGCAAGTCCTCGCTCATCAAGGCGCTGTCCGGCGCGATCAGGCCGGATGAGGGGGAAATCCTGCTCGACGGCAAGCCTGTCAGCTTTCATTCACCGATGGAGGCACGGCAGGCGGGCATCGAGACGGTCTATCAGAACCTTGCTTTGTCGCCTGCGCTTTCCATCGCCGACAATCTGTTTCTGGGTCGTGAAATCCGCCGCAAGGGGCCGCTTGGCTCGCTGTTCCGCATGCTGGATCGCGGTGCGATGGAAAAGATCGCGCGCGAAAAACTGTCCGAACTGGGCCTGATGACGATCCAGAATATCGGTCAGGCGGTGGAAACCCTTTCGGGCGGCCAGCGTCAGGGCGTTGCGGTGGCGCGTGCCGCCGCCTTCGGCTCCAAGGTGGTCATCATGGACGAGCCGACGGCGGCGCTTGGCGTCAAAGAATCGCGCCGCGTGCTGGAACTCATTCAAGACGTGAAGCGGCGCGGCATGCCCATCGTGCTCATCTCGCACAACATGCCGCATGTGTTCGAGGTTGCCGACCGCATCCACATTCACCGGCTCGGGCGGCGCCTGACGGTCATCGACCCGAAGGAATATTCCATGTCGGATGCCGTGGCGCTGATGACCGGCGCGATGAGGCCGAAGGAAGCAGCTTGAGCTTCTGATAAGGTGACAGGACGAATCACGGAAACCGGACATGACGCCTATTGAGCGCGAAGCCCTGCCTTCGGAAATTCTTGCGCGGCTGGCGGAAACCGACGGACGCCTGATCGTGGCCATTGCTGGCCCACCGGGAGCCGGAAAATCCACCATTTCCGATTATCTGCTCCATGCCATCAACAGGGGCGGCGAAACGCCGTCCATCGTCGTGCCCATGGACGGGTTCCATCTTGATGACGGGATTCTCGATCAGCGCGGATTGCTGGGCCGCAAGGGTTCGCCGCCCACTTTCGACTGCGCCGGGTTTGCAGTGCTGCTGCAGCGACTGAAACAGGCAGAGGGCGAAATCTTCATCCCGGTCTTCGATCGTTCTCTGGAGCTGTCCCGCGCTGCCGCATCCGTGGTCGGCCCGGAGCATCGCGTGCTTCTGGTCGAAGGCAATTATCTGCTGCTCGATCAGCAACCATGGGCGCAGCTTGCACCTTTTTTTGACATGACGCTCTATCTGGATGTGCCCTTTGCAGAGCTGGAGCGTCGCCTGATCGAACGCTGGCTCAGCTTCGGCTTCGATGCCGAAACCGCCCGAAACCGCGCCCTTTCCAACGACATTCCCAATGCCGAACTCGTGGTGGCGCAATCGCGCAAGGCGGATTTTGTCGTGGTCTCGGACGGGCGATAACAGGGAATTGCGCCTTTCAAGGGTTGCGGCGATGCGCTTGCGTCTGCATGATGGGAAAATCGCTTCATCAGTTTCCGACCGGAATAGTTCCCCATGACGACTTATGTTTTTGCGCCGCCCCCGCAGCCTTTTTTGCCTGTGAAGGGAACGGACGCGCGCTTTCCCGTGCATCGCATCTATTGCGTCGGCCAGAACTACGCTGATCACGCCATCGAAATGGGTGGTGATCCGACTCGCAATCCGCCTTTCTTCTTCCAGAAGAACCCGGACAGCCTCGTGATCGAAGGCGGTGATTTCCCTTATCCGCCGAAGACCGAGGACGTGCATCACGAGATCGAACTTGTGGTGGCGCTGAAGGCCGGGGGCACCGACATTGCTGTCGAAAAGGCGCTGGACCATGTTTATGGCTACGCCGTTGGCATCGACATGACGCGCCGCGACCTGCAGGCCGTGGCCAAGAAGGCCGGGCGCCCGTGGGAAGTCGCGAAAGCTTTCGAACACTCCGCACCCTGTTCGGCCATCGTGCCGGTGTCGGAAATCGGCCACCCGGAAAAGGCTGCGATTTCGCTCGCCATCAATGGCGAAACCCGCCAGTCGGGCGACCTCAATCAGATGATCTGGAAGGTGGCGGAAACCATTTCCTACCTGTCTTCGCTCTTTGAGCTGCAACCCGGCGATCTTATCTTTACGGGTACGCCTGCGGGCGTCGGACCGGTGAAGCGCGGCGACCGTCTGGAAGGCAAGGTCGACGGCGTGGCAACCCTCACCGTTACCGTAGTCTGATTCTCTTCACGTGGAGGAGCATGAATGAGCATCTATCTTCCTGATGACGTGCACGACGCTCTGGAGCGCTTCATCGCCGAAAAGCATCCTGGTCTCAACCAGACCGAGGCGATGACGCTTATCCTGCGCAAATGGCTGGTGCGCGAGGGCTATCTGTCGGCGGAGCCCGAACATGGCACACCGCCGGATGAACTGAACGCGACCAATGACGATTGAACAAGGCAGCAATTGACTATGGCCAAACAGCCGCCGGAAGGAGCGGGTCGCAAGACCGCGCTCGGGCGACGCCTTTTGATTCTCATGATTCTGGCAATTGTGCTCGTGATCGCGCTCGTCTGGATGAGCATTTATCTCTTCGATCCAAACGGCGGTCTAGACTTCGATGATCTCGGTATTTTTGCTTTTGATTTCAATGTGGTAGATGCAGTGTCACCGCGCATTTTGTGAGTGCGTTAATCTTTTTGTTACCATTTGAAATATTCATTTTGGCCGAGCCCCGACGTTTAGCGCTTCCGTTTGCCGTCTTTTGCATGGTACATGATCCTCATCGACCGAAAGAATATTGACTGAAACGGGCGCTTTCCGATGCCTGTAAAGCCAAGAGGATCTGGATGGCATTCGAGGACATCAAGGCGGAAATTGCGCTGCTTTTCGAGCAAATGGTGAATCAGCCGCAAGACGCTCATGAAATCCGTGAAACGGTTCGCGAGAAGCTCAATACGCTGCGGGCCAGTGGTTTGCCTCTGCCTGAAGATCTGGTCGAGCTTGAAAAACGCATCGAAAAAGATTTCGATTCCTGAGAACGGATCCGGTCATGCGTTACGCGCTTTCCTCTTCTTCCTCCGCTGGTCTGGTCCGCAAGGGCCTCATGCTTCTTGGTTGTGCCGTGGCGCTCAGCGCCTGCAACACCACCAATGACGGCAAGCCCGTGAAAACGGCGCTGATCACGCAGACCGATACCTCCAGCCAGACCGCTTCCGCAGCAGGCAGCGCTGCCAGTGCCACGGCCAATGCCGCAGGCACGGCGACTGCCGATGCGGGCGCTGCTGCCGGAACGCAGACCGTCGCAGCCGTGACCGATCCTTCCGATCCGGTCCTGCCTGCCGTTGTTCCCATTCCCGGCATTCGTGGCCAGTCCGAACCGATGATGGCCTATGCCGGTGCGCAGGCTGCCGCTTCGCCGGCATCCGTTGCCGCCAATATGGCGTTTGAGACACCGGATCATGCGCCGGAAGAACTCGATGCGCTGATCACCAAATATTCCGTCGCCTATGACGTGCCGGAACGCCTTGTGCGCCGGGTCGTGCATCGCGAAAGCCGGTTCAATCCGGGCGCCCGCAACGGACCTTATTGGGGCCTGATGCAGATCAGCCATCCGACTGCGCGCGGCATGGGTTATACGGGCGCGGCCAAGGGTCTGCTCGATGCGGAAACCAATCTGAAATATGCGGTTCGCTATCTGTCCGGCGCCTATAAGGTCGCGGGCGGTGATGAAAGCCAGGCAGTCCGCTATTATGCGCGGGGCTATTATTACGATGCCAAGCGCAAGGGACTGTTGCAGGAAACCGGCCTCGACGGAAGCTGGAAGCGCAACGGACCGACCCGTGACGCAGCCGCTTCCATCCAGCCGGCATCCTTGCCGGAAGGTGGGACAGCACCGCTCCCCGGCGTCGCTCCCATTCAGGCTTCCTACGCACCGGCAGCGCAATAAACTTCCTATCAACCAACTGTCATCTTGACGCTGCAAAGCGATGGCAGTTTCCTGTTGAGAGCGCATCCCGAAAAGTGTGAAACGGTTTTCGGAAAAGATGCGCGTTAAAACAAAGGACTAGAGCGCCGATCTGACCCAATCAGATCGAAACGCGCTCTGGAACCGACGACAGGGAAATTTCATGAATGTAAGACTGCCTCATCCAGTCAAATGGAAATATGACCGGGCCGAATTGTGGGCCGATGGCGTCATCCATGTTCTGGGTGTCGGGCTGGCGCTTGCGGGCGCCATTGCCATGCTGATCTATTTCCTGCCGAACATGCCTGCGGCGACCTCGATTTCGTCGGGGGTCTATCTCGCGAGCCTTCTGGCGGCGCTCGGCATTTCGGCCGTCTACAATATCTGGCCGGTTTCCCCGACCAAATGGTTCCTGCGCCGTTTCGACCATTCGGCGATCTATCTGCTGATCGCCGGAACCTACACGCCTTTTGCCATGCATATGGGCGACCGCGCTCTGCCGCTGCTTCTCTTCGTCTGGAGCGTGGCTTTCGTCGGCATCATGCTGAAACTGTTCATGCCGGGACGTTTCGACCGGCTGTCGATCCTGCTTTATCTGGCGCTCGGCTGGAGCGGCGTCATGGTCTACGACACCATGGTGCAATCGCTGCCGCCAGCCGTTTTCTGGCTGATTGCAGCCGGTGGCATGGTCTATTCGTTGGGGGTGATCTTCCATGTCTGGGAGCGCCTGCGGTTTCAGAATGCCATCTGGCACGGCTTTGTCGTGGTGGGCGCGGCACTGCATTATTGTGCTGTGTTTTTCGTTGGCGCATGGAACTGAAGCCCGCTCTATTTCGGCTCTGACGGTCTGCAAATGGCGCACTTCTGCGCTTCCGGTGCTCATGTACCTAATGCATGTCTCCCAAAAGTGGGAACCGGTTTTGGGATAAAGACATGCAGGAAAACAAAAACTTAAAGCGTGTCGTATGACTACGATAAAATGCGACACACTTTAAACTACACTCCGCTCCGGTTCTCGAATTGCACCATTTTCGTCGCGTCATAGCCAAAATAGCGAACGGGCTTCGGAGCGCGTGATTGCTCAATGAAAGTCTCGCGAGTTCGGCATGATTTTTACATTCCGCGGATGATGCGCCATCTGGGATGGAGCGACGAGGCGCTGCGCTTCGCGTCCGCTCATTTCGATCAATGCTGCCGAACGGTCCTGCAGCTTTGACGCCACCAGATGCACGACCCCTTCGGGGCTGCGCTGGAGGCGACCTTCGATATGGATCAGCCGCGCGCCCATCACTTCGCGGCGAAACGTCTTCATGATCTTCGGCCAGACGACAATATTGGCGATGCCGGTTTCATCCTCGATGGTGAGAAACACCACGCCCTTGGCACTGCCGGGGCGCTGGCGCACGGTGACGACGCCCGCCACTTTCATGCGGCGTCTGTCAGCACCTTCCTGCACCGCGCGACAGGTTGAAACGCCTTCCGCCGCCAGACCCTCGCGCAGATATTGCAGCGGATGCCCTTTCAGCGAGAGCCGCGTCGTCTCGTAATCGGCAATCACATGCTCGGAGGCGGCCATTTCAGGAAGTTTTGTGCGCGGTTCCTCCGCCAGTTCGCTGGTTGCGGCGGCGCGGAACAGCGGCAGGGTTTCATCATTGGGCAGACGGCGCACGGCCCAAAGTGCTGCGCGGCGGTCGATGTCAAGCGAGCCGAAGGCATCGGCATCAGCCAGAAGCGTGAAGGCGCGCCGGTCGAGCCGGAGCCGCCGATGCATGTCCTCGATGGTGCGGTAAGGCTCCTGCCGGTCGGCAATCAGGAGTTCGGTGTCCCGTTTGGAAAAGCCGTCGATCTGGCGGAAGCCGAGCCGGAGCGCCGGTCGAATATCGAGCGTATCCTCCAGAATATTATCCCAGTGACTGAAGTTCACATCGACGGGCAGCACCGTCACGCCATGCTCGCGAGCATCGCGCACGATCTGGGCGGGTGCGTAAAAACCCATGGGCTGGGAATTGAGAAGCGCGGCGGCGAACACTTCCGGATGGTGGCATTTGATCCACGCGGAAATATAGACCAGATGGGCAAAGCTTGCCGCATGACTTTCGGGAAAGCCATATTCGCCGAAACCCTTGATCTGGTTGAAGCAGTTTTCGGCAAAGGTCCGGTCGTAGCCACGATTGACCATGCCTTCGATCATCTTTGTCTCCATCGTATGGATGGTGCCCATCTTGCGGAAAGTGGCCATGGCGCGGCGCAACTGGTTGGCCTCATCCGGTGTGAATTTTGCAGCCTCCATGGCAATGCGCATCGCCTGTTCCTGAAACAGCGGCACGCCCTTGGTCTTACCGAGAATTTGTAGCAACTCGTCGGGCGGCCCGTACTCCGGCGCTGGCGATGGCAAGGTGCAGGGTTCCTCATTGTTTCGCCGCCGCAGATAGGGATGGACCATGTCACCCTGAATGGGGCCGGGCCGCACAATGGCGACCTCGATGACGAGATCATAGAACTCACGCGGGCGCAGGCGTGGCAGCATGTTCATCTGGGCGCGGCTTTCCACTTGAAACACGCCGAGCGAATCTCCCTTGCACAGCATGTCGTACACGGCTTCGTCTTCGCGCGGCAGATTGGCCAGCGTCAGCTTCTTGCCATCATATTTTTCCGGCTTGTGCTGGTGAATGAGATCAAAGGCCTTGCGGATGCAGGTGAGCATGCCGAGCGACAGCACATCGACCTTCATCAGCCCCACCTCGTCGATATCGTCCTTGTCCCATTCGATGAAAGATCGCTTGTCCATCGCTGCCGGGCCGATAGGCACGGTCTCGTCCAGTCGGTCACGGGTCAGAACGAAACCACCGACATGCTGGGACAGATGGCGCGGAAAGCCGATCAGCGTGATGGCCAGTTCCACCGCACGCCGAATGATGGGATTGTCGGGGTCGAGGCCCGCCTGCCTGATATGCTGCTTGTCGATGCCGCCGCCCGATATGCCCCAGACCGTATTGGCGAGCGCTGCCGTCACATCCTCAGTCAGCCCCAGCGCCTTGCCGACATCGCGGATCGCACTGCGGGACCGATAGCTGATGACGGTTGCGACAATGGCCGCGCGATCTCTGGAATAGCGCTTATAGACATATTGCATCACCTCTTCGCGCCGCTCATGCTCGAAATCGACGTCGATATCCGGCGGTTCCTTTCGCTCCACCGAAAGAAAGCGCTCGAACAGGAGATCGACCTGTGTCGGGTCCACACCGGTGACGCCAAGGCAGAAGCAGACGACGGAATTGGCGGCCGAACCACGCCCCTGACACAGAATATCTTCTCGGCGGGCATAGCTCACAATGTCATAAACCGTGAGAAAGTAAGCCGCATATTGCAGCTTTTCGATCAGCGCCAGTTCCTTGTGGATCAGCGTCTGCACCTTCGGCGGGATGCTGTTAGCGCCGTAATGACGAGCGGCACCTTCCCAGGTGAGATCATGCAGATGTTGTTGCGGCGTCTTGCCGGGCGGCACCGGCTCGTCGGGATAATCATATTTCAGCTCATCAAGCTGGAAGGTGATGGGCGCGACGAAATCGGCGGTAGCCTCGACTGCTTCAGCGTAGTCGCGGAACAGCCGCAGCATTTCCTTTGGTGGTTTCAGGTGGCGTTCGGCGTTCTTTTCGAGAAGCTGCCCGGCTGCGAAAACAGTCGTGTGGTGGCGGGTTGCCGTCAGCACATCCTGAAGCGCGCGGCGGTCGGGATGATGATAGAGCACGTCATTGGTGGCGAGCAGCGGCACATTGGCTTCGGCTGCAAAACGGGCGATGCGTTCGGCCCGGCGTCCGTCATGGCCCTGATGCGGCATGGCGAGCGCCAACCAGACCGAGCCGGGGGCAGCTTGCGCAATCTCGGTCAGGCGCGCGGCAAAATCCGGTCTGTCGTCTTCAGGCGGAAAGACCGCGATCTGGAACTGTCGGGCGCGAAACAGCAGGTCGCCCCATTCGAGATGGCATTCGCCCTTGATGGCGGCGCGTGCCTTGCCCTCCGTCAGCAGGCGGCACAATTGCCCATAGGCCGGACGATCACGCGGATAGACGACCATATCCGGCGTGCCGTCGGTGAAGGACAGGCGACAGCCGATGAAAAGCCGGAAATCGCTCTTGTCGCGAAAATCCTTCCATGCCGCATGTGCCCGCACCACACCGGCCAGCGTGTTGCGGTCGGCAATGCCGATACCGGACAGACCAAGCTCATGCGCACGCGCTACCAGTTCCTGCGGATGCGACGCACCGCACAGGAAGGAGAAATTGCTGGCAGCAGCCATTTCGAAATAAGGAGCCATCACGCAAACAGTCCGTGTAAAAACCAGCGCGGATGATTGGCACCGTCATAAAGGCCTTCGCGGAAAATCCAGAAGCGCTGGCCGTTCTCGTCTTCCACCCGGTAATAATCGCGCAGTTCCGGAACCGTGTGACCGATTGCGAGCCACCATTCCGGTTCGATCCTTTCCGGCCCCTCGGCAAGGCGCACATGATGGCGCACCCGCCGCCACAGGAAAAACGAAGGCGGGCTGTCGGGCACTTCCGCCACGCTTTCGATCAATTGTGGCGGGCGAAACAGTTTTATGGGGCGCGCTGGCGGGTCGCCGGGAAGTGCTGCGGTGCTTTCGTAATCGGCTTCGCCCTTGCTGTCCGTGTGAAGGGCAGGGCGCAGGCCGAAGGCCCGTTCAGGAATATGCGTGTTACGCGAAAAGGAAACGAGAACGCGGTTCTGTCCAAGCCGCGCCGAAAGCCGGTCGACAAGCTGACTAAACCCCGCTTCATCTTCCTCATGCTGGTCGAGCCCCGTCTGGCGCTGGGCGATTGGCGCGCTGCGCAGTGCTGCCAGCCGGATCATGTCGAAGCCGAAACCGGCGTCGAGCGGGTCGGTCAAGGCGTTGAGCCTTTCACGCGCAAGGCGCAGGAAAACCTTGTCGCTGCGCAAGGGCTGGCCGGTTTCGATGTGGATATGACGCACTTCGCCATCGACACGGAAGAAGGAGGCCTCAATCAGAAGCGCGCCTTTGCCCTCCGGTTCAAGCTGCGCAAAAAGCTCCTGCGCCAGTTCCTGCAAGATGCGTTCAACCAGTTCCATTGCGGTAACCGGCTCTGACAGGCGGCGCTCGACGGTGCTGAGAGGCATGATGCGCAAGGGGGAAATCGGTGCACGCTCGTGCCGCGCCAGCCGGTCGAGCCTGGTGACAAGATCGGTGCCGAAGCGGGCGGTGAGTGCGGCGCGCGGAAGCCCCATCACATCGCCGATGCGTTTCAATCCGGCGCGTTTAAGGCCGGTTTCCGCAGCTTGCGTCAGTTCAAGCGCGGAGAGCGGCAGGCGGGGAAGCAGCCGGTCGGCCTCTGCTCTGCTGAAGACACTGCCCTTCGTTCCCCGTGCCAGAAGTCGCGCGGCAAAACTGTTATCGGCAATCGCCGCCTGTACGCCAAGCCCGGCCCGTTCCAGACGCCGGATTGCATCGGCACGCATGGCGTCGAGCCCGCCAAAAAGATGCGCACAGCCGGTTATGTCGAGCATCAGCCCATGCGGCTCATCGAAGGCGACAAGCGGCGTGTAGCGCTCGCACCAATGGGCAAGACGCTTGAGCAATGCCGCATCATGTTCCGGTGCTGCCGTTGCCACTTCAAGCCGTTCCACGCGGGCGCGCGCATCCGTCAGTGCCATACCGGGAAAAAGGCCGAGCTTTGCCGCTCCGGCATCCACTGCTGTCAGGCGCAGCGCATTGGCCGTGCGTTCGGTCACAACCAAAGGCAGGCGCGGTTTGCCGTCAGGCGGAGCGCTGTTGCGAAGCCGGTCGGTCGGCAGAAACGGAAACCAGAGGGCGAGAAACAGACGTTCTGCCATCCCGTTCGTTAGCACCAAATTCCTGGGTTTCATTGTTCCATTCCATGATCCATTGCCCGCATGTGCCGTGGCGATTGCGTTCCAGAACCGCCGAAAAGACAGGCTTGCCGGGTGCGTTCGCTCCACTTGAACGGGACGGCGCGGGCGCCACCCGCCAGCGGCTGACGGCAGCGCTTTGCACAGCCGTCCGGTGGCTCCGGAGCAGGATGACGGGCAGCTGCGCGGTTTCTGTTGCCAGAAGCAGACGACGCGAAGCGGTCAGGTCGAGGCATTTCGGCTGGCCTGTCACCGAGGCGACGACGCCGGAAACAAGATGCGAAGCCTTGCCGCCGGTTCCGGCTTCCAGCGCATCATTTGCCGCCTTCAGGACATCCTGTGCCGTGGGGCAGCGCACGATCAGAAGTCGCGACGGATCGATCCCGAAGGCATGAAGTCCCGGCGGATAAAGCCCGCCATATTCACTTGCAGCACTTTCTTCCTCGATCCAGATAATCGGGCGACGAGGCTCTATGGCGCGTTCTGCCGCACGGGCGGCAAAGGCGAGCGCAAAGCCGGTCGCAGCCATATGCGCGCCGGGGTTTTCGGCAAAAACCTCATGCAGCGCGTCGCCTGCCAGACCATGCGGAAAGGCAGCATCCGCTCCGGCAAGGCCGAGCGTGAAACTGCGCGCCCGCCCGAAGCCCGTTTGCCCCTGATTTGCAAAACTGCCTTGCGGATCGTTGCCTTCAATGGTCGTAACCATGCGCCGCAGCGCCGCGATGTCGATGCCGCTCACGTCTAGATTCCATCTTTTTGTTCTCTATATGTTCTAGTATTGAATCGAGCGAGGCAAGAGTCAAGCGGGATCAGAAATCAGTCCAGTGGACTGATTTCCTTGCGTAGGCGTTTCACACTTTTCGGGATACGCTCTATCATCGCGATAGTGGTTTTGGATTAGGCGGCGTCCCTGAAAGGCACGCCTGCCAGTTGCGCCAGATGGCCGGGAAGGTCGGTGCCTGCACCCGCCGCATTGATCGTGTCGAAATAATCATGCCAGCCGGTGGCGGTGATTCCGGCAATCAGCATGTCGAGAGCTGCTTCATCCGGGAAACGCCAGATGGCGAAGAAACTCTGGCTGGGCGCAAAAGACTTTGTCGCGTCGACGGGACCTAATGCCAAGGCCTCGATACCGAGCGCGCCAAGCCCGCCCATACCCGCGCCGACTTTCTCAAAGAAGGCCTGCCTGCCTTCAGCATCGAGCGCGTGCCAGCTCGATTTCGGGGAATAAAGCTCGGCGAGGTAATAGGTCATGTCATATCCCTTAGGGTTTCATTGATCTTGAAAGAGCGACCGGCATCGGTGCGGCTCCAGATACGGCGCAGCAAGGTGCTGAGAAGCTGCTGTTCGCCTGACGAGAGATCGCTCATCAGGCTTGCAATCCATGCGGTATGTTGTTCGAAAAGCTGTTGCGCCAGCAGCGCCCCTTCGGATGTCAGCCGGACAGTCAGTTTGCGGCGGTCCTCGCTATCCGCGTGACGCTTGAGGAAACCATCGCGCTCCAGCCCGTCCAGCAGGCCGGTGATGGTGGCGCGCGTGACACCTGCGCGTTCTGAAAGCTCGTGCGGCGAGAGGCCGCCGGGCGCATTGTGCAGCAGAAACAGCAGGACGAACTTGCCCTCCGAAAGCTTGTGCGGTGCCAGCCGGCTGGCGCAATCCCGGTCAATGGCCGCAGCAAGCGACAAAACTTCAAAGCAGGTTTTCAGCGCGTCGGTGGACGGGCTGTGCCGGCGTTCCATTTCACCCAGAAGGGCGCGATGCTTTTGTTCGATTATCTCCATACGGTACCTGATAGTAAGGTGCCGTATTAAATGCAAGCGGATTTGAACATGCGAATGAAAATCAGGGGAGCTTGATCGATGGATATATGCGGTTTATATATGATCCATATATGAACCGTATGGTCTGGACAATGATATGGGTATCGTGAAAATCGCTGACGAACTGCATGAGGAACTGCGCAAGGCGAGTGACGTCATGTGCCGTTCGATCAATGCGCAGGCTGAATACTGGATGAAGATCGGCATGCTGGCGCAGGCTTATCCCGACCTGTCGTTCAACGAGATCGTGCAGATGCAGTTGCGCGCCGCACAGGTCGAGCTGCCGGTTCTGGCGGTGCAATCGTCATGACCAAGACACCTGCCGAAGTGGAGAAAATGGCGGCATCCGGCGCGCTGCTCGCCTCCGTTTTTACACTTCTCGACCGCACGCCGCTGGCGGGCATGACCACGATGCAGGTCAACGATCTGGTCGAGGATTATATTACCCGCGAATTGCAGGCGCGGCCTGCCAGCAAGGGGCAATATGACTATCCCTATGTGCTGAACAGCTCGAAGAATGAAGTCGTCTGCCACGGCATGCCGTCGAATGACCAGATCATTGAAAACGGCGAGATCATCAACTTCGATATCACGCTGGAAAAGGATGGCTATATCGCTGATTCCAGCAAGACCTACATGGTCGGTGACGTTGCTCCCTTTGCCTCGCGGCTGGTCCGCGTGACCTATGAGGCCTTGTGGAAAGGGATTGCTGCCGTGCGACCCGGCGCGACGTTGGGCGATATCGGCCATGCCATCGAGCGTCACGCCAAGCGGCATGATTACAGCATCGTGCGGGAATATTGCGGCCACGGTATCGGTCGCGAGATGCACGAGGAGCCGCAGGTCTTGCATTTCGGCAAGCCCGGCACCGGCGTTCGTCTGCGCGAAGGCATGGTGTTCACCATCGAGCCGATGCTCAATCAGGGAACGGCCAAGGTGAAGACCGAAAAGGACGGCTGGACGGTGGTGACGCGTGACGGAAAACTGTCAGCGCAGTTCGAGCATACGGTTGCAGTCACCGCGAATGGCGTGCGGGTGCTGACCTTGCGTCCCGGTGAAGAAAAGATGCTGGCGGGTATAAAACACGCCGCTTGATCTCATGCGATTCTGCCCGCCATCCAGAGCACAAAGACAATCGTCCCGCCCACACTCATTCCAGCGGCAAGAATAGTCCCTGCGATGACGGGCACGAGTTTCAGGACCGAAACATGGGGCGTTATTTCCAGCCGGAAATTCACCCTGATCTTTTCAGGGGTCAGGCAGGTAATTTCGTAATCGCCGGGTGTCGTGCAGTCGAAATATCCCAAGACGTGAGAGGCATAGCCGCGCATGTCCGTCCGCCGGACACTCAACAGAAAACGGCTTATGGAATGATAGGCAATCGGGGCGCCGGTCGCGCGCGCCTTGATGGCAAATTGCGTTGAGAAATAGGCTGTTCCTGTGAGAACGGTAAATGGCGGAAATACGATGCTGATCGCGTATCGCCCGGCTCTTGGCAAAGGAAAGCTATGTGGCCGGTCGCTGCCCGCAAATTGGTGGCGGACATCCGGCACGATCACTTTCCACAGGATGGCAATGCAGCGCACCAGCAGATAAATGCCAAGCAGAATGCAGGCAGGCAGGGCCAGATAGAAAGACAAAATTCACGTCCTGCTCTAAAAACAAAAAGCCCGCCGGGAAGGCGGGCTTTTGTCTGGATTGGATATGCTTATTTGCGATCACGCGCAGCAAGCGTACGCAGACGCAGTGCATTGAGCTTGATGAAGCCTGCGGCGTCCTTCTGGTCGTAAGCACCCTGATCGTCTTCGAAGGTGACGAGCTTGTCGGAATAGAGCGACTTGTCCGATTCGCGACCGATCACCATCACGTTGCCCTTGTAGAGCTTGAGCGTGACTTCGCCTTCAACATGGCGCTGGCTGTGATCAATGGCGGCCTGCAGCATTTCGCGTTCCGGCGAGAACCAGAAGCCGTAATAGATCAGCTCGGCGTAGCGCGGCATCAGCTCGTCCTTGAGGTGAGCAGCGCCACGGTCAAGCGTGATCGATTCGATGGCGCGGTGAGCTGCCAGCAGGATCGTGCCGCCCGGCGTTTCGTAGACGCCACGCGACTTCATGCCGACGAAGCGGTTTTCCACGAGGTCGAGACGACCGATGCCATTGTCGCGGCCATAGTCGTTGAGCTTGGCAAGCAGCGTTGCTGGCGACAGACGTTCGCCATTGATCGAAACGGCATCACCTTTTTCAAAGCCGATCTTGATGATCGTTGCCTTGTCGGGCGCGGTTTCCGGTGAAATGGTGCGCATATGCACATATTCCGGTGCCTCGACAGCCGGATCTTCCAGAACCTTGCCCTCGGACGAGGAGTGCAGCAGGTTCGCGTCGACGGAGAACGGCGCTTCGCCCTTCTTGTCCTTGGCAACCGGGATCTGGTGCTGTTCGGCGAATTCGAGCAGATGCGTGCGGCTCTTGAACGACCAGTCGCGCCATGGGGCGATGATCTTGATGTCCGGGTTCAGCGCATAGGCCGAAAGCTCGAAACGAACCTGGTCGTTGCCCTTGCCGGTTGCGCCGTGTGCGATCGCGTCGGCGCCGGTCTTCCTGGCGATTTCGATCAGGTGCTTGGAGATCAGCGGGCGGGCAATCGAGGTGCCGAGCAGATAGACGCCTTCATAGACGGCATTGGCGCGGAACATCGGGAAAACGAAATCGCGCACGAATTCTTCGCGCACGTCCTCGATGAAGATTTCCTTGATGCCCAGCATTTCCGCCTTCTTGCGGGCTGGCTCAAGTTCTTCGCCCTGACCGAGATCGGCAGTGAAGGTCACAACTTCCGCGCCGAGTTCTGTCTGAAGCCACTTCAGGATGATCGAGGTGTCGAGGCCGCCCGAATAGGCGAGAACGACTTTCTTAACGTCTTTCCACTTGCTCATAATAAACTTCCGTCTCATCAGGCGCTCCAGAGCGGCGCCCAAAATTTGTCCGTAGTTCTTTTAGCAGTTGCCAAGCAGCGTGCAAGCCGAAGGGCTGCGACTTATCGCGAAAACTGATGCGGATTATACCAGGGCGCTGAGATGCTAACGCATCACGCCCTGAAAATGCTCAGTCGCCGCACGGGCTTAACCAAAACTCGATGAGTCAAGCTCATCGAGTTTTGGTATTACGTGATCTGTGGTTCACCAACTTCATAAACAACGAGATTGCGGTCGCCGATACCAAGTTCAGGCCAGGCCGCACGCCATTCGGCAATATGGGGGGAGGCGAAATGCCGGTCGAGCGAAGCACGGTCGCGCCACATCTCCTTCACATGGATGAGACCCGGTTCGAGAATATCTGCGGCATAGCCATAATCCACGCAGCCATCCTCCGCCCGGCTGGCCAAGATCATGCGCTGCATGGCCTCGCGCGCCCGGTCAAGATTTTCCGGCGGCAGGCGGACAGTCCCTACGATCAGCAGCATTTCGGCCTCCATTCCACGGTTCCATTTGCATGGAAATTATTCTAGCGTGCGCCATCTCTTGGAGCACATTTCGATGTCTTTTCTGACAAACCTGACCTTCATTCCCGAATGGACGATTTTTGTCCAGTTCGCGATAGCAACCGCGATCCTTTCCATCACGCCCGGTCCCGACATGACACTTTTCGTCGGGCGCGCCCTGTCCGAAGGCAAGGCCGCAGGCTTTGCCTGTATGGCTGGCGCCAGCACCGGCATCGTCATTCATACCACCATGGTGGCGCTCGGCCTTTCGGCGCTCATTCTGGCGTCTCCTGCAGCCTTTACGGCACTGAAAGTGGTGGGAGCGGGCTATCTGGTCTGGCTGGCCGTACAGGCGATCCGCAAGGGATCGGCCTTCTCGCCGGAAAAGAATGGCGGCAAGAAGCATACGCTGTTCCAGAACTGGCTGACGGGTCTCGGCATCAACCTTCTGAACCCGAAGATCATCCTGTTCAACATGACCTTCCTGCCGCAGTTCGTCTCCGCGCATGACCCGCATGCCATGGGCAAATTGTTCTTCCTCGGCCTGTCGTTCATTCCGATGGCGCTGCCTTTCACCATTCCGATGGTGGTGGCGGCAGATCGTTTCGCCGGGCTCCTGAAAAAGAACCCGACCGTGACGCGCATCGTGGACTGGATGTTTGCGGGCGTATTCTCAGCCTTCGCGCTGAAGATCATCACCGCACAGGCGAAATAGAGCATTTCCAGCAAAAGTGCGAAGCGGTTTTGCGTAGGACAATGCGAAAAAGAAGATGGATTTTATTCAACCGGGCGGGTTAAAAGCCGCCCGGCATTGCGCCCTGCCAGCAGCCAGTAGACGAAGCTGCCGACGACACCGGCGCCTGCTATGGCTGCGATCCAGAGCGAGCTTTCCGGCACGCTCCGGCCATCGCTGAACGGAAGCGATGCGCCTGCGGCGGCAAGCCCGATCAGGGCGCCCGCAACGCAATAGAACAGGGATGATTTGTAACCGCGCGCTTCAGCCAGAATGATGAGGATGAGGGCGGGCACAAAGCTGAACCCGCCAGCCATGGCTGCAATGGCAAAACCGCCAACGAAGACGGCGCTCCAAAAGCTGGTGGCTGCAAAGAGCGAACCGGCATCCGCATCGCTTGCCATCATGACGAAATCATTCATGAAGGAATCGATCCCGAGGGTGCGGAAAAGGATAGCGGCGAGAAACCAGCCGGCCGTCAATACACCGCAGCAATAGCCGAATACCACGATGGCGAAGCGCGTTATGTAGTCGAAAGTATCGTTCAAGCGCGCTCACCCATCGGTTTATTCACCCCGTTATTCACCGTGTCCAGCAATCATCATGGCTTCGAGAGCAAGGCGCTCGCTCTTGCGCATGCGCTCCGATTCCGACTTAAGCTGGCCGCAGGCCGCGAGAATGTCGCGACCGCGCGGGGTGCGGATCGGCGATGCATAACCAGCCGCGTTCACATAATCGGCAAATTTCTCGATCTGCTCCCATTCCGAACACTGGTAATTGGTGCCGGGCCACGGGTTGAACGGGATCAGATTGATCTTGGCCGGAATGCCCTGCAAAAGCTTTACCAGCAGCTTGGCATCCTCAAGGCTGTCATTGATGTCCTTGAGCATCACATATTCGAAGGTGATGCGCTTTGCATTGGACAGGCCCGGATATTCGCGGCAAGCCTTGATGAGCTGTTCCAGCGGATACTTCTTGTTGATCGGCACCAGAATGTCGCGCAGCTCGTCGCGCACGGCGTGCAGCGAAATGGCGAGCATGACGCCGATCTCGTCACCGGTGCGATAGATTTCCGGCACGACGCCGGAGGTCGAAAGCGTGATGCGGCGCTTGGAGAGAGACAGGCCGTCGCCATCGGAGGCGATCAGCAGAGCCTTCTTCACTTCCTCGAAATTATAGAGCGGCTCGCCCATGCCCATCATCACGATATTGGTGATCTTGCGACCTTCGGCGGGAACCATGGCACCGTCGGGCGTGTCCTTGTCCGGGAAATCGCCGAGCCGGTCGCGGGCGGTCAAAAGCTGCGCCAGAATTTCTTCAGAGGTCAGATTGCGCACCAGCTTCTGCGTGCCGGTATGGCAAAACGAGCAGGTGAGCGTGCAGCCGACCTGAGAGGAAACGCAGAGCGTGCCACGGCCTTCTTCGGGAATGTAGACGCTTTCGATTTCGACCGGACGGCCGGCACCCCGCGGCGGAAAACGGAACAGCCATTTGCGGGTGCCGTCCTGCGAAATCTGTTCTTCGACCACTTCAGGCCGCGCAATGGTGAAATGCTGCGCCAGCATAGCGCGCAAATCCTTGGAAATATTGCGCATGTCGGCAAAATCGGAAACGCCGCGCACATAGAGCCAATGCCAGAGCTGGCTGATGCGCATCTTCACCTGACGCTCGGGCACACCGGCCTTGATCAGCGCTTCGGCCATTTCCTCGCGCGACATGCCGATGAGCGACGGCTTTGCTTCCAGGCTGGCGCGCGCATGGCGGGCAAGCTGGTCGCGCGTATCATCAATGGTAAGGTCGAACGAAATGGACATCTGTTTTCAACTGTTGGAGACGACGGCTGAAGCGCGTCGATAAGCTTCGCCAGATAATCTGGCCCGAATTCATGGATAAATAGGGTCCGGCACTTGGCTTTGCTACCCTGTTGCGCGCGCTCTTAGCACACAATATCGCATTCGTCATCCCACATGAAATCCGGCCACATGAAATCCGGTCGCTATGCATGACGGCGGGGAGCAAGGCTGCAAAAGAAAAAGCCGGGCGCAAGGCCCGGCTTTGAAAGTTGTCCAATCGTGAGGATTACTTGCACTTCTGGATGGCTTTCAGCGCATCCGAAATACCCTTCAGCGAATAGGTATAGTTGGTCTTGGTGCCGCGCTTCGACTGTGCCTGCACCTTCATTTCCGAACCGCCGCGCATGGCTGCGATGAGCTGCGGCTCTTCCGCTGCATTTTCCATCCAGCCGGACTTACCGTTGACGAACATGTTGAAGTTGCGGTTGCCGATGGAGACGACGACCTTGGCATTGGTATTGAGGTCGTAACCGGCCATGAATTGCGGTTCGAACGAGATGTTCTGGCCGGGCTTCTGGCTCACGAGGAAGAAGTTGTCACCGTGATCGACATTGGCCGGAGCCTTCTGGGTCGGTACGGAGAGGACATAGCAGACCTTGCCGTTGCCCGACTGATAGCTGTAGGCGCCCCAGGCATTGAACTGGCTGATCTGGCTCGGGGTCTGGGCGAGTGCCGAACCCGCCATCCCAATCATGAACACAGAAGCCGCGACGATCGATTTTCCAAGCATTGGTTTTTACCGGTTCTCTTTCGTTTGCTTCAAACTTGAATATCGGGATGCCGCCGTTCATCACGCCGTCCCGCTCAGTTGCCGATTAAATTGCCTTAATCTGGGTTACCAAACGGTGAAGTTTCGAAAGAAAACTTGAATGAGCAGCTAAGTCGCCCCGCCATCCCTTGGCTCCACTTGAATTAAAAGAAAGCGGCGAGAGTGTGTTCGTGGGGATAAGGCAATAAGGCAGCAGGGGATTAAGGCAATATGTTGAAGGGGGATAGGATGTCGGAACTAGGGAAATAAGGAAAAAAGCGGGGGGCAATTGAAGCAAAGTAGCCAGAATCACATAGCTGTGATCAGCCGCCGCTATTCCCTTGCTCCCTCATCCTCAAGTGTCTGTCGCGCGGCCAGCCGGTGCGCCGGTGTGATATGGGCACGAACGGCTGTCAGCGCTGCCATCAGCACGGCAACGTCATCGGTGAAGCCGATACCGGCCAGAATATCGGGAATGGCGTCGAAGGGTAGGACGAAATAGGCGAGCGCCGCCATCAGGGTCATGCGCACACGGGTTGGGGTCCTCTGGTCGAGCGCGCAGTAATAGGCTGCCACCACCTCATCCATGAATGGCACCATGCGACCGGCGCGGCGCGCGGCCTTCCAGAATCCGTTCTTCACCCGTTCGCTGCGCTTCTTGAATTCGCTCTCGCTGCCGGGTTCGAGGATTTCACCGATTCTGACGTCATCCATTCTCGTTCAACTCCTGTCGTCCCGATTCCAATCATCGAATGCGGGTTCTGACCGGTAAAAAATGGGGAGTTTGTACCGCTCTTGCAAGGCCAGTTCGATTTCCCCGTAGTCCTATCCTGCAAGAACCATCAGCTACAACGCCCCCGTCAAATCCCCAAAATACAGATTCGACCGGATTGCTCACCAAACGGCTTGGACCGCACTGGAGCGATGCCGAACGAATGGAGGTTTTGATGCATTTGACCGGCTATGGGGAAAATTTCATCCGCAGCGACCGTTCAACACGGCTGTTTCGCGGCAACCAGCTACTGGCTGCTGGAAGCGAAGATAATTACATCACCGTCGATCTGTCGGAGGCGGGATGCTACGATGCCGCCGTCTATCTGCGGTTTCTCTTCGGAGCCGGAATTTCGCTCAACACTTTGCGCGGCACATCCAGCCAGAACTGGATACCGATCCTGAATTTCAGGGCGGGCGAACAATGGAACGGTTATTCGGCTCTACCCTTCGGTCAGGCAATCGGCTTTTATGACGTGCAGGCGGGGCACATTTTCCATGCCGCAATTTCGCTCGGCGATGTTCATATCCGGGGTGTCCATGGCGGCAAACTCGGGCAGAACTGGCAGGATCGCATCAATCTTACCCGCGTTCTACCCTATTCCAGCCGCAATCCAGATGGCAGCTTCAATTATGACCGCCGGAAGATTTACGTCTATATTTCAAAGCTCTAAATTCAGGCTATCGCATTCATCTTGCGCGCAAGCTTGATGTCGAGTTCCGTAATGCCGTTCTCGCTATGGGTAGCGAGCGTAACATCGACGCGGTTGTAGACATTGAACCATTCGGGGTGATGGTCGAGCTTTTCCGCATGGAGCGCTGCGCGCGTCATGAAACCGAAGGCGGCATTGAAATCCTTGAACTTGAAGCTCTTGGCAATCGCCTCGCGTCCGTCGACCTTCTGCCAGCCATCCAGTTCAGTGAGCGCTTCGTTCAGTTCATTTTCTGTCAGCCGGTTGCGTGCCATCTTCTTTCGCCTATGTTGCGGTTCCTGAACTAACTTATCATGAGCGCGAGAGTTCCGTGATCGTATCCGTAGCCGCACAAGCCCCGACCAGCATTCTTTTCGTTTGCGCAGGCAATATCTGCCGTTCTCCGCTTGCCGAAGGCGTGATGGGGCATGTGCTGGAAAAGCGGGGCATCCGCCATGTGCTGGTCGATTCTGCCGGAACCAATGGCTATCATACCGGCGAGGAACCGGATGAGCGCTCCATCAGCGTTGCAGCGCGTCACGGTCTTGATATTTCCGCACAACGCTGCCGCCAGCTCATCGCAAGTGATTTCAGCCGTTTTGACCTGATCCTTGGGATGGACCGTTACAATATGCGAATGATCGCTGAGCGCAGGCCCGCAAATGCAAGCGCGCATATCGGGCTCTTCACCGAGATTGCAGAAGGACGGGCGGTTGAAATCCCCGATCCCTATTATGGCGGGACCGGGGATTTCGAAAAGGTTTACCGAATGGTTCTGGCAGCTTCCATCGCGCTTGCCGACCAGTTCTGGCCGGAACGGGCAACCAAAGGCCAGGCTTCCTCCACGATGTAAGGTCCGCCACCGACGGAATCGCGTGACGACATCAGCACGAACCGTCCCACCTTGAAGGGCAGCGTCGCGAAGTTGCCACGTGAGGAGAGATAGCGCACCACATCCTCGATGCGGGGATTTCTCAGCCGCGCCAGTGTCACATGGGGCGTGAACTTGCGCGGGTCGGCGGGAATGTGAAGTCGCCGGCAGATCCGTTCGATTTCCGCCTGCAATGCGTTGAGCTCAGGCGAGGGGGATACACCCGCATAGATGCTGTGCGGCTTTTTGGAACCGAAAGCATTGACACCCGACAGGTTGAGCATGAATTCCGGCCGCCGCACGCGATCAAGCGCATTGGCAACCTCGTCGGCCACGTGGCCTTCCACATCTCCGATAAAACGCAGCGTTATGTGGTAGTTTTCGACATCAATCCAGCGTGCGCCGGGAAGACCGCCTCGCAACAACGAGAGCGAAAGCGCGGCGTCGCGCGGGATTTCGAGGGCAGTGAAAAGACGCGGCATAAGGCATCCTCCTCGAAGCGTTCCATGCCAGAGCGCCGGGCATCCAAAGGATGCATAAAGGACACTCTAGCCTAGAGAGTCAGTGCACCGTACCTGCCGAATTGATTCGGTTAAGTTGATGCAACTGCAGCGAATCAAAGTTTGAGTCCGGGAGCAAGCTGTTTATGCTCCCGACCGGCGTCAGCCTCCCGATGTCCCCTTATTTTGCATGTTCGTCAGGCTCTTTTCGATAGTGGGCATAAAGTTAGACACCATCGTTTCGACGCCCTTTTCATTGGGGTGCATTCCGTCCTCGAGCAGAAAGTCCTTCTTGGTTGCTACGCCGTCGAGGAAAAACGGGTAGAGCGGCACGCCATATTTCTGTGCCAGCTTCGGATAGATCGGGTTGAACTTGGCGGCATAGTCCTTGCCCATGTTGGGCGGGGCCATCATGCCGGCAAGAATGACCGAAATGCCGCGCTGCTTCAGGCGCGCCAGCATCTCGTCGAGGTTCTTTTCGGTAATGTCGGGTTCGATGCCGCGCAGCGCGTCATTCGCACCCAGTTCAAGGATGACCAGATCGGTGCCATCGGGAACGGACCAGTCGATGCGCGAAAGCCCGCCCGTGGTCGTGTCGCCCGACACGCCCGCATTCTCGATCGAAACCTCGACACCCTTGTCGTTGAGTGCCTTTTCAAGCTGCTGCGGAAAGGCGGCATTGGCCGGCAGCAGATAGCCCGCCATGAGGCTGTCGCCGAAACCGACGATCTTGACCTGTGAAAGCTGCTCGGTCGGCAGTGCGTCTTCGAGACCGGTCGGATCCTCCTGCGCCTGCGCCGTAGTGATGGGGCTTGCCGCCATAAAAGACGCCATCATCGCAAAAATCGGGAGCCATGCCGGAATTGAGAGTTTGAAACGCATCGTCGAAAACCCATATTTGAGGGGCTGTGGGCAAATGGCCCGCCGGACTTCTCTTCAATAATTGGCGCAACATAAGTTCAAATTTGTGGCGCGCTGTTTGGTTCTAAAGATTCATATAGGATAAAAACCGCGTGACGGAACAGGTTGTTGGCCCGATTATCGAACTTGAGAACGTTCATCTAACCCTTGGTCACGCCGCCTCATCGGTGCATGTGCTGAAGGGCGTTTCCCTTCATATATCGCAAGGACAGTCGGTTGGCATCGTTGGTCCGTCCGGTTCCGGCAAGTCCACGCTGCTGATGGTTCTGGCCGGTCTGGAGCATGTCGATAACGGAACTGTGAAGATTGCAGGTCGGACGATCAGCCAGATGAGCGAAGATCAGGCCGCCGCTTTCCGCGGCGCCAATATCGGCATCGTGTTCCAGTCCTTCCACCTGATTCCCAACATGACCGCGCTTGAAAATGTCGCCGTGCCGCTGGAACTGGCCGGGCGTCGCGATGCTTTCGAGGTGGCGGAACGCGAATTGCGCGCTGTCGGCCTTGGCGAGCGCCTCACCCATTATCCATCGGAGCTTTCCGGCGGTGAACAGCAGCGCGTTGCGATTGCCCGTGCTCTTGCGCCAAGCCCGAAAATCCTGATCGCGGATGAGCCGACCGGCAATCTCGATACCACGACGGGGCGCCAGATTGCTGATCTTCTGTTCGCCAAGCAGCGCGAAAACGGCCTCACCATGGTGCTTGTCACGCATGACCCGGCGCTTGCGGCGCGCTGCGACATCGAAATTCCAGTGCGCTCGGGCCGGATCGAAGAGCCTGCACAGGGCGGCTCCGTTCTCGAATCGCTGGCAGCTGGCGCATGAGTGCGGCAAAGTCGTTCTCGCTTGCTCTCCGCTTTGCGCTGCGTGAAATGCGCGGTGGCCTGTCCGGTTTCTATATTTTCCTCGCCTGTATCGCGCTTGGTGTTGCCGCAATCGGCGGCGTCAACTCGGTGGCGCGGTCGGTCAGCACCGGCATTGCATCGGAAGGCCAGAGCATTCTGGGCAGTGATGTCAGCTTCGCGCTCAATCAACGGGAAGCAACGGCGGAAGAACGCGCCTTCATTGCAAAACAGGGCAGAATGGCGGAAAGCGCCACCATGCGCTCCATGGCGCGCATGCCCGATGGTTCCGACCAGTCGCTGGTCGAGGTGAAGGCTGTCGACGCTGCCTATCCGCTCTATGGTCAACTGAAAGTCCAGCCGCAGCAATCGCTCGCCGACATGACCGGCGAGAAGGAGGGCACCTATGGCGCGGCCGTCAGTCAGGATTTCCTCAATCGCATGGACCTGTCGCTTGGCGCAAAAGTGCTGCTCGGTTCGCAAGTGTTTGAATTGCGCGGCCTGATCGAGAGCGAACCGGACCTGCTTTCCTCGGGTTTCAATTTTGCGCCGCGCTTTCTGGTTTCGCTGGATGGCTTGCGGGCTTCGGGTTTGATCCAGCCCGGTAGCCTTGTCGATCATATCTACAAGGTTGCCCTCACAGATGGCGCGCCGGATGCAGCAATTGCCGAAGTCAGGCGGCAGGCCGCTGCCGATTTCCCCGATGCAGGCTGGAACATCCGTTCCCGCACCAATGCCGCTCCGGCGCTGAGCGCCAATATCGAGCGCTTCTCGCAATTCCTGACACTGGTGGGCCTGACAGCCCTGATCGTCGGCGGTGTCGGCGTCGCCAATGCGGTGCGCGCCTATCTTGACGGCAAGCGCGGCGTGATCGCCACCTTCAAGTCGCTCGGCGCGCCAGCGCGCTTCGCGGTGTTGGTTTATCTCGTGCAGATTATGGTGATCGGCTTCATAGGCATTGTTCTCGGGCTGATACTGGCGGCGATTATCCCGTTTGCTGCCGCGATGGCGCTTGCCAATTATCTGCCGGTCGCCGGTGGCGGCGGTTTCTTTCCCGATGCTCTGGCGCTCGCTGCCGTCTTCGGCCTTATCACCACGCTTGCCTTCGCGATTATTCCGCTGGGCCGCGCCCGCGATATTCCGGCGACGGCGCTTTTCCGCGAACAAGGTTTTGAACAGCGCGGCCTGCCACCGTTCCTCTATCTCACCCTTGCGGTTCTGCTGATTGCTGCACTCGCCGGTCTGGCGCTCTACGTTGCTTATGACCGGCGCATCGCTGCAATCTTCATCGTCTCGGCAATCGCTGCCTTCGGCGTGCTGCGGCTTGTCGCCGACGGCATCCGCTGGCTTGCCCGCCGGGTTCCACGCGTGCGTTCGACAGCGCTTCGGCTTGCGGTGGGCAACATCCATCGACCCGGCGCGCTCACGCCCTCTGTGGTGCTTTCACTGGGCCTTGGCCTGACGCTGATGGTGGCAATCGCGCTGATCGATGGCAATCTGCGCCGCCAGGTAACGGAAAACATTCCGGCGCAGGCGCCTGACTTTTTCTTCGTGGATATCCAGAACCGCGATATCGGCGATTTCACCAAGCTGGTCAGCGGCATCGTGCCCGATGGCAAGCTGACCTCCGGTCCGATGCTGCGCGGGCGTATCGTTGCCTTCAACGGCACCAATGTGCGCGACATGACCATCCCGCCGGAAGCAGCCTGGGTGCTGCGCGGCGACCGTGGCATCACCTTTTCCGATACGGTCCCCGAAAACTCGACACTGACGGAAGGCGAATGGTGGCCGAACGACTATAGTGGCGAACCACTGGTGTCCTTCGCGGAGCGCGAGGGCAAGGAACTGGGCCTGAAGCTCGGCGACACGGTGACGGTCAATGTGCTGGGCCGCAACATTACCGCGAAGATCGCAAGCTTCCGTCAGGTTCAGTGGGAAACGCTTGCGATGAACTTCGTCATGGTGTTTTCGCCCAATACCTTTGCCGGTGCGCCTGCGACTTGGCTGGCGACGCTCACCATTCCCGATAGCCAGAAGAACCTTGCGCCTGATGTGCTGCGGCAGGTCACCAAGACATGGCCCGCCGTTACGACGGTCAGCGTGACCGATGCGCTCAATGTCGCCAATGATCTGATCAGCCAGCTTGCAACCGCCATTCGCGCTGCGGCTTCCATCGCGCTGGCTGCATCCGTTCTGGTGCTGGGCGGAGCGCTGGCTGCGGGCAACCGCGCCCGTGTCCACGATGCCGTGGTGCTGAAGACGCTGGGCGCCACGCGCGGCACGCTGATCACGGCCTATGTGCTTGAATATATGCTGCTCGGACTTGCAACGGCGCTCTTTGCGCTTGTCGCCGGCAGCGTGGCTGGCTGGTATGTCGTGGTGGAAATCATGAAGCTGAAAGCGAGCTTCCTGCCTGATGTCGCGCTGATGACCGTTGCCATCGCGCTGGTGCTGACTGTCGGTTTCGGCTTGGCCGGGACATGGCGCGTTCTCGGCCAAAAGCCTGCCCAGGTACTCAGGACGATATGAACGATTTGTAATCGTCACGGGCAGAAAAACGTAAGTCATTGGATCGTATGGAGAAAGCGTTTACACTTCCAGGCTGCTGCATCACGTTTTTTTACAGGTGGTACTTGTACGCGAAGGCCGAAATCCCCATAATGTCAGGCAGGCATGCTGGGGTCCCGCCAGCGGCGCCTGGCGGCGGCTCGACCTTTTGAGCGCCCCCGACACCGGACGGGACATGGCAAGAGGATTTAAGTCATGGCTGACTTTCGCAATATTCAGGCGCAGCAGAGGCCGGTAGGCGGCGCTCGCGCTGATGCAGGCATCGATCAGGGCCTGCGCAGCTATATGCTTGGCGTCTATAACATGATGGCTATCGGCTTGGCCGTTACCGGCCTTGCCGCATTTGCCGTTGCAGCACTCGCAACGACCACGGACCCGTCCGCAGCCGTCGCCCAGCTCGCCAACGGCAAGATGCTCACCGGTCTCGGTGTGGCGCTCTACACGTCTCCGCTTCGCTGGGTCGTGATGCTTGCGCCGCTTGCGGCAGTGTTTTTCCTGAGCTTCCGCATCGAACGTCTTTCGGTCTCGACCGCTAACGCCGTCTTCTGGGGCTATGCAGCTCTCGTCGGTCTGTCGCTGTCGTCGATCTTCCTGGTCTTCACCGGCCAGAGCATCGTTCGCACCTTCTTCGTGACGGCTGCTTCCTTTGGCGCGCTGTCGCTCTACGGTTACACGACCAAGCGCGACCTGTCCGCCATGGGCTCGTTCCTGATCATGGGCCTGTTCGGCCTGATCCTGGCATCGGTCGTCAACATCTTCCTCGGCTCCACCGCGCTGCAGTTCGCGATCTCGGTGATCGGCGTTCTGATCTTCGCAGGCCTCACCGCCTACGACACGCAGTCGATCAAGGAAATGTACTACGAAGGCGATTCTTCGGATGCGCATGGCCGCAAGGTCGTAATGGGCGCGCTGCGTCTCTATCTCGACTTCATCAACATGTTCACCTTCCTGCTGCAGTTCATGGGCAACCGCGAATAGTCGACTGAAGAGTGATTGAACAAAAGGGCAGCGGAAACGCTGCCCTTTTTGCTTTTGTCCATATGATTACTGATGCATGGTAGAAGCCTTATCAAAACACTTTACTCCGGTTCCTCCCATGCCCGTCATTCGTGATTTCCAGCCTGCCGATATTGAAACGATTACCACCATCTATACGGAAGCCGTACTGACCGGCGCGGGCTCCTATGAGATCGAGCCGCCGACAATGGACGAAATGGTGAAGCGTTTTGAGGCATTCGTGGAGCAGGGCTTTCCGATCCTCGTCGCGGAGGAGGATGGCCGGGTTCTGGGCTATGCCTATGCGAGTTATTTCCGCGTCAGACCAGCCTACCGCTGGCTTGCGGAGGATTCGATCTATATCGCCCCGGATGCGAAGGGAAAGGGTATCGGCAAGCTTTTGCTGCGGGAACTCATCGACCGTATTGCTGCATTGGGGTTCCGGCAATTGCTGGCGGTCATCGGCGATGGCGAACACAATATCGGTTCGGTCAAGCTGCATGAGAGCCTTGGCTTCACCCATTGCGGACGTATCGAGGGCTCCGGCTTCAAGCATGGACGCTGGCTGGATACGGTGTTGATGCAGCTACCGCTCAACGGCGGGCGTTCAATCGAGCCGGGAACGCCGCCACTTTCATGATCCTGTAGTCGCTGCCGAAATCAGCTTTCGACGAGCTTGAGGCTCTTGTCGAACACGCGCAGCACGCGTTCCAGCTCATGGCCGCGCTTCATGATAAGCCCGCTTGCAGCGATGACCGAATAAGCGCCCTGTTTCTGCGCCAGCTTCGGATTCTTCTCGATGCGGAAGAGCGGTACTTCGCTTGCGCGGCGAAAGATGGAAAACACCGCACGGTCAGCCAGATGATCAATGGCGTAATCACGCCACGTGCCGGAGGCAACCATGCGGCCATAAATGTTCAGGATTTTGGCAAGTTCATGCCGGTTGAAACTGATGGGAGCCGGTCGCACACGGTCGATAGGAACGACCTTTGGCGAAGCAGACGAGGGAGAAGGGGATGACAAATCCTCATTCGCCACGCTTGACGTATTCATGTCGTTCCTTTCAGCCTTTTGCAGAGCCGGACCGAAGACCGGGCGGGATCAAGAACAAACTGCGCGCAACCGGTTTGGATATTCGGCAATGGCGACGAAGCGAACCGAACCGGCGCATGACAACAGGGTGATGCTTTTGTGAAGCAATTTCAAGGGGAGGCTTTTGCAGGCCGGTTTTCATCGCCAATTATCTGGCGGGGAAAGCCCCAATAAATAGGGATTATGGGCTCTATATTAGTTATTCACGAAAAGAGAATGCCTGTTTGGAATGGTGATTGTCGGCCACATTTTCGCCTTGTCAGCTTCGCATTCCAGCCTGATTATGGCTTCAGCATCTACACGTTGCCTGAGACGGTTCGGTTCGGGTATGTCCGACCCCAAGCCCCCCGCCCAAAGGACTGCCCGAGCCGAACCAACCTTTTCCAGCCCCGCTGAACCAAGTTGCAACACGCACCCAGATGCCCGACGCTACATCAGCCCAAAATGAGAATCTGTTCGATCTGATCGAAACGCATTTCTTGCTGTAAATCGCGCAAGAGCGATGAGGATCGCAGAAAGCTCAAAGGCCGATCGGCTTCTTCTGCTTGAACATGGCCGCGCCATGGATAGGGCCGAGCGAATTGTCATCGCGCGTTTCCTGCAGCACCACCGCACAGCCTGAAACATCCTTGCGTTTCAGTTCCGACGCCGGGATTTCGATCTTCAGCGGCTTGCCGTCCCACATGCCGATCGTATTAGTATCGCGGACAGTGTTGCGATAGGTGACAGCCTCACCGGCATTTTCACCTTCGGTGATCGGAATGGTCACGGAATCGCGGAAATAGAACAGCACGACATGCACCGGCGCTTCCGGCTTCTTGCCTGCACCGATATCGATGGACAGGCGCCCATCATCAAGCTGTGTGATCGAAACCGGCACATCCAGCTTGTTGGCCGCAATCTGCGCCTGAACGGCTTCACTGTCGCGACCGTTCACTTCCGTCGTACCATTGATGATGGCTTGCGGCGTATAGATCATGCGCGCATTGAAGGAGTTGCGATAGGCGTTCTGCCGGTCGGTGTTTTCCTGGGTGGCAAGCGTGTCGCGCCATCCCATATAATCCCAGTAATTGACATGGAACGACAGCGCCAGAACATTGGGATCGTCGGCATATTTCGCGAAATTCTGGTCAGCCTTGGGGCAGGACTTGCAGCCCTGGCTGGTGTAGAGCTCCAGAACGGCGGTCTTCTTGCCACTGTCTTGTGCCTTGGCCGGCCCCTGCATGGAGATGCAGCCGGTGAATGCCAGCCCCAGAACGGCACAGATGCTACGCCAGCCGGGCAAATGCTCGCCGGTAAGCCATGAACCTGTCCCATAGAAGGGGGCGTGGAGTATCACTTCGTTTCATCCTGCAATAATTGTCGCTGACATCTATTATGTAAGAAGTCCTGCAATCAATAGGAATTCACGTTGCGGTGAGATTCGCAGGCGTTACGATTCCCATATCTCACCCTTAAGGGCGAATATCACCAAAATAGCCCACAACAGATTGTGCGAGAACGAGACTGGCTGAACATGAGATCGAGCTTGAGAGAAAAAGCCATCGCCATTTGCGATGAGAAGATAGCGAAAAAGGGCGATACGGTCGGTATCTCGTTCTATGCGTTCTTTGCCAACAAGAACACGGAGCCTGAATTGCTCATGGAAGCTGCCGAGTGGTGGATCAAGACCCATACCCTCGATCACTTTGAAAAAGCGGTAAAAATCAGAGAAATGATCCGATCAGGCCGATAGGCTCCATGTCTAATCTAAAATAAAAAAGCCGCCGGATTTCTCCGGCGGCTTCTGAATTTCAAGCGCGTGCTGATTAAGCAGCGAGATCGCGCAGAACGGTCTGCAAAATGCCGCCGTTCTTCATGTAGTCGAGCTCGTCCAGCGTATCGATGCGGCAGATGAGCGGAACCTTCTTCACCGTGCCATCGGCAAAAGTGATCGAAGCGTCGACCTTCTGGCGCGGACGTACATCTGCAAGACCTTCGATGGTGACCATTTCGTCGCCCTTGAGGCCCAGTGTCTGCCAGCTGGTGCCTTCCTCAAAGACGAAAGGCACAATGCCCATGCCGACGAGGTTGGAGCGGTGGATACGCTCGAAGGACTGCGCGATCACGGCCTTGACGCCGAGCAGGTTGGTGCCCTTGGCAGCCCAGTCACGCGAAGAACCGTTGCCATATTCGACGCCTGCGAAGACGACGAGCGGAACGCCCTCGGCCTTGTACTGCATGGCAGCATCATAGATCGAGGTTTCTTCCTTCGACGGGTAGTGGATGGTGTAGCCACCTTCTCGTCCGTTTTCGCCCAGCATGTGGTTGCGAATGCGGATGTTTGCGAAGGTGCCGCGCATCATCACTTCATGGTTGCCGCGACGCGTGCCGTACTGGTTGAAGTCGGCAATGCCGACGCCATGGTCGATGAGATACTTGCCAGCTGGCGACTGTGCCTTGATCGAACCGGCAGGCGAAATGTGGTCGGTCGTGATCTTGTCGCCGAAGAGACCCAGAATGCGGGCACCCTTGACGTCGCCGATCGTACCGGCCGATTTGCCCATGCCAACGAAGTAAGGCGGGTTCTGCACATAGGTCGAGTTGTCGTCCCATGCATAGGTCTGGCCTGCGGGCACCTGAACGGCCTGCCAGTTTTCGTCGCCCTTGAAGACGTCCGCATACTTTTCCGAGAAGATCTTGCGGGTCACGTTCTTGGCGATGAACTCCTGGATTTCCTGAGAGGAAGGCCAGATGTCGCGGAGGAACACCGGATTTCCGTTCTGATCTTCGCCGAGCGGCTCCTTGGTCAGGTCCTTGGTGACTGTACCGGCAAGAGCGTGGGCGACGACGAGCGGCGGCGAAGCAAGGTAGTTTGCCTGAACGTCCGGCGAAACGCGGCCTTCGAAGTTACGGTTGCCGGAAAGAACGGCAGCCGCGATCAGGCCCTTTTCGTTGATCGTCTTGGAGATCGGAGCAGGCAGCGGACCGGAATTGCCGATGCAGGTCGTGCAGCCGAAGCCGACGAGGTTGAAGCCGAGCGCATCGAGATCCTTCTGGAGGCCAGCGGATTCGAGATAGGCGGCAACGACCTGAGAGCCGGGAGCCAGAGAAGTCTTGACCCAAGGCTTGGTCTTGAGGCCCTTGGCAACGGCGTTGCGGGCCAGAAGGCCGGCGGCGATCAGCACGCTCGGGTTCGAGGTGTTGGTGCACGACGTGATGGCGGCAATCGCCACATCGCCATGGCCGAGATCATAGTCTTCGCCTTCAACGGCATAACGCGCGGTCTGGCCGGTGGTCTTCTTGTACTCGTTTTCGAGCGAGGTGGCGAAACCGGAAGCGATGTTTTCCAGCGCGATGCGGCCTTCCGGACGCTTCGGGCCGGCCATCGACGGAACCACGTCGCTCATGTCAAGTTCGAGAATGTCGGTGAAGACCGGATCGGCTGCACCCTTGTCGCGCCACATGCCCTGTGCACGGCAATAAGCTTCGACGAGTTCGATGCGATGCTCGTCGCGGCCGGTGGTGTTCATGTAGTTGAGCGTTTCGCGGTCAACCGGGAAGAAACCACAGGTCGCGCCATATTCCGGACCCATATTGGCGATGGTTGCGCGGTCGGCCAGCGTCATGTTTTCGAGGCCTTCGCCGAAGAACTCGACGAACTTGCCGACAACGCCCTTCTTGCGCAGCATCTGCGTGACGGTGAGAACGAGGTCGGTCGCGGTCACGCCTTCCTTGATCTTGCCGGTCAGGCGGAAGCCGACGACTTCCGGCAGAAGCATGGAAACCGGCTGGCCGAGCATGGCCGCTTCAGCTTCGATGCCGCCGACGCCCCAACCCAGAACGCCAAGGCCGTTGACCATGGTGGTGTGGCTGTCGGTGCCGACGCAGGTGTCGGGATAGGCAACGGTTTCGCCGTCTTCTTCCTTGGTCCAGACAGCCTGGGCCAGATATTCGAGGTTCACCTGATGGCAGATGCCGGTGCCCGGAGGAACGACGCGGAAGTTCTTGAATGCCTGCTGGCCCCACTTCAGGAAGCGGTAGCGTTCGCCGTTGCGCTGATATTCGAGGTCCACATTGGCCTTGAATGCGCTTGGATTGCCGAATTCGTCGACGATGACCGAGTGGTCGATGACGAGATCGACGGGAACGAGCGGGTTGATCTTTTCCGGATCGCCGCCAAGAGCCTTGAGGCCGTCGCGCATGGCCGCAAGGTCAACGACGGCAGGAACGCCGGTGAAGTCCTGCATCAGCACGCGGGCCGGGCGGTAGGCGATTTCTGCGCCTGCGGAACCGCGGTCGTTCAGCCACTTGGCAACAGCTTCGATGTCCGACTTCTTGACGGAGCGGTCGTCCTCGAAGCGGAGCAGGTTCTCGAGCAGAACCTTCATGGAGAATGGAAGCTTGGAAACGCCTTCGAGACCGTTCTTTTCGGCTTCGGTCAGGCTGTAATAAACATAATCCTTACCACCTACGGTAAGGGTTTTGCGGCATTTAAAGCTGTCGATGTGCGACACTGCGTTCGTCCTTCATGCTACTGGCCGGAAAACCAGGACGAACGCCTCTGCTGCGTTTCAAGGACGCGCCAAGGTGCGGGTGCAGTCATTTCCGCTGTCCGTCCCGATGCCTGTGTCCTTGAGGGCAACAGGTTGAGATCGGCCAAAAATGGTTTCCACGCCGACCGCTGGCGTGGTAGCCCTCATATAGAGAGTTTTCTAAAACGATTCCAGACAGAATATCGTGAATTCGGCCCCTTGCGGCGAAATGTTGCGATGCCTTTCCATAGATTTTCCGAGGGGCCGGTTCTATTGGTCTGGCAATTATCCATCGGGGCTTAGAGGGTATAAAATGCGGCTTGAAGCCGAAAATCTGGCGGGCGAGAGAGGCGGGGAAACGATTTTCGCTGGCCTGTCTTTTGCTCTCAGTGAAGGCGAGGCGCTGGTGGTGACCGGCCCGAATGGCTCGGGCAAGTCCACGCTGCTGCGAATCATCTGCGGCCTGCTTCCGCCAGAAGCAGGAAAGGTGGAACTTCGCGAGGATGGCACAGTTCTTCCGGTGCGCGCCGCCTGCCATTATCTCGGCCATCAGAACGCGATGAAACCGGCGCTCAGCGTGCGTGAAAACCTGTCCTTCTGGCAGAAGTTCAATGGTGCTGCGCAAACGGAGATCGATGAGGCGCTGGAAGCCGTCGATCTGCCCGGCGTGGAGCATCTGCCTTTCGGCTATCTGTCGACGGGGCAGAAGCGCCGTGTTTCCATCGCCAGGCTTCTGGTCAGCCATCGTCCGCTCTGGATCGTCGATGAACCGACCGCCGGTCTCGATAAGGCGTCCGAAGCCCGCTTCGCCGAGCTGATGCGCGGACATATGCGGGACGGCGGCATGATCGTCGCTGCAACGCATATTCCTCTTGGCCTTGAAGGTGTCAGCGCACTCGACATGGCCGCCTGTTCAGTCGAGGCTGCCTGATGCTGGCGCTTTTCCTGAGAGATTTGCGCCTCAGTTTCCGCGCCGGTGGTGGCGCGCTGATCGGAATCCTATTCTTTCTGGCCGTGATTTCGGTGATGCCCTTCGGCGTCGGGCCTGACCTCAATCTTCTCGCACGCATCGGTCCTGCCATGCTGTGGATCGGCGCGTTGCTGGCAACGCTGCTGGGGCTCGACCGGCTGTTTCAGGCCGACCGGGAGGACGGTTCGCTCGACCTGCTGCTGATCGGCGCGGACAGTCACATGCTGGCTTTCACGGTTTTTGTGAAATGCGTGGCCCATTGGGTGGCAAGCGTGCTGCCGCTGGTGATCGCATCGCCGATGCTCGGTCTGTTCATGAATATGGATGCCTCGGCAATCGGCGCAACATCGCTGACGCTTCTGGTGGGAACGCCCGCCATCGCCTTCATTGGCGCTGTGGGTGCAGCCCTTGCCGTGGCGCTGCCGCGTGGCGGGTTGCTGGTGTCGGTGATCGTTCTGCCGCTCACCATTCCGGTGCTCATTTTCGGTGTATCAGCTTCGCATGGAGCGACAGTAGACAACGCGCCCTTTCTGGCGCCATTCCTTATTCTTGCAGCACTCACCCTGTTCTTTGCCGTCCTCGGGCCTCTGGCCGCGAGCGCGGCACTGAAAAGTTCGGCGGATTGAACATGATCCCGAAAAGTGGGAACCGCCTTCGCGGGGAAAACAGTCCACTGGACTGTTTTCTGATCCCGCTACGATCAGAATCGATCAAGTTCGGCGGATTGACGCAGTTGATTACGGTCAATTGAACGGCACGGGGGTGGAAGGTAAGTATAGGCCATGGAAAAAGACATGACCAAAGACGCCGTTAAAACCACGAGCTGGCTCGATCTGGCCAATCCCACGCGCTTCCTTGCCTTTTCAGGCAAGGTGTTGCCATGGCTGGCCGTGCTTTCGGTGCTGTTTCTGGCGGCTGGCCTCTATATGGTCTTTTTCCTGTCGCCGGAAGACTACCAGCAGGGCATGACGGTTCGCATCATGTATATCCATGTGCCTTTCGCATGGCTTTCCATGATGTGCTATTCGATCATGGCTGTTTCGGCGCTGGGCACGCTGGTCTGGCGGCATCCGCTGGCCGATGTCTCGATCCGCGCAGCCGCTCCGCTCGGTGCCGTCTTCACCGCGCTTGCGCTTGCCACTGGTTCGCTCTGGGGCAAGCCGATGTGGGGCACATGGTGGGTGTGGGATGCGCGGCTGACTTCCGTGTTCGTGCTGTTCCTGATGTATCTTGGCATTATCGCGCTGTCGCGCGCCATGGACGATCCGGCAAAAAGCGCCAAACCTGTGGCTGTGCTTACACTGGTCGGCTTCATCAATATTCCGATCATCAAATTTTCGGTCGACTGGTGGAACACGCTGCACCAGCCGGCTTCGGTGTTCCGCATGGATGGCCCCACCATCGACGCATCCATGCTGCGCCCGCTTTTCGTGATGGCTATCGGCTTCTCGCTTCTGTTTTTCACCCTGCACATGATGGCTATGCGCAATGAAATCTGGCGTCGCCGCGTCGCGTCGATGAAGAAGCTTGCCGCACGGAATGCCGACCGCAATCGCAAAGCGCAGGAGGGTGCAGTATGAACCATCTTGGCTATGTTCTCGCCTCATATGGCATCACGGTCGCGGCACTCGTCGTCACCATCGGCTGGATATTGATCGATCAGCGTATCCAGAAAAACGAACTGAAGCGGCTGGAAGTGCAGGGTGTGCGCCGCCGTTCTGCAAAAGCCCCCGGTAAAGCACAATGACGGAAACGACCGAGAAGCCAGCCGCGCCGAAAAAGCGCTCCACATGGGTTGCCCTGCTGCCGCTGGCGATTTTCGTCGGACTGGCGGCGGTGTTTGCGGTCCAGCTTCTGTCGGGCAAGGACAATACGACGATCCCTTCCGCTTTGATCGGCAAGCAGGCACCGCAGACGAACCTGCCGCCCGTTGAGGGGCTGGTGCGCGATGGCGTGCCTGTTCCCGGCCTCAACAGCGAAGAGTTTAAGGGCAAGCTGACACTGGTGAATGTCTGGGGATCGTGGTGCGTTCCCTGCCGTCAGGAGCACCCGCTCTTGATGGAAATCGCCAAGGATGAGCGCATTCGCGTGGTTGGCCTCAATTACAAGGACCAGCCGGAAAATGCGCGCCGTTTTCTCGGCGATCTCGGTAATCCCTTTGCAGCAGTCGGTGCCGACCGCGCCGGGCGTTCAGCCATCGAATGGGGCGTCTACGGCGTGCCGGAAACCTTCCTCGTCGATGAGACAGGCAAGATCGTCTACAAGCATGTCGGGCCGTTTACGCCGGGGTCAGTGAAGAACGATCTGATGCCGGTCATAGAGCGAAATATTTCGCGTTATTAATTATTCGACTAATTCCTTAGAGAGTGCATCTATTTGCTTCTTTATTATCTGAGCGGCATTTCCCATCCAAGCAGTGTCTGCGAGTTTGGGAACGGCAACCGTCATCCCAGTGGCTCCATTTAGCGCCAAGCATAGCAAAGCATAAACCATAGCATGAGATAAAATACTGGAGGCTTTTTTTGAGGTCTTTGTAGTTGTCTCATCAATGAAATTCACACCGTGACTAAAGATTTTTGCTACTAAATTCTCTATAGTTCGGATAACTGCAAACGCAGCTTTTTTAGTTGCCCTTTTGGGGTCGGCAATAAGGAGCTGCAGAGCGCGAATTGTCTTTGGAACTTCGTGATCAACAATGTCAGGAGACTGCTCAAGCTCCTCCACTATACTGGTAGCTGCTTCTGAAATCTTGATAATTTCATTTTGGTGAAGCTCGACTAATATAGCAGCTTCAGTAAAATTTTGCCAATCAGGAAACTGGGAGACATACAATCCAACGCCTGAGGTTTGAGATTGCAGCATAGCTGTGATGATCGGAGGCAATTCCTCTGAAAATTGCTTTTCTGCGAGGTCAACTCCCATATTCATTAGGCCGAGTTGAATGATATCTTCGCAGCTAATAAGTTTTTCTTGTAAAGTAATTACTGTGTCTAATAATCTGGGATCACAATTTGATTGGCGTAGTTGATTTAGCAATCGTTCACCACTTTCGATAAGTGATGTTCTAGCAGATTGAGCATAGTCTGAATTTGGGATTGGTGCAGTCGCGGGGCGATGCGCGATCTGTAGCCGCCCACTTTTTATTTCAAATTGAACAGGGGCAATTTTCTGCGCAGGAATAATACGGCGAAGTTTTGCGGTATCATTAATACTTGTATCGTCGCCCGCCTTTCCATTGAATTCATGTGCTATTTTTATGAAGTATTCTATCGCCTCACCTGTGGTGGCGGCTCCTTCATTGAGGTTGCTATCTATAAAAGGAAGTTCAGGCTGACTATGAGATGTGGGGGAGCGGTATTTAAAAGTCCGATGAGCAAGATATTTTATAAACTCATCACTCTGAGAAAGTTTCGTTGCATTATCAGCAATTTTAACCATGAGTAGGTCTACTCGTTCGAGCCGTTCCAAACGGATCGAACGGCGCATCTGCGAAAGAGTGTATCTTAGGCCTTCAACATGCATCGCCAATTGTTGCATATCGTCGAAGTTTTCGAGTCTGATGCGTGGCGGCATGTTTATCGAATAACGAGAAATCGATGTAATGATGCCATACATCACATCGATCATTTCAGACTGATGAATATTCATGATTCCCCCGCCTCTTTCGTTGAGAAGTTAGGGAACATCACGAGGCTTATCAAGTACAAGCGCGCAATGAGGAGGCGACCTTGGCTGTCTTATTGCTGCCCGACATTTTTAATCAATCCGGCAGTTTCCGCACCGCGCCTTTGGCGGCACTGGTTGCCATGGAGGCATAAGCCTTCAGCGCGGTGGAAACCTTGCGCTTGCGCTCTTCCACCGGCTTCCAGCCGGTCGAATCCTGTTCGGCGCGGCGTTCGGCCAGCGTCGCATCATCAACGGCGAGGTGAATCTTACGGTTCGGAATGTCGATATCGATGATATCGCCTTCGCGCACCAGACCGATCGTGCCGCCTTCGGCTGCTTCCGGCGATACGTGGCCGATCGAGAGGCCCGAAGAGCCGCCCGAGAAACGTCCGTCGGTGATCAGCGCGCAAGCCTTACCCAGACCCTTCGACTTCAGATAGCTGGTTGGATAGAGCATTTCCTGCATGCCGGGGCCGCCGCGCGGGCCTTCATAGCGGATCAGCACAATGTCGCCAGCCTTGATCTTGCCGTTCAGAATGCCGAGTACTGCGGTATCCTGGCTTTCGAAGATGCGGGCCGGACCGGAGAATTTCAGGATGGAATCGTCCACGCCTGCCGTCTTCACGATGCAGCCGTCTTCGGCCAGATTGCCGTAAAGCACGGCCAGACCGCCATCCTGACTGAATGCATGTTCCTTCGAGCGGATGACGCCCTTTTCACGGTCGGTGTCGACGCTGTCGAAACGGCGTTCCTGGCTGAAGGCAACCTGTGTCGGCACGCCGCCGGGCGCAGCCGAATAGAACTTGTGCACCATGTCGCTGTTGGTGCGGGTCACGTCCCAATGATCGAGCGCCTTGGCAACCGTTTCGCTGTGCACGGTCGGCAGATCGGTATTAATCAGGCCTGCCTTGTCGAGCTGGCCGAGAATGCCCATGATGCCGCCTGCGCGGTGCACATCTTCCATGTGAACCGTATTGTTGGCAGGCGCGACCTTGCAGAGCACCGGCACGCGGCGCGACAGGCGGTCGATGTCGGCCATGGTGAAGTCGATCTCGGCTTCCTGAGCGGCAGCGAGCAGATGCAGAACCGTATTGGTTGAGCCGCCCATGGCGATGTCGAGCGTCATGGCGTTTTCAAAAGCCGGGAAGCTCGCAATCGAGCGCGGCAATACGCTTTCGTCGTTCTGCTCGTAATAGCGGCGAGCAAGATCGACAACCAGATGACCGGCTTCCACGAAGAGGCGCTTGCGGTCGGCATGGGTTGCGAGCGTGGAGCCATTGCCCGGCAGCGACAGGCCGAGCGCTTCGGTGAGGCAGTTCATCGAGTTTGCGGTGAACATGCCCGAGCACGAACCGCAGGTCGGGCATGCTGAACGCTCAATCGCCTTGACCTGATCGTCGGTGTAGCTGTCGTCGGCAGCTGCAACCATCGCATCGACGAGGTCGAGCTTCTTGACCTGATCGTCCCAGACGACCTTGCCTGCTTCCATCGGACCGCCGGAAACGAACACGACCGGGATATTGAGGCGCAGAGCGGCCATCAGCATACCGGGAGTGATCTTGTCGCAATTGGAAATGCAGACCATCGCATCGGCGCAATGGGCATTGACCATATATTCGACCGAGTCGGCGATGAGTTCACGCGACGGCAGCGAATAGAGCATACCGTCGTGACCCATGGCGATGCCGTCATCGACCGCAATGGTGTTGAATTCTTTTGCCACGCCGCCAGCGCTTTCAATTTCGCGCGCAACGAGCTGGCCGAGGTCCTTCAGGTGCACGTGGCCGGGCACGAACTGGGTGAACGAGTTCACCACGGCAATAATCGGCTTGCCGAAATCCTCATCCTTCATTCCGGTGGCGCGCCATAGGCCGCGCGCGCCGGCCATGTTGCGACCGTGGGTGGTTGTACGCGAACGATAAGGAGGCATTTTCAAACCTTTTAGGAACTATTCCAATGTGTAACGTCGATATGACAGAACCGTTCCCGCTGAGCAAAGCGCAAATTGCCCCATACTGTCGGGGCTGAACCATTCGCAGACTTGCGGACAACGGAAAGGGTTCCGGCGTGCGACAGCTTTCGCAGGCACAGACACGGCAATCTAGCACGTTATTGTTATAATGCAAAAGATATTGCACTGAAAACGTAAGGAAGTTGCTCAGCTTTAAGATGGTGCGTCAGCCATGGCGGCATCCAGCAGGGCATTCGCCGTTTTCATCCGCTGTTCCGCGGCAAGGCGAAACTCTTCCGGCAGGCGGTCTGGATGATTGCTGGCGGCAAAGCTGCGCCGCCGCCGTTGCAGTTCGGAGCGTTTCAGGCCGGAATGCAGGTCCAGCTCCTGGCGGATTGCATCCGGCGACTGCTTCTGCATCCGCGCTTCTATCGCCTGTCTTTCCTGTTCAGACTCGGGTGCAGCCTCCGGCACGCTCTCAATATCGAACAGGCTTTCAAGATCGTCCGGCTGGCGGGGTGTTGCTGGCGTATCGCCGAAACCCACGGAAAAGACGGCGGAAGCAAACCCGAATTGCGGCGGGCGGGTGTTTTCCTCGGGGCCTGCGTCAGCCTCGACTTCCTTCAGAACCGTTGCGAAATCCGGGCGGTTCCGCAGCATCAGGCTTGCTGCACCCTATGCGACGAAAAGGCGGAAGCCAGAGCGCGCGTCAGCCGGGATGGCAGCACAGGCTTCTGAAAGACCGGTATTCCGGGATAACGTGCCGCAAGGCGCGCTGGAAGGCCACCGCCGGTATGGATGACCACGAAGACATCACGGCTCTTCAACCGGTCCAGCACGGCTTCCACATCGCCATCGGCGAGGTTTACATCGAGAATGGCGGCATCAACTTCATTGCGATTGATGATATCTATTGCTTGCCGGACGGTGCCGACCGGACCGAGAACGGTTCCGTTCGCATCCTCGACAGTCGCGGCGACATCGAGGGCGACGAAAATCTCGTCTTCCACCACCAATACCCGCCGCTGTCCAAGATCGTTCATCACTTGTCTCGCTGCCTCCCTTTTTGAGGTAAGCCCTTCACGCAAGAAATGCGCGAGCGCAAGCAGAGGTTCCCTTCGCCGGCATGATAATTCGTTAATGGTGAATCAAACCTTTACCGGTTTTGGAGGCCGCGATGTCAGAAGGCGGTGAAGGTCAGCGTCGTCAGTGAACGGATGATGTTGGGAATGTTGAGAACATTCTCGTTGATGAACTTGCCGATATCCTGATCCTCGGCAATGTAGATCTTGGCCAGAAGGTCGAATTCGCCGCTGGTGGAATAAAGCTCGGAGACGATTTCGCGCTGAAAGAGCGTATCGGCAACTTCGTAGGTCTTGCCGGGGGCGCACTGCAGTTGCAGGAAAACGGGCTTCATGTCTCTTCCTTTCGCGACGGGACTGCGTGGCGGATATCACAGCAGTGTTTGCAGGTTACAAACACGGACAGCCCGCCGAAATCAAGAGCGAAAGCATAGCGGATGGCGATGTTTGGCGCAGCAGGTTTGTCCTCCACGCATGGCTGGTTCACGCGGAGGTTTTAATTTACTCAATTGTAATTTTCTTGAGAGGGCGCAATAAGACTTCTCCCAGAAATTGTAATTTGCGCGTCCGATTTATATGAAATTTGTACTTCCCGCCGTTTTGCTGCTGTTCGCGTTCGCCTTTTTCTCGGCGTGGCTTTCCGATCGCGGTCGCCAGTTTCTGGTGTCCTGCGGCGCTTGTTTCCTGCTGATCGGCCTCGCAATGCTGGTCCAGCTTGGTGATTTCCCTTCGGACGACAATCTGAACACGGTGCTTTCCGCCGCATTTTATGTCGGAGGCACGCTGGTTGGCGGCTATGGCATTTTGCAGCGAAGCGGGCTGCGGCTTACATCTGCCTTCTACATATTGAGCTTTGCCCTCATCGTCGGCGGTGTCTGGTATTATTGCTATATTGAGCCCGATCTTCTGTCGCGGGTCTATGTGCTCAATCTGGGCATGGCCACGTTGATCCTTTCTTTCGCATGGCAGGCGCGGCGGCTGTTCAAGGGGCCGCTGGTGGACAAGCTGCTGCTGGTCATGCTCGTTCTGGTGGCATTGCAATTCGTGCCGCGCACGCTTCTGACCGCCCGCTCCCTGCTCGGCGATGTCGATGGCGACGATTTCGCAACGACTGTTTTCTGGCAATGGACGGTGTTTTCTACCGCTATCGCAGCGGTTGTCACCGGCTTCGCCTTGCTGGCCGCTGCCGGTTACGACCGTATCGGCGAACTGTCGCATGAACGTGACAGCGATCCCTTGACCGGGCTCCTCAACCGGCGCGGACTGGAAATGCGCTACGATGCGCTTTCACAGACGAAAAAGGGCGTGCCCGGCTGGGTTGCCGTTTGCGATATCGATTACTTCAAGGCGCTGAATGATGCCTATGGCCATGCGGCGGGCGACGCGGTTTTG
Organism: Brucella lupini; assembly: GCF_002252535.1. Taxonomy (NCBI): domain Bacteria; kingdom Pseudomonadati; phylum Pseudomonadota; class Alphaproteobacteria; order Hyphomicrobiales; family Brucellaceae; genus Brucella; species Brucella lupini. Next base: position 442,216 of record NZ_NNRN01000046.1, read on the forward strand.
AAGGAATTCGCTGGAATCCTGCGCAAACTCATCGGCGAACGGCCACTGATTGCGCGTACTGGCGGGGAGGAGTTCGTGATCTGTGTCGACGACATGCATGCCGATAATGTCTTCCAGCTTATGGAAGGCGTGCGGCAGAACATCGAGAGGCACCGGTTCCAGCGCCTCGCAAAGGAAGCCAGCGTCACATGCAGCATAGGCTGTGTCCGTCTGCCGGAGCAGGGTGATTTCTGGCAGGCGGTCGATAAGGCCGACAAAATCCTCTACGCCGCCAAGAAAGAAGGACGCAACCGCACCTATGTGGAAGGGTTGAACCCGAACAGCGACGGATAGTTCACAGAGCGGACGAATTTTGGGGATGGCGGTTTTTACGGGTGGCCTTCGATAACTTTCCGGTGATGATCCGCACATTGCCGCAAATCATGCTTATTATCGCCGCCGATAATGTGAGTACCGAGGAGTTCCCGAAAGTCCGATGAAATTCAAATCCCTTGTGTTGCCTGCGTCCGCTGTTGTTGGTCTCCTCTCGTTCGGCCCGGCGGTTTCTCCGTCTTTTGCAATGAATGCTTCCGAAAAGGCCCAGCTCGAGAAGCTCGATCCGGCAACCCGCCTTGAGCAACGTTGCGACGTGGAAGCAATGGAACGCATCACGCGGGAACAGAAGTTTTCGGTCGACAAGGTTCTGGCCTATGCCTTCTCCGATCCCGTGACCACGAAGAATTCGATCGAGGCCGATGGCGCTGCCTTCCGCAGCCGCGAGCACTGGTACAAGCTGTCCTTTGTCTGCAAGACGGATGAGGAACATATCAATATCGTTTCGTTTCGCTACGATATCGGCGATGAAGTGCCCCAGAACCAGTGGGACAAGCACTACCTCGTCCCATAACAGGGTCGTCTATTCTTCCGAGTCGTCCGAACGGCAGGCTGACAGCAGCGTCACTTCCTTGGCGGTGTGATCGGCTTCGAGATGGCTCAGCACAGCCTGACCGTCCTTGTCGCTCCAGCGGTAGCTGTCCTGCTCATCGATGGCGACATATTTCTTGAGACTGTCATGCCATTGCAGCGCGATCATCTTGCCTTCCGCATCGAGAACCGCAAAGCCGGGTGCGCTGCCATTGCGGATATAGGTAACAGGCACGACGACCCCACGTTCGCAGATGTAATCGACCCGCTCGATGGGGTTTGCATCCTGAGCCTGCGCCGAAACAGAAGGCGCGAAGAGCATTGCCGGGCCTGCTATAACCGCGAAAAGGGTGCAAATGGAACGCTTGCCATATGCCATGGTGAAAAATCCTCTGGTCAGCCAATCGATACAGGGAAAATAACTCTTCGGCGGCCCGGTTCAAGAGCGATCATATCGCGCGGTAAAGTTGCAACCCGACAGCAAAAATAATCAGCCTGCGACCGATTTCCTGCAACCGAAACAGGTTTCGCCCGTTATCAGCCTGCCGATCGCGAGATTGGCGGAGGCCCGGATGAATACTTGCCCCCCGCAACCCCAGTCCGGGCCTCACTTCCGAGGTTGGAAAGATTGTATCTGAAATTATTGGGATTGTTCGTACTCATAGCAGGCACTTATATCGGGTGAGCTTGATTTAGAAATTTATACTGAAGCCCGGTGATCCCATATGATGCTCAATCTGATCGTGGTTTTTGTTGTTGCCGGATTGCTCCTTCATTTTTTCAATTGGCGTAAGACCGGAATCGTTCTGATCGGCCTTGCGGCCATCTTTTACGGTGCAATTGCTTCGGCAATTCTTCCCGACACGCTGATGAGCCGCCTGCAATCGGCCTATTCATCGCAATTGCAGACGCAGCTTGAAGACAATACTGCCTTCATCGTCTTCGGTATGGGAACCCAGACAGTCGATGGCGACGGTCAGAAGGTGGTCGAACCACTTGCCTTCTCCTACGGGCCGATTTTGGCGGCGGTCGCCATGAACCGACAATGTGTCGAGAAGGGTTTTCGCTGCAAGTTCATCGCCAGCGGCGCCGATGTAGCCGGAACGGGTGTTTCCGAAGCCGCATCAATCGCCACGCAGCTGGAAAAGGCCGGTGTCGATCCGGCTTCCGTCCTGCTTGACGAGAAAAGCCGCAACAGCTGGCAGAACTCCAGGAACGTAGCAGCAATCCTGCGCGAGATCAGACCGGCGAAAGTTGTTCTGCTACAGGCTGCGCCGATGATGAAGCGCGATCTTCTTTATCTGGCACATTTTGGTGTGAAGCCTGAGCCGGTTGCGGCCGGTTATCTGACCGGATCGCATACCAACATGTCTTCGCCGGGCCTGTATTTCCTCATGACCGATCTGGCGCTTCACGAGGAGATCGGAGTCTGGCGCTATACGCTCTACAACTTCATGGGCTGGAATGAGCCGAAGCAGCCTCCGCTCCAACTGGGGCAGGCCACGAGCAGCCTCCCCACCCAAACTTCACCGGCTGCCGGACCGGTGTCGGCTCAATGAGTTAATGATACTATCATCGGCGTGTTTCGACATGCCGGTGGAAAAATTATCTCCGAATTCTCCAACAAAATGAGTAGATTTTTCGAAGTCGTTTCAAATAACGACCGGCTTGTGGCATCCTGTCTTCAAAGAGCTCTGATACTGTCTTGGCCAGTGAAACATGGAGGCGGTCATGAAGATATCGAGATTCTCGCTCACTTTGGCAGCATTGGTGGCTGCGGCTTCGCTGACCGGAACGGTTCAGGCAAGCTTTGCCGATCAGACACTTCTGAACGTGTCCTACGATCCGACGCGTGAACTTTACAAGGATTACAACGCCGCTTTTGCCGCCCACTGGAAGGCAGAAACCGGCGAAACCGTCACCATTCGCGCTTCCCATGGCGGGTCGGGCAAGCAGGCGCGCTCGGTGATCGATGGCATCAAGGCCGATGTGGTGACGCTGGCGCTTGAAAGCGATATCGATGCGATTGCCGCACTTTCAGGCAAGATCGACAAGGACTGGCGCAAGCGCCTGCCCAACAATTCGGCTCCCTATACGTCAACCATCGTCTTCCTTGTGCGCAAGGGCAATCCGAAGGGCATCAAGGACTGGGGCGATCTGGTGAAGGACGGCGTCGAGGTCATCACGCCGAACCCGAAGACCTCCGGCGGTGCCCGCTGGAACTATCTCGCCGCATGGGCCTGGGCCTACAAGCAATACGGTGGCGACGAGCAGAAGATCAAGGATTACATCGGCGAACTGTTCCGCCATGTGCCAGTGCTCGATACCGGTGCGCGCGGCTCGACAACCACTTTCGTGCAGCGTCAGCTCGGCGATGTGTTGCTTGCCTGGGAAAACGAAGCCTATCTCTCGGTGGCTGAATTTGGCGAGGATGCATTCGACATCGTCGTTCCGCCGCAATCCATTCTGGCTGAACCACCAGTCGCGGTGGTGGACAAGAATGCCGAGGAAAACGGCACCACCAAGCTGGCGCAGGCCTATCTCGAATATCTGTATTCGCCAGAAGGTCAGGCGCTTGCCGCCAAGCATTTCTACCGTCCGTCGAAGCCTGACATCATCCCTGCCGACAAGCAGCGCAAGTTTCCGGACTTGACGCTGGTGACGATCGATGATCCGATTTTCGGTGGATGGGCCAAGGCACAGCCCTATCATTTTGGCGATGGAGGAACGTTCGACCAGCTCTACAAGCCGGGAAAATAATCCGGAGTTCGAGAGCAATCAGTAACAATAAGTACTGAAGAGGGAACAAACCAACGCATGTCTTCGCTCCCTGCACGGGCCAGAGCAGGGTCGCACTTCAGAAAGCCGAGCGTCATTCCCGGTTTCGGGCTGACGTTCGGCTTCAGTGTTGCCTATCTGACCCTTCTCATTCTCATTCCGCTTGCGGCATTGGTGCTGCGTTCCACCGAAGTCGGGTTTTACGGCTTCTGGCGCCTCGTCACCGACGAGCGCACATTGAAAGCGCTTGAAACGAGCTTCGGCACCGCCTTCATCGCGGCGCTGGTCAATGTGGTCTTCGGCGTCATCCTCGCCTGGGTTCTGGTGCGTTATCGTTTTCCGGGGCGCCGCTTCGTTGATGCCATCGTCGATATTCCCTTTGCGCTGCCGACGGCAGTGGCCGGTATTGCGCTGGCCGCGATCTATGCGCCGAATGGCTGGATAGGCAGTCTGCTGGCTCCGTTCGGCATTCGCATCGCCTTTTCGCGGGCGGGCATTATCATTGCGCTGATCTTCATCGGTCTGCCGTTCGTGGTGCGCACGGTCCAGCCGATCATGGAGGAAATCAGCCGCGAGGTCGAAGAGGCGGCGGCAACGCTTGGCGCATCCCGGTTCCAGACCATCTGGCGGGTGCTGCTGCCGAGCCTGCAACCCGCCATCCTGACCGGCTTCGCGCTCGCCTTTGCACGCGGCGTCGGCGAATATGGCTCGGTGATCTTCATTGCGGGCAATACGCCTTATGTCTCGGAAATCGCGCCGCTTCTGATCGTGATCAAGCTGGAGGAATATGATTATGCCGGGGCGACGGCGCTCGCCACGGTGATGCTGGCGCTTTCCTTTGCGATGTTGCTTTTCATCAATCTCATCCAGTCGTGGACACGGAGGAAATATGGTCATGGCGAATGAACCTGTCTCTGCCGCTCCTCGCAACAGCCGAAGCGCTGTCACGGAAAGCCCGGCGACGCGCATCACGCTGATCGCTCTGGCGCTGGCATTTCTGGCCCTGTTCCTCATCCTGCCAGTGATAGCGGTTTTCGTGGAAGCCTTCCGCAAGGGGGCAGGCGAATATCTGGCGGCACTGGTCGAGCCGGATGCCTGGGCTGCGATAAGGCTCACCCTCATGGTGGCGGCCATTGCCGTGCCGCTCAATCTGGTCTTCGGCATTGCAGCTGCATGGGCAATCGCGAAGTTCGAGTTCAAGGGCAAGGCGCTGCTGACGACGCTGATCGATCTGCCGTTTTCCGTGTCGCCGGTCATTTCCGGTCTTGTTTTCGTACTGCTTTTCTCAAGTCACAGCCTGCTTGGGCCGTGGCTGTCACGGCACGGCATCGAGATATTGTTCGCCGTTCCGGGCATCGTGCTGGCGACGGTGTTCGTCACGTTTCCCTTTGTCGCGCGCGAACTGATCCCGCTGATGCAGGAACAGGGAACCGGCGATGAAGAGGCGGCAATTTCGCTCGGCGCCAATGGCTGGCAGACGTTCCGCTATGTGACGCTGCCCAATATCAAATGGGGGCTGCTTTACGGTGTGCTGCTCTGCAATGCCCGTGCAATGGGCGAGTTCGGCGCTGTTTCCGTTGTCTCTGGACATATTCGCGGTCTCACCAATACGATGCCGCTGCATGTGGAAATCCTCTACAACGAATATAACTTCGTCGGTGCATTTGCGGTGGCGTCGCTGCTGGCTTTCCTGGCGTTGTTGACGCTTGCAATCAAGACGGCGCTGGAACTGCGCTATGGCGATGAACTGGCTGGCAGTGGAAACGGGCACTGACACCCAAACTGGCAATTAGCCGCTCGGCGGCAGAAATAAAGCATAGTCCTGCTATGGCAGACGGAAGGATTGGGAATGGAAGTTCGTGTTGCCGGTGTGCGTAAGGAGTTCGCTCGCTTCCCGGCGTTGCATAATGTCTCGCTGGATATTCGTTCCGGCGAGTTGATCGCTTTGCTGGGACCTTCCGGTTCGGGCAAGACCACGCTTTTGCGCCTGATTGCCGGGCTGGAAACGCCGACCGAAGGTACCATCTTCTTCGGCGACGAAGACGCCTCGCAGAAGAGCGTTCAGGAGCGCAATGTCGGCTTCGTCTTTCAGCATTATGCGTTGTTCCGTCATATGACGGTGGCGGACAATATCGGCTTCGGTCTGAAGGTGCGTCCAAGCGCGACACGTCCGTCGAGTGACGATATTCGCAACCGCGCGCTGGAATTGCTCGATCTCGTCCAGCTACAGGGACTGGAGAAGCGCTATCCGGCGCAGCTTTCCGGTGGTCAGCGCCAGCGCGTGGCGCTTGCCCGCGCCATGGCGATTGAACCGAAAGTCCTGCTTCTCGATGAACCGTTTGGCGCGCTTGATGCGCTGGTGCGCAAGGAACTGCGCCGTTGGCTGCGCGAGATTCACGACAAGACCGGCCATACGACCGTTTTCGTGACCCACGATCAGGACGAGGCGCTGGAGCTCGCCGACCGCGTGGTGGTGATGAGCCAGGGGCGTATCGAGCAGGTCGGCACGCCCGACGAAGTCTATGACAATCCGAATTCCCCGGGCGTCTATGGCTTCATCGGCGAGTCCAGCACGCTTCCGGTGCGGGTCGAAAAGGGCGAGATCTGGCTGGTGGATCGCAATATCGGCCTGACAGCCCAGGATGTGGCGGATGGTGACGCGCAGCTCTTCTTCCGTCCGCACGATGTTGAATTGCTGGACGGTTGCGGCGGCTGTATCGCAGGCACGGTGGTGGCGAGCCGTCGCTCGGGCGGCAAGCGGCGTGTCGAACTGGAAGTAGGCGGCGCACGTGAGCGGGTGGAGATCGAAATTCCAGCCGAACATCCGGCCGCGGAAAAGAGTCGCATCGCCTTCCGACCGCGTTACTGGAAGCTTTTTCCTGCCAGTGAAACCGGTTCCGGAACAGGTTCCTGATCGTCACTTTCCGGTGAAGTGAAATATGAGGCCCGGCAGATGCGCGGTGATTCCCGCAGACCTGTCGGGCTTTTCTCTATCGACGGGCGTGGTGGGGCCGCGCTGAAATTTTCTGACACGTTACCTGCGGTAGTATTATTTTTATTTTCAATATGTTAGGGTTGCAGGAAACGGGGTGTTCCATAACGCAACATTAATGGGCGGAAAGAATTGTGCGTTGCGATTCAAACGGTTTGAATATCAGCACATTGCGCCGTCGCATTTTGGCCAAATGCGGTCGACATTCAGGGAACCGATCACGGATACTGCCGTTTCCCTGAAATGAAAATTCGGAATAATGTCAGTATCCACCCGCCGCAGATAACTCATTTCCTTCGGAAAGGCTGTTAAGGCAGATGCCGGAATTGTCTTCTTCGCTCTCCAATTCAACCTCTACCGAGAATAAATCGCCGATGCAGAAACCTTCGATGGAACCCAAATCCAGCGAGCCCGATGCATCGGGCCGGATTCCGCCCGAACAACCTTCCCCCATCCGGGCCTTGTATAAAACCGAGGAAGAGCTTGGCGCGCTTGCCGCTGCCGTGGCGCGGGGCGAAGACATTCCGCTGCCGGGCTATATCGCCTTCCCGTTCGATCAGCGCCTTTCCGAAAACGGCAAGCTGATCCTGCATGCCTATCGCGCCTCCGATGCCGCATCGCGTGCGGGCGAGACCATCACGCCAGCCGCGCAATGGCTGCTCGACAATCATTACCAGATCGACAAGAACGTGCAGCAGGCCCGCCGCGACCTGCCACGCCGCTTCATCCGTCAGCTGCCGCTCTACAAGGCGCCGGTTGAGAAATATGAAGGCATGCCGCGCATTTTCGCGCTGGCCTGGCTTTATGTCGCCCATACGGACAGCAATTTCTCACTGAAGACGCTGACGGCCATCGTCAAGGGTTTCCAGACCGTGGAGCCCCTGAAGATCGGTGAGTTGTGGGCGCTGCCTTCTGCGGTGCGCTATTTCCTGATCGAGAATGCACGCCGTCTGGCGCTGCGCGTCGATCGCGCGCGCATCATGCGCAATCTCGCCAATACGGCCGCCGACCGCATCGTGGTTGCCACCGACGGTGCCGAACTGGATTCGGTTCTGGCGCAATATGCCGATGCCGCCCGCGACAGCACTTTCGCGACCCACCTTCTTTATCGCCTACGCTCGTCCTCGACCGACACCACGGCTGCTGCCAGCTGGCTGGAACGGATTCTGGAGCAGGAAGGCAGCAATCCGGAAGACGCCATCGTTGAGGAACATGCCCGCCAGTCCACCGGCGGCGTCACGATGGGCAACGTCATCCGCAGCCTGAAATCCATCGATGACGTGGACTGGGAGACCTGGTTCGAAACCGTCAACGAGGTTGATGCGATCCTGCGTGACCACAGCGATTTCGAACTTCTGGATTTCCGTTCCCGCAATGCCTATCGCGTGACCATCGAAAAGCTCGCCCGCTATTCGGACATGAGCGAAATCGACATCACATGGGCTGCGCTGAAACTGGCCGAAGACGGACATCGTGCGGAAAAGGCCGGTCATCCGGAAGCCGAGGGCAAGGGCGCAATCGCCTATTACCTGTCCGGCGAAGGGCGCAAGGAGCTGGAAAAGGTCTGTGGCTACAAGGCGCCGTTCGGCGTCAAGGCGCTGCGCTTCTATCGTGGTCTCGGTCTTTGGGGGCTGTTCATCCCGACGGCGATCTTCACGATCCTGATCCTTCTGCTCGTCAATTACTGCATGATCCGCGCCGGTCTTTCGACTGATCTGCGCACGCTGTTCACGCTTCTGGCGATCTTCCCGGCAATGGACGCGTCCTATTCGCTGTTCAATGCGCTGGTGCCGTGGTTTGTCCAGCCGACGCGGCTCATCGGTTTCGAATATAAGGAAGGCTTGCCGGAGGAGGCGCGCACGCTGGTCGCGGTGCCGACCTTCATCACCTCGCGTGATTCCATCGATGAGCAGATTCGCAATCTGGAAGTTCATTATCTCACCAATCCGCGTGGTGAAATCTACTTTGCGCTGGTCAGTGACTGGACCGATGCGAAGCAGGAAATCACCCCTGCGGATATGGAAATCTATGAATATGCGCGCGAGGAAATCGCCAAGCTCAACGAGCATTATACCGGCGACGACCAGCCACGCTTTTTCCTCATGCATCGCCGTCGCCTCTTCAACGAGAAGCAGAATTGCTGGATGGGCTGGGAGCGCAAGCGCGGCAAGCTGCACGAGCTGAACCTGCTGCTGCGCGGTGATCAGGATACGAGCTTTTTCCCGCCGGACGAACGTTTGCCGAAGGAAATCAAATATGTGATGACGCTGGACGCCGACACGCGTCTGACGCCGGAATCCGTCACGCATCTGGCCGGCAAGCTCAGCCATCCTCTGAACCGTCCGATCATCGACGAAAAGACCGGCAAGGTCGTGCGCGGTTACGGCATCCTCCAGCCGCGCGTCACGCCCTCGCTCACCACCGGTGACGAGGCGTCGTTCCTGCAGCGCGTCTTCTCGGTCAATCGCGGTATCGACCCTTACGTCTTCGCCGTGTCCGACACTTATCAGGACCTGCTCGGTGAAGGCACCTTCACCGGCAAGGGACTTTACGACATTGATGCCTTCGAGGCAGCGCTGAAGGGCCGCGTGCCTGAGAACACGCTGCTCAGCCACGATCTTCTCGAAGGCGGCTATTCTCGCGCGGCTCTGGTCAGCGATGTCGAAGTGGTCGAGGATTATCCGACTGGCTACAATGTCGACGTATCGCGTCATCATCGCTGGGCGCGTGGCGACTGGCAGCTTCTACCCTGGCTGTTTTCGACAAGCCGTGGCGTCAGCCACATCACGCGCTGGAAGATGGTCGACAACCTGCGCCGCTCGCTCAATCCGATCCTGTGGCTGATCGCAGCCGTCGTCGGCTGGAGCGTGCTGCCAATCGGGCCTGCTGCCGTCTGGCAGGGCTTCCTCATTCTCTCCATGTTCGTTGCGCCGACATTCGGCATTGTGACCAATCTCATTCCATCGAACATGGACTATTCGCTGAAAGGTCATGCGCAGTCGGTGCTGACTGACATCGCGCTCGGCACGGCCGATGTGGCGCTGCGCACCACCTTCATCGCCCATTCGGCGTTCCTGATGGCGGATGCGATTGTGCGTACCGTCTATCGCCTGTTCGTCTCGCATCGCAATCTTCTGGAATGGCGCACGGCTGCGCAGGCGAGAACCTCGCCCGATACGCTGCTGTTTTATTTCCAGCTGATGTGGCCGGCCATAGCCATTGCGGGTCTGGCGATCTTCATCCCGCTTGCTGCCCAAAGTCATGCGGCAATGATCGCGGCGCCGTTTGCCGTCATCTGGTTTGCCTCGCCGCTGATTGCATGGCTGGTCAGCCGTTCGGCAAAGCCGCAGGACACGCTGGAAGTGCTTTCTTCCGACAAGTCGGACCTGCGCCGCTATGCACGCCGGACCTGGCGTTATTTCGCCGAGTTCGCAAACGAGGAAAACCACCATCTGCCGCCGGACAACTTCCAGGAAGATCCGGCGCCGATTGTCGCGCAGCGCACGTCGCCGACCAATATCGGCGTCTATCTCCTGTCCGTCGTCGCCGCGCGCGATTTCGGCTGGATCGGCTTCGGTGAAACGCTGGACCGCGTTCAAGCCACTGTCGATACGCTTGAGAAGATGGAGAAGTATCAGGGCCATCTCTACAACTGGTACGAGACCAACACGCTGACGCCGATGCGCCCACTTTATGTCTCTGCGGTGGATAGCGGCAACCTTGCCGGGCATCTGGTCACGCTGTCGTCGGCGCTGGAAGAATGGGCGGAAGCACCATCCGTCTACATGCAGGGCGACCTCGACGGTATTCTTGATGTCAACGACATCCTTGAAGAGACAATCGCGAGAATCCCGGATGATCGCCGGATTCTGCGTCCGCTGCGCCGCCGTCTGGAAGAGCGGATTGCCAATTTCCGCCGCGCCGTGATTTCCATCAAGGATGAGCCGGAAACGGCCTCCTTCCGCACCATCAACCTGTCGCTGTTTGCAACCGACATCGTTCGCCTGATGGACGAACTCGATGGCGAAATCGAAACCCCGGCAAGCGCTGAAGCCGTGGAATGGGCGCGCATTCTCGTCGATACCTGCAAGGCGCATACCGAGGATTCCATCGGCGAGCACGATACGGACGCGCTGCGTGAGCGTTTGCGCTATCTTGCTACCCGTTCGCGCCAGCTCGCATTCGATATGCAGTTCGGTTTCCTTGAACGGAAGGAACGCCGCCTTCTCTCCATCGGTTTCCGTGTGCAGGAAAACGAACTGGACGAAAGCTGCTACGATCTTCTGGCGTCCGAAGCGCGTCTGGCAAGCCTGTTCGCCATCGCCAAGGGCGACGTTCCGGTCGAACATTGGTTCAAGCTTGGCCGTCTTCTGGTGCCGGTGGGCTGGAAGGGCGCTCTGCTCTCCTGGTCCGGCTCGATGTTCGAATATCTGATGCCGCCGCTGGTCATGTCGGAGCCACTCGGTTCGCTTCTCGATCAGACCAACAAGCTCGTGGTGCAGCGCCAGATCGACTATGCGACCTCGCGCGGCCTGCCATGGGGTATTTCGGAAGCAGCGTTCAATGCGCGCGACGCGCATATGAACTACCAGTATTCCAACTTCGGCGTGCCCAATCTTGGTTTGCAGCGCGGCCTGTCGCGCAATGCGGTCATTGCGCCCTATGCGAGCCTGCTCGCCGCGCAGTATCAGCCTGCTGCCGCTGTCGCGAACCTGAAGCGCCTTGCCAAGCTTGGCGCGCTCGGACGCTATGGCTTCCACGATTCGGTGGACTTCACGCCGTCACGTGTTCGCGAAGGCGAACTCTGTGCTGTGGTGAAGAACTACTACGCCCATCACCATGGCATGGCGATCATCGCGGTCAACAACGTGATCTTTGAAGGTCGGATGCGCGAGCGTTTCCACTCCGATCCGGTGATCGAGGCTGCCGAACTGCTCCTGCAGGAAAAGGCGCCACGCGAAATCCCGATGATCTACGCCAAGACGGAAAATCCGATGCGCGTGGATTCCGGCGGCTTCGACGATGCGCCGATGCGGATTGTCGACAAGCCATTCAAGGCGCCGCGTACCACGCATATGATGTCGAACGGGCAATATGCTCTGATGGTGACGGCAAACGGCTCGGGCTACAGTCGTTGGCACAATTGGGACATTACCCGCTTCCACGCCGATGCGTCGGAAGACCTTCAGGGCACGTTCCTGTTCCTGCGCGACATGGAAAGCGGATACTGGTGGTCGGCAACCGGCGAACCGGTCCGCAACCCGGAAGAGGAAACCAAGACGGTCTTCACCGAAGACAAGGCGGAATTCTACAAGACCGCCGGTGACATCAAGACCGTCATGGAAGTGATCGTGTCGTCGGAATCGGACGGCGAAGGCCGCAGGCTCGACATCATCAACACGTCCGCCCGCGACCGCATGATCGAGGTCACCTCCTATGCGGAACTGGTGCTGACCGACAGCGACAGCGATGCCGCCCATCCGGCCTTTGCCAAGATGTTCGTAGAGACCGAAATCTCCGATAACGGTTCGACCATCTATGCCAAGCGCCGCAAGCGCGCGCCGTCCGATCCGGATATCCACGTCGCGCATTTCGTGACCGATCTTTCCGGCTCGATCCGCGAAACGGAAGTCGAAACTGACCGCCGTGCCTTTGTCGGTCGTGGCCGCAGCTTGCGCGATGCGGCTGCCTTCGATCAGGGTGCCAAGTTCAACGGCAGCCAGGGTTGCGTGCTCGACCCGATCGCTTCGGTGCGTACACGTGTCCGCGTTCCGGCGCATAAAAAGGTGAGCCTCGTTTTCTGGACCTTCGCAGGCGGCAGCCGCGATGCGGTAGAACACGCTGTGGCGCTGCATCGGCATCCGGAAACCTTCGCCCGCGAATATTCGCTGTCATGGACCAGCTCGCAGGTGCAGCTCTACCATATCGGCATCAAGCCTGCCGAAGCTGCCGATTATCAGAAGGTCGCTGCCTATCTGCTCTATCCGGAGCGGACCCTGCGCCAGCCACCGGAAACCATCGCCAGCGGCCTCGGCAAGCAGTCCGACCTTTGGCCAATGTCGATTTCCGGCGACTATCCGATCTTCGCGCTGCGCATCGACAACGAAGCTGATCTCGACGTGTTGCGCGGCGTGCTGCGCGCGCAGGAATACTGGCGCTCGAAGGGCCTAACCGTCGATGTCGTGGCGGTCAACGAGCGTGCCTTCTCCTATGCGCAGGACACGCAGCGCGCCATCGACTGGATCGTGGAAGGTTTCCGCGCCCGTGGCGGTGGCCAGCCGCACATCTTCGCGGTGCGCCGCGACCAGATGAGCGACGAAAGCTACAACACGCTGCTCGCCTCGGCGCGCATCGTCATGCATGCGCAGAACGGCTCGCTGGCCGAGCAGCTTCGTCGCAGCGAGGAAATCACCGTCGATCTGGCGGCGCGCGATGCCAAGACTGCCATTGGCGGTCAGGCTTCGGCTCAGATGTCCGCTCAGGGGCTGGGTGCTGCGGGGCTTGCGCCTGTCGCCATCGAACGCGGGACGGAAGAACGCCGTCCTGTGGTCAAGCCTGTAGTAAACCGTCCTGCGCCGTTCGGGGACGATCTTCGTTTCTGGAATGGTTATGGTGGCTTTGCCGAGGACGGCAGCTATGTGGTGCGCGTCAACAACCGCACCAACACACCGCATCCGTGGATCAATGTGATCGCCAATCCGAATTTCGGGTTCCATGTCTCGGCGGAAGGTTCGGCCTTCACCTGGGCAGGCAACAGCCGCGATTATCAGCTCACCCCATGGGCGAACGACCCGGTCACGAACCGTCCGGGCGAGGCGATCTATATCCTCGACCGTGAAACGGGCCGCACCTTTGCGCCGACGGCAAGTGTGCTGCGCGATGAGGCCGTGACCTATGAAGCGCGTCATGGCCACGGCTATTCGAGCTTCGGGGCACAGCATGGCGAATTGGCACTCGACCTCACCCACATCGTGGATGCGGACAAGCCGGTGCGCCTGTCACGCCTGACCGTCACCAATAACGGGCGTTCCAAGCGCAAGCTGCGCGTCTATGGCTATGTGGAATGGGTGCTGGGCAATGCCCGCTCCAAGAACGTGCCTTTCATTGTACCTTCGCAGGACGAGGAATTGGGCGCACTCTTTGCAGGCAATCCGTATCATCCGGACAAGTCCGGGCAGATCGCTTTCTTTGCGGCAACCGAAAAGCCGCAATCCGTCACTGCCGACCGCAGCGAGTTCATCGGCACCACCGGTTCGGTGGACAAGCCGGAAGTCGTGCTGGCTGGCAAGGCGCTTTCGGGTACGGTCGAAGCAGGCCGCGATCCATGTGCGGCGCTCGCTCTTGATATCGAAGTGGGGCCGGGTGAAGCACGCGAGATCGTCTTCCTGCTCGGCAATGCCGCCGATCAGAGACAGGCGAAGGCGCTGATCGCCGAAACCCGCAAGGTGTCGTTCGGTGACAAGCTTGCTGCTGCCAGACAGCAGTGGGAAGGTCTGTTCGACCGCGTTCAGGTGAAGACGCCGGACCCGGCTTTCGACCTTCTGGTCAACGGCTGGCTGCCCTATCAGGCGATTGCCTGCCGTATATGGGCCCGCGCTGCCTTCTATCAGGCAAGTGGTGCGTTCGGCTTCCGTGATCAGTTGCAGGACACGCTGTCGCTGCTTCTGATCGATCCGACGCTTGCCCGCGCGCAGATACTCAATGCGGCATCGCGCCAGTTCCCGGAAGGCGATGTGCAGCATTGGTGGCTGCCAGCGACCGGGGCGGGCGTCCGCACGCTGATCTCGGACGATGTTGTCTGGCTCGGCTATGGCGCTTCGCTTTATGTCGAGACGACGGGCGACCGCTCGATCCTCGATGAAAAGCTGCCGTTCCTCGAAGGGCGCAAGCTGGAGGAGGGCGAACACGATGCCTTCTATCAGCCGGAAATCTCCGAGCAGACGGCAAGCCTCTATGAGCATTGCGCCCTGGCGCTCGACCTTGCTGTGGAGCGCACCGGCAAGCACGGCCTGCCGCTGATCCTTGGCGGCGACTGGAACGACGGCATGAATCTCGTCGGCGTGAAGGGAGAGGGCGAGAGCGTTTGGCTTGGCTGGTTCCTCGCCTATACGCTCGGTAAATTCATCCCGATTGCTGAAGCGCGCAAGGACAAGAAGCGCGTCGATATCTGGAAAGCACATCTGGAAAGCCTGACCGAAGCGCTCGACCGCGATGGTTGGGATGGCCAGTGGTATCGCCGTGGTTTCTACGACAACGGCGCACCGCTTGGCTCGAAGGACAGTGACGAATGCCAGATCGATGCCATCGCACAGTCGTGGAGCGTGTTGTCCGGCGTTGCCGATCCGAAACGTGCCGAACAGGCGATGGCTTCGCTCGAAAAGTACCTGCTGGATGACGAAGGCGAATTGCTGCGTCTCTTCACGCCGCCTTTCGACAGGACCATTCAGGAGCCGGGCTACATCAAGGGATATCCACCGGGCGTTCGTGAGAATGGCGGCCAGTACACCCACGGTGCGACCTGGGCCATTCTGGCGCTTGCCCGCATGGGCAAGACGGCTGAAGCATGGCGTCTGTTCTCGCTCATCAGCCCGGTTAGCCATGGTCGCAACCCGGATATCTACCGCGTCGAGCCTTATGTGATTGCAGCCGACATCTATTCTGTCGAGCCGCGTCGCGGGCAGGGTGGCTGGACCTGGTACACCGGCTCCGCCGGCTGGTTCTACCGCGTTGCGACGGAGGGTATCCTTGGCGTCACAAAACGCGGCGACCGCCTGCATCTCGACCCGGCCTTGCCGCCGGAATGGGATGGCTATGAAGCCGAGCTCCGCTTTGGCGAAGCGCTCTACCGCGTGAAGGTCGTGGTAGGTGCCCCCAGTGCCAAGGACAAGGTGGTGAAGCTCAACGGTCGCAAGGTCGGCAAGCCGGAAGAGGGTGTGCCGATCAAGCCGGACGGAGAACACGAAATCGTCGTAGAGCTTCCCAAACAGAAGTGAACCGATTAAAAAGGCGGGTGAAAACCCGCCTTTTGCACGACTCGGCGAAGTAAAGCCGGATGTTTGTGCTATCGGAAACATGCTTTTTCTGGAGGCCGTCATGGCCAAGACTGATATTGCGCGCCGCGTCTACAATCACGCATGGAAGCTCGATCCCATCGTCCGCAGCCTTCTGGATACGGACTTCTACAAGCTTCTGATGCTGCAGATGATTTGGGGCCTTTACCCCAAGGTGGACGCAACCTTCTCGCTCATCAACCGCACGACCTCGGTGCGCCTTGCCGATGAGATCGATGAGGGCGAATTGCGTGCGCAGCTCGACCATGCCCGCACGCTGCGTTTCTCCAAGAAGGAAATGATCTGGCTGGCGGGTAACAGTTTCTATGGCCGCAAGCAGATTTTCCAGCCCGAGTTCCTGAATTGGCTGCACGATTTCCAACTTCCGGAATATGATCTGCGCCGCAAGGACGGCCAGTACGAGCTGCATTTCCATGGACCGTGGTCGCACACGACCATGTGGGAAATTCCCGCACTTGCCATCATCAACGAGCTGCGTTCGCGCGCGGCGATGAAGAACCTCGGACCGTTTTCGCTCGACGTGCTTTATGCGCGCGCCAAGGCGAAGATGTGGAGCAAGGTTGAACGCCTGCGCCAGTTGCCGGGGCTGAAGATTTCCGACTTCGGCACGCGCCGCCGCCATTCCTTCCTGTGGCAGCGCTGGTGCGTCGAAGCGCTGAAGGAAGGCATCGGCGATGCCTTTACCGGCACCAGCAATGTGCTTCTGGCTATGGATACCGACGTGGAAGCGCTCGGCACCAATGCGCATGAATTGCCGATGGTGCTGGCAGCACTCGCCAAGAATGACGAGGAACTGCGCTCAGCCCCCTATCGCGTGCTGCAGGACTGGAACCGCTACTACGGCGGCAATCTTCTGATCGTTCTGCCCGATGCTTTCGGCACGGCTGCCTTCCTGCGCAATGCGCCGGACTGGGTTGCCGACTGGACCGGCTTCCGCCCCGACAGCGCCCCGCCCATCGAAGGCGGCGAGCGCATCATCGAATGGTGGAAGTCCCGCGGCAAGGATCCGCGCGAAAAGCTGCTGATTTTTTCCGACGCGCTTGATGTGGACACGATCGAGGAGACTTACCGTCATTTCGAAGGGCGTGTGCGCATGAGCTTCGGCTGGGGCACCAATCTCACCAATGATTTTGCAGGTTGCGCCCCGAAGGAAATCGAAGGGCTGAATGCCATCTCGCTGGTCTGCAAGGTGACGGATGCCAACGGCCATCCGGCGGTCAAGCTTTCCGACAATCCGCAAAAGGCGACCGGCGATCCCAAGGAAGTGGCGCGTTATCTCAAGTTCTTTGGAAATGAGGAGCGGGTGGAGCAGCTCGTCCGCGTGTGACGAGCTGCAACGAGCGATTAAAGCGCGTTTCGATCTGACTGGATCAGATCGGCGCCCTAATCTTTTGTTTTGACGCACATCTTATCCGAAAACCGTTTCACACTTTTCGGGATGCGCTCTATTCCATCAACCGTGCGGTGCCGGAAACGCGGATAGAGCCGCCGCGCTCATTGCCGATCTGGGCGCGCAGATGTGACGGACTGCCCATATCCTCGCCCTGAAAGACTTCGATCTCGCCGCCATGCGGCCAGCCGCTATCACGCAGATAGGCGGCAAAGGCCGCCGTGGCCGCGCCAGTCGCCGGGTCTTCATAAACTCCGCCGGAGGCAAACGGGTTGCGGCTGTGGAAGCGCTTCGGCGTCTCGGAATAGATGAGCAGGATCGTCGTCCAGCCTTGCCGCTTCATCAGGATGCGCCCGCGCGCCATGTCGTAATGCATCGAAGCCAGCTTTTCGCGTGAACGAAGCGGAAGCACGATATGATCCGCCCCGGCATGGATCAGGGCGGGTGCCAGACCGGGTGCCAGATCATCCTGTTCGAAACTGAACAGTGCCAGCGCCTGTTCCACTTCCGCATCATTGGCGGCACGCTGGCGCGTCGGCGGCGATTGCAGGCTGGCCGCAAACAGCTCGCCTTCCTTGCGGCCTTCGACGCTGATATCGCCATTGTTGAGCTTGAGTGCGAAACGTCCATCGCCCATGCGCATGGCCAACGCAGCGCCGAGAGCAATGGTAGCGTGACCGCAGAACGGCACTTCCATTTCCGGTGCAAAATAGCGAACGCGCCAGCTATCGTCCTCCGGTGCAGCAAAGGCGGTTTCGGAAAAGCCCACATCCTTTGCAATTTTCTGCATATCTTGCGGGGAGGGGAGGCGATCGGCGATCAACACTCCAGCGGGATTGCCGCCCTGATTGCCTTGCGAAAAGGCAGCAATGCGCAACACGTCCATGGTTTCTCCTCGCCAGTCTGATTCGTGTCCCGCCCACCCCTATAAAAGGCGTGAAATGTGGCTGGTCAAGCAGTCTGTCGGCTAGCGGAAACTATCAACAGCATAGGTCGTTCCATCTCCTCCGACAGTGCCGGCCATGCCGCGATCTGCTCTGGCGACGGATGCCATTCCTCCAGCCGGTTGATGGCAAATCCGGTTTCGATCAGCGCGTTGACGGTGGTGCTGAGGCGGCGATGATACTTGATGACGCCCTCTGCCAGCCAGTCAGTTCGCCTTTCACCTTCCACTGCATAATGATCGACCGGCCAGCGCTTCTGGCCGTTGCCTTCCTCGATCCAGCCCGGCGTAAGCGGCGCCATGAAGATCGGATGCTCGATCGTGAAAACAAAGCGACCTTCTGGCCGCAAAGCTGCATGGATCGCTTTCAAAAGACGCGGGAAGTCGCGGATATAGTGAAAGGCCAAAGAACTGTAGACGAGATCGAAGCTTGCTTCCGGCAGTTCCAGCCCTTCCATATCCGCCTGAATGTAGCGAACGGCGTCATCCTGTGTGTCGTGGCGCGCACGTTCGAGCATGTTCTCCGAAAGATCGTAGCCGGTGAGGGAGGCAGCTCCCTGTTCGCGGGCAAAGCGGCAAAACCAGCCGAAACCGCAACCAAGATCGGCAACGTCACGGCCGGTCAGATCAGGCAAAAGCGAACGGACAAGTGGCCATTCAGGCGCGCCTTCCAGCCCATGCACGGAACGTGGCAACTGGCTGTAAGCGGCGAAGAAGTCGTCGCGATCATAAATATTCTGGGCCATGGTCTATCGTTCGGTCAGTGCGAGTTTTGCCCCGAGCGCGACGAAGGCGGCAGCAAAGCTGCGGCGCATCCATGCAAGCACAGCGGGGCGCGAGATGATCTGGTTACGGACGGCGGCTGCGAACACACCGTAGAACGCAAACACCACGAATGTCATCGCCATGAAGACGAGAGACAGTTCCACCATGCGGGCAACCGTCCCGCCCTGCTGCGTATTTACGAATTGCGGCAGGAAGGCAAAGAAGAATATCGACAGTTTGGGGTTCAGCAGATTGACCAGAATTGCCGACCAGATGACCTCACGGTCCGAACGCGGTGCGTCATCGGTTTCGATCTTCAGTGTGCCATGCTCCTTGAGCGTCATCCACGCCATATAGAGCAGATAGGCAACGCCTGCATATTTGATGACCTCGAAAGCAAGTGCGCTGGTATGGAGCAGAGCCGCCAGCCCTGTCACGGCAGCCAGCATATGCGGCACGATGCCGAGCGTGCAGCCGAGCGCGGCAATGACCGAGGCCCGTGCGCCACGGGACAGCCCTGCCGCAAGCGTTACCAGAACGCCAGTACCAGGCGATGCAACGATGATGAAGGATGTCAGCAGAAATTCGATGCTCATGATGTTCTGGACTCCTGTTCGGGCCTTGTCGGAAAAGGTCGACGCAGGCCGGACGCATCATGTCACGGCTTTGCCTTGCGTCAATCTTTCATCTCATGCGCCCATGGCGGGTTTGCACCTGCACGCGAGACGGTGACGGCAGCAGCCCGGACCCCGAGCGCGACGGCGGAATGAATCTGGTCTTCAGTCAGTCCGGCAAGCGCGTCCTTGTCGAGAAGGCCCTGATTGTGAAGGCTGGCGAGAATGCCCGCATTGACCGTGTCGCCGGCGCCAACGGTGTCAATCACGTCCACTTTCACACCCGGCACGCGCACGGTTGCCCCGGTCGTATAGGCGTCAGCGCCATGCGCGCCCTTGGTAATGACCACCAGTTTCGGTCCGAGCTTCAGCCATTCGGCTGCGATTTCGTCGTGGCTGCCCTTTTCGCCAAACCAGGCGAGATCTTCGTCTGAAAGTTTCACGATATCGGCGAGCGCGATCATGCGCTTCATGCGCGCCAGATGTTTTTCGCGGTTGGTGATGAAGCCAGCACGAATATTCGGGTCGAGGAACATGACCCGCCTTGGTGCCTCACGCGTCATCAGCGCTTCATAGACGCTGCCGCACGGTTCGGAAATCAGGCTGATGCAGCCGAACAGCATGGCGTCGATGGCATCATCGACATAGGGCATGTCGCTCTCGGCCAGCATGCGGCCAGCAGTATTTTCATCATAGAAGGCGTAACGCGCCTGCCCATCGACCAGACGCACGAAAGCCAGTGTCGTTGGTCGATCCGAGATTGCGGCAAAGGAATAATCGACATTGGATCGCGCCAGATTATCGCGCAGTACCTCGCCAAAAAAATCCGACGAAATGCCTGAAAAGAAACCGGTCGGGACTTCGAGGCGTCCAAGCGCGATGGCCGTGTTGAAGACGGAGCCACCTGCGAAAGGCTGGAACGCGGTTTCCCCCGTTGCGGTTTCGCGTGGCAGCATGTCGATCAGGGATTCACCGCAGCAAAGGATCATGAAGGCACAACTCAGTTGTTAAATCGATTGAAACAGACATAACCACAAAAGCGCGAAGAATTTCAATCTCCGCGCTTTGTTAAGATGTCAGACGTGCTGGCCGCCATTGATATGAATTTCCGAACCCGTCACATAGGATGAGGCCTCGGAGCAGAGGAAGTAGATGGTTTCCGCCACTTCCGATGTCTTGCCGAGGCGGCGCATCGGAAGCTGTTCCACCAGCTTGTCGGTTCCCGGTGAAAGGATCGCCGTATCGATTTCTCCCGGTGCAATGGCATTGACGCGGATACCGTAAGGGCCGAAGTCGGAGGCCATTTCGCGGGTCAGGGCAGCAAGTGCGGCCTTCGATGTAGCATAGGCGGTTCCGGCAAAGGGGTGCACGCGGCTCCCCGCGATCGAGGTCACATTGACCACCGAGCCATGTGCAGCCTCGAGTTCCTTGAACAGGCCACGTGCCAGCATGATCGAGGCAAGGAAGTTGACCTGAAATACATCGCGCCAGACCGCCATGGGCGTTTCGATGGAATTCATGCGGCGTCCGCCCTCCGCCTTCGGCGAAATGCCTGCATTGTTGACCAGTGCATGAAGCTTGCTACCATCGGCTTCGAGACGGCGGCGGATCTCGGCGATTGCCTTGCCGACGTCTTCCTGATCGGCGAGGTCGACCTTGATGTGATCTTCCGGACCGGCAGGCCAGGGGCAATTGTCGGAAAAATCCTGTCGCGAGCAGGTGATGACGCGCCACCCGGCCCGCGAAAAACGCTTCACCGTCGCATGGCCGATGCCACGGCTGGCACCGGTCAGGACCAGAGTTTTACGTTCGGTATCCGCCTTGGGAGTATCGGAACCGGCAACGTCTGTTTTGGTGACTTGGGACATGGAAACCTCGCTCTCCAATCTTGAATAGACCAAGCCGCTCAAGATTTCGAGGGGAATTAAAGCGCATCACGAAAAGTGTGAAACGGTTTTCGGAAACTGTGCGTGTTAGCGGAAATAGTGAGAGCGTTGATCTGACTTAATCAGATCGAAACGCGCTCGAACAAGCTTGGATTGAAGCTGCTTCACTTGATCGCGAGTAAAGGCCGCCAGTGGCGGCCTCTATTGATGTTACTGTGAATTACCCATGATGATATCGAGCAATGTCGTGGATTTTCCTGGCTGCTGCGGCTGCCCGCCGCCCACGTCGCCTGGCGGCATCGGGCGGTAATTGTCATTGGCATTGGCCGGGTAAGTCGTAGCGCCGGGCTGTTCGGCGAGTGGGCGGCCCGTCTCATTCGACTGCTGGATGCTGTTGCGGGCCGTGGAATCCGGAGCAGGTGGCCAATAGCCGTCATCACCATTAGCCGCCATCGGCTGATTGCCATAGGAATCCTGCGGCATCATGCCGGGATCGTAAGGCGCATTCGGATCGATGCCATCGCTGCCACCGGGAACGACGTTCTGGATATCGTAATGGCCGGGAAGCTCGGCAACCGGCACGCCCTTATGTGCTTCCTTCATGAAGTTTTTCCAGGCGGCGACCGGTAGGGTCGAACCGAACACGCGCTTCATGCCCTTGCCGTCATCATTGCCGAACCATACACCGGTTGTGAGGTTGGCCGTATAGCCGACAAACCACGCATCGCGGAAATTCTGGCTGGTACCGGTCTTGCCTGCAGCGGGCCAGCCGAAGGCGGCGCGCTTTGCCGTCCCGTCTTCCACCGTGCGCCGCAGCATGGCGTTCATCATGCCGACATTGCGTTCGTCGATGACACGCGGGCCAACGCCATCTTCCTTCTGATAAAGAGTCTTGCCGTCGGAATCCGTCACCTTGGTGATGAAATAGACCGGCGCGCGATAGCCGCCATTGGCAAAAGGCACATAGGCATCGGTCAGTTCCAGCAGGGTCACTTCCGACGTGCCGAGTGCCAGCGAGGCATTGGCTTCGAGTTTGGACTGAACGCCGAGCCGGTGGGCCGTGTCGATCACGGTCTGCGGGCCGACTTCCATCACGAGCTGCGCCGCAACGGAGTTCAGTGAATGAGAAAGGGCGGTAGCCAGCGTCACCTGTCCCATATATTTGCCGTTATCGTTGCTCGGCGTCCATTTGCCGATACGAACCGGAGCATCGTTGCGTACCGAGTCCGGTGTCCGCCCCTGTTCGAGCGCTGTCAGATAGACGAAGGGCTTGAAGGATGATGCAGGTTGGCGGTGAGCATCGGTGACACGGTCGAACTGGCTTGTGGCATAATCGACGCCGCCGACCATGGCGCGCACTGCGCCGGTACTGTCAATGGAAACGAGCGCACCCTGACTGGCGTTCATCTTTGTGCCGCTCTGGGAAATCTGGTCCTTGATCGCCTCTTCACCTGCGCGCTGCAGGTTCAGATCGATGGTGGTCTGGACGGTGATGTCTTCCTTCGCTTCACCGATCAGCTCGGGTAGTTCCGCCACAACCTTGTCGGCAACGTAGTTTTCCGAGCCCTGCCAATAGGATGGCGCGCGCGTCATCGGTTCGCTTTCGGCGATGGCCATCTGGCTGTCATCGATCATACCTTCCTCGCGCATGGCGCCCAGCACCAGCTTGGCACGTGCGGCGGCGGCTTCCGGATCGCGGGCAGGCGACAGGCGCGATGGTGCCTTCAGAAGACCGGCAAGGGTTGCCGCTTCCATCAGGTTCACATCCTTGGCGGGCTTGCTGAAATAACGCCGGGAGGCCGCATCAACACCGAAAGCGCCGGAACCGAGATAGACCCGGTTCAGATACATCTCGAGAATCTGGTCCTTGGTGTATTTGTGCTCAAGCCAGAGCGCGAGCATGACTTCCTGCACCTTGCGCTCAAGCGTGCGGTCGGGAGAAAGAAACAGGTTCTTGGCAAGCTGCTGGGTCAGCGTTGATCCGCCCTGAACGGCGCGGCCCGAAACAACGTTGGTTACTACTGCGCGGGCAAGGCCGATGGGGTCAATGCCGAAATGCGAATAGAAGCGGCGATCCTCGATAGCGATGACGGCCTTCGGGATAAAGGGCGACATTTCATGCAGGCCCACGGCCTCGCCGCCGGTAGTCCCGCGATTGGCGATCAGGTTTCCGTTGACGTCAACGATACGCACATTCGGTGGACGATCAGGAATGGCCCAATCCGTCGTCGGCGGCATCTTGGCGGCGAAATAGACCAGCATGCCTGCAAAGGCGATACCGCCCCAGAGGCCGAGCACGAGGCACCAGTAGATCGAGCGGCGCAGAAAGCCGAAAAAGCCATGCGGCTTCTTCTTGCCACGTCGTGAAGCGCGTGGTTCCGGTTCTTCTGATTGCCTGCGTCGGCGCTGCTGTGAGCGTGCCATGCGATCCTCCTCGTCGACGCGAAAAACCTCGTCATCTTTTTTCTCTTCGCCACCGAAGGAAGGTTCGATGCGCCGGTTTTTATCGTCACGCGATGTCATGTCAGCCTGGATCCGCCCACCCGTTTGCCGGTCCAATCGTGATGTGGACCGGTCATTCTGAATAATGTCTGCGTGCTTTACGGGATTTTGTGCCGCAAAAGCAAATAAGGGCCTAATCCGGTGCAGGGTAAATGCGGCAGTTTAAAGGGACGTAAATCGTTCACACACAAAAAAGGCTCCGCGGGGGCGGAGCCTTTTCTCAGTTATAAGCCCGATTATGTGCTTATCCCAGGGCGACGAAATGCTAACGCATCATGCCCTGAAAATGCTCAATCGCCGCACAGGCTTAACCAAACGCGATGAGCCAAACTCATCGAGTTTGGTATTAGAACTTGTAAGCAACACCGAGGCGGATATCGTTGGTCTTGAACGAACCGCGTGTCGCGGTGTTGCCAAGGTCGAAATCCTTGTTGCCGAAATCGGTATAGCGATATTCGAGGCGCAGAAGGACATTGTCGGTCGCAGCGTAGTCAACGCCGGTACCAACAGTCCAGCCGGTCAGGGTCTTGTCGTTGTTATAGTCGCTGCCGCCGACATTGAGCGAGTTCTTCACGCCGCCGAAAGCAACGCCACCGGCGATGTAGGGCATGAAGCGGTCAACGGCATAACCAGCGCGTGCGCGAACAGCGCCCGACCACTGCAGCTTCGTTTCAGCTGAAGTCTGAACAGCGTTGCTGTTCGAAATATAGTCGTGCGACTTCTTCAGGTCGTTGTAGTCGAAGTTGCCGTCAACGCCGAGAATGACATTGTTGCCCATGTCGAAGTTATAGCCAGCATAGACGCCACCGATGAAGCCGTTCGGCTTGAACTCGTTGGACTGATCCGTGGACTTGTCATCAAGCTTGGCGCGGCCCCAGCCCCAGCCAATTTCACCACCGATATAAGCGCCGCCCCATGAGAAGGCGGGAGCTGCCATTGGGGCAGGTTCCTGCGAAACGATTGCGTCGGCTGCATAAGCACCGGTGCTGGCGACGACTGCAAGCAGGGAAGCGCCAAGTAGAATTCTGAACTTCATCGAAAACTCCTATAAAATATGTTCGATATGGATTTTTAGATAGTATTTCTATGTCATGATGTATGTATCATTATGGCAACATAAATATAGTTTAGAAATAACTTAATATACAATTTGTTATTATTCAATTTTTGCTTTACTAAAAAGCAAACTCCGAATGTTTTTCGTTCTATGTATTTTAGTTATCAATAAATTTTATCCAAATAAATTCAGGCCTATGCCAACGAAAAAAGGCCCCGCGATGCGGAGCCTTTTCAGATATGTTTTCAACCAGAATTAGAACTTGTATGCGACGCCGAGGCGAACTTCGTTGGTCTTGAAGTCCTGATTGACATTCAGGCCGCCAAACTCAATGTCCTTATCGCCATAGTCGGTGTAGCGATATTCGAGGCGAACGATCAGGTTGTCGGTTGCGGCATAGTCAACGCCGGCGCCTGCAGTCCAGCCGGTAAGCGTCTTGCTTTCGGAGAAGCTGCCGATACCGTCAATGCTGCCGCTGTTTTTGATGTTGCCGAATGCAACACCGCCGGCGAGGTAGGGCATGAAGCGATCAACCGCATAACCGACACGTGCGCGAACGGCACCGGACCAGCGAAGCTTGGTTTCGAAATCGCCAACTGCGAGGTCGCCGCTGTAGACATCGATGTCCTTGGAAACATCGTTGTAGGTCACGTCGCCGTCGATACCGAGAACGATGCTGTTGCCGAGATCGAAGTTGTAACCGGCATAGATGCCGCCGAGGAAGCCATCCGGCTTGACGTTGCCAAAGCTATAGACGTCGCCGCTGAAATCGGACTTGCCCCAGCCGTAGCCGATCTGGCCACCGATGTAAGCACCGCTCCAGGTAAAGGTTGGTGCAACCACAACCGGAACTGGTTCCTGCTCGATGACAGCGTCGGCAGCCTTTGCGCCTGTAGCGGCCACAAGGGCAACAGTCGATGCAAGAAGAAGGGCCTTGAGCTTCATGATAAACCTCCTGAAGGAAAGTCTCAGAACCAATATTTGTCCCTAATATAAGCGATTGCTGTCAAAAGTCTGTAGCAAACGAGACACATCAAGGGGAATGTCGCCAGAGCGGTACACGTTAGCGTGAGCACCCTGTGAGGAGTCTTGATGTCGTCAGGCGCTATATGGCGCAGGCACGCCCAAGTTATACCGGATGTAATTCCGCCGTTGTCGCGTTATAGAAAGCGACAGAACTTGCGGGGGAAACGGAAATGCATGACACGAAGGGCATGAATGGTCGGGTCGACTGGGTCGATATTGCCAAGGGTATCTGCATCATCTTCGTGGTGATGATGCATTCGACGCTGGGCGTGGAGAAAGCAGCCGGCGCCCAGGGCTGGATGCACTATGTGGTCGCCTTTGCCAAACCCTTCCGTATGCCGGATTTCTTCATGATATCAGGCTTGTTTCTCAGTCTTGTGATCGACCGGCCATGGCGGCGTTATCTTGACCGCAAGGTCGTGCATTTTCTCTATTTCTATATTCTGTGGCTGACGATCCAGTTTGCGTTCAAGGCGCCGGGCATTGCCAGCGAAGCCGGAGTTTCCGGTGTGGTGAACGCCTATCTGATGGCTTTCATCGAACCGTTCGGAACGCTCTGGTTCATCTATATCCTGCCTGTTTTCTTCATCGCGACGCGGCTTTTGAAGCACGTGCCGGTAG
This sequence comes from Brucella lupini, assembly GCF_002252535.1. Lineage (NCBI taxonomy): Bacteria > Pseudomonadati > Pseudomonadota > Alphaproteobacteria > Hyphomicrobiales > Brucellaceae > Brucella > Brucella lupini. Next base: position 468,764 of record NZ_NNRN01000046.1, read on the forward strand.
GCGTGACCTTTACGGCGCTGGCATTTCTCGAAATCCTGCCGATCCATACGGGTTGGATTATGGTCGACGAATTCTGCTCCCGTTTCGTCTATTTCTATGCGGGCTATGCTTTTGCTCCCGCCATCTTCCGGGCTGCGGACTGGCTTCGACAGCGCCCGCTCATCGGTGTTGCCGGACTGCTGGTCTGGGGCTTGATCGAATACAAGCTCGTCTTCATGCCAGTGCCGGAAAGCCTTGCCGCGCTGATATCACCCGCAAGCGACCTTCTGGATGGGCGGGGCGCAATCAGCGATCTGCCGGTCGTTTCACTTCTCCTGGGTCTGGTGGGTGCGCTGGCAATCATTTCCATATCTTCGCTCCTCAGCCCGCTGTCAGCCAGAAACTGGCTGCATCGAGGCTTGAGCTGGCTCGGTGCGCATTCGATTGTCGTCTATCTGGCTTTCTTCCTGCCGATGGCCATTGCCCGCGCAGCGCTGCTGAAACTCGGCATTGGCGATATCGGTACAGTCTCGCTCCTGACGACAGCTAGCGGCGTCATCGGTCCGGTCATTCTTTATGGCTGTATCCAGTGGAGCGGTTACGGACAGTTTCTGTTCCGCCGTCCCGGCTGGGCCTATATCGATCAGGCGCCGCAAAAGAAAACGGCGGCTACCGCCGCCGTTTGATCTCATCACGAATGGGCGAAAATGTCGTCCTCGGGCCAGCCCATCAGATCGAGTTCCGAGCGCGTTGGCAGGAACTTGAAGCAGGCTTCGGCCTGTTTCGCACGGCCATCGCGTTCCAGCCGCTGTTCGAGCACGGCTTTCAGACGATGCAGATAGAGCACGTCGGAAGCCGCATATTCGAGCTGCGCAGCCGACAGTGTTTCCGCTGCCCAGTCCGATGATTGCTGCTGCTTGGAAATCGAAACGTCGAGAAGCTCGTTGCAAAGCTCTTTCAGGCCATGGCGGTCCGTATAGGTACGGGTCAGCTTCGATGCGATCTTGGTGCAGAACACAGGTTGCGGCATGGTGCCGAAAGCCTGCGCCAGCACGGCCAGATCGAAGCGGCCAAAATGAAAGATCTTGGTGATCGAGCGATCCTTCAGAAGCTTGACCAGATTGGGGGCCTTCTTCTGGCCGGCTTCAATCTGAATCACATCTGCCGTGCCGTCGCCGGGCGAAATTTGCACCACGCAAAGCCGGTCGCGATGCGGGTTCAGGCCCAGTGTTTCGGTGTCGATGGCGACCGCATCGACTTGATAGTTGTCGAGGTTCGGCAGATCGTTCTTGTGAAAACGGATGGTCATTCAGTTATCCTTACTTCGCGGCGATTGCCGCCATAATACGTGCCCAAGAGCGTTGTCCCTTGTGGAAGGAGTTCAGCTCGTATTTTTCATTGGGCGAATGGATGCGGTCATCTTCGAGGCCAAAGCCCACGAGCAGCGATTCCATGCCGAGGAACTTGTCGAAGTCGCCGACAATCGGGATCGAGCCGCCCATGGCGATCAACACGGCTGGCTTCGGCCATTCGTCGGAAAGCGCATTCTTGGCCTTGGAAACAAGCGGTGAATCGTAGGGTAGCTGGATGGCTGGCGAGCCACCATGCGGATGGAACTCGACCGAACAATCGGCTGGCAGACGTTCCTTGACGAATGTGCGGAAGGCTTCGCGGATTTTGACCGGGTCCTGCTTGTGGACAAGACGGAACGAAACCTTGGCGGAAGCTTCCGCTGCAATGACGGTCTTGAAACCTTCGCCGGTATAGCCGCCGGTGATGCCGTTGACTTCAGCGGTCGGGCGCGCCCATGTCAGTTCCAGAACGCTGCGGCCTTTTTCGCCGGATGGAATGGACAGACCGATCGGACCGAGGAAGTTTTCAGCCGTGCGGCCAAGGCTTTCCCATGACTTCAGAATCTGCGTCGGTGTTTCTTCGACGCCCTCATAGAAATCGGGAACTGTCACGCGCCCGGTTTCGTCGTGCAGGTCGGCCAGAATTTTTGTCAGGATGTGGATCGGGTTTGCCGCAGCACCGCCGAAGAAGCCGGAATGGAGATCGCGATCGGCTGCCTTGATGACGATCTCCTCGCCGACGAGACCGCGCAAGCCCACGCTGATGGCAGGTGTTTCTGCGTCCCACATGGCCGTGTCGCAGACGAGTGCCACATCGGCCTTCAGCTCTTGCTTGTTGGCGTCGAGGAACGGCTTCAGCGATGGCGAGCCGGATTCCTCTTCACCTTCAAACAGGAGTGTCACCTTGACTGGCAGATTGCCATTGATCGCCTTGTAGGCGCGGCAGGCTTCCACAAAGGTCATCAGCTGGCCCTTGTCGTCGGACGTGCCGCGACCGGTCAGGATCTTGCGGCCATTACCCACGTCCTTGATAGCCGGATCGAAAGGATCGTTTTCCCAAAGATTTAGCGGATCGACCGGCTGCACGTCATAGTGACCATAGAACAGCACGTGCGGCGCATCCGGTGTCGCGCCTTCATGATGGGCAACCACCATCGGGTGGCCGGGCGTGTCGCGCACACTGGCATCGAAACCGATTGTCTTCAAATCTTCGACGAGCCATTCCGCAGCCTTGCGGCAATCGGCCTTGTAGGCCGGGTCGGTCGAAATCGACTTGATCCGCAAAAGATCGAACAGGCGATCGAGGCTCTGATCGAGATTGGCGTCGAGGTGGCTGAGTACTTTGTCGAGCGATTGCGCAGACGATTGCTGGGACATGGAAATTTCCTGACGAGTCGTAACGTAAACTGGCGGCACACTACAACCAGCGTCGTCAGGATGAAACCCGGTTTGGAAGAAAGAAGAGCCTCGATAAAATGAATTGGCCGTTACGGTGAGGGGGTACCGCAACGGCCATGTCACTACACTCAAAGCGGTAGCCCGGAGAGGGGAATGAGGCTACCGCTAGCATCCGGCATCCAACGGGGGACGGGTCAGAAAACCGGCGACCGACGAACTGTCGATGACTGAGATTTGGCCTTTCAACTGTGGCTATTCAAGGGCACGGAAGATTACAAATCTGTAACAAACGTGTTACCGCGACGTGATGGGTTTTCTTTCACGTGGACGGATGTTTCTCCTGACACGGGAGTGGTTTTCTTTAGGCGTCATTTCCTCTAATTCTAGCTTATGAAAAAAGGCGATCATCTCTTTCTCGTTGACGGCTCGGGCTATATTTTCCGCGCCTATCATGCCCTGCCACCGCTGACCCGCAAGACGGATGGTCTGCCGGTCGGCGCCGTCTCGGGCTTCTGCAACATGCTATGGAAGCTCTTGAAAGATGCGCGCAACACCGATGTGGGCGTGGTGCCGACCCATTTTGCGGTCATCTTCGATTATTCGTCGAAGACGTTCCGCAATGAAATCTATCCTGAATACAAGGCCAATCGCACCGCGCCGCCGGAAGATCTCATTCCTCAGTTTGGCCTCATCCGTCAGGCAACGCGCGCGTTCAATCTGCCCTGCATCGAGAAGGAAGGTTTCGAGGCTGACGACCTGATCGCGACCTATGCCCGTATTGCCGAGCAGGCTGGCGGCGATGTCACCATCGTTTCGTCCGACAAGGATCTCATGCAGCTCGTGACGCCAAGCGTATCGATGTATGACAGCATGAAGGACAAGCAGATTTCGATCCCGGAAGTGATCGAGAAATGGGGCGTTCCGCCGGAAAAGATGATCGACCTGCAATCGCTGACCGGCGACAGCACCGACAATGTTCCCGGCATTCCCGGCATCGGGCCGAAGACGGCGGCGCAATTGCTGGAAGAATTCGGCGATCTCGATACGCTTCTGGCCCGCGCTTCCGAAATCAAGCAGAACAAGCGTCGCGAGAACATTCTGGCGTTTGCCGACCAGACGAAGATTTCGCGCGAGCTGGTTACACTCAAGACCGACGTGCCGCTGGATGTCGATCTGGACAGTCTGGTGCTGGAGCCGCAGAACGGCCCGAAGCTGATCGGCTTCCTGAAGGCTATGGAATTCACTTCGCTCACTCGCCGGGTGGCCGAAGCGACTGACACCGACGCATCGGCTGTCGAGCCGTGCCATGTGGAGACAGACTGGGGCGCGGATGCCCATGGTCCCGATGTCGATGTTCCCGCCAAGGCTGATAATGCTGCGTCGCAACCGACATCCGCTGTCGCTGCCTCGGATCAGGGCTACACGCCGAAGGCGCTCGCAGAAAAGCGGGCGACAGAAGCAGCCGCACAGACAATCGATACGAGCGCTTATACCTGCATTCGCGATATCGCCACGCTGAAACTCTGGCTCGCAGAGGCGGTTGAAACCGGTGTTTTGGCCTTCGATACGGAAACGACGTCGCTTGATCCGATGCAGGCGGAGCTGGTTGGTTTTTCTCTGGCCTTGGCGCCGGGCAGAGCCGCTTATATTCCGCTCCAACACAAGTCTGGCGCCGGTGATCTTCTCGGCGGCGGCATGGTCGAAGGACAAATTCCGCTGGATGAGGCGCTGGCCGCTTTGAAGATCGTGCTTGAGGATGCTTCCGTTCTCAAGATCGCGCAGAACATGAAATATGACTGGCTGGTCATGCGCCGCCATGGGATCAATACAGTCTCGTTCGACGATACGATGCTGATTTCCTATGTGCTGGATGCTGGCACGGGTAGCCATGGCATGGACCCGTTGTCCGAGCGCTGGCTCCGTCATACGCCAATTCCCTATAAGGATGTGGCGGGAAGCGGCAAGAGCGCTGTCAGCTTCGACATGGTCGATCTCGACCGTGCCACGGCTTATGCGGCAGAAGACGCCGATGTGACCTTGCGCCTGTGGCAAGTTCTGAAACCGCGTCTTGCAGCTGAAGGGCTGATGTCGGTCTATGAGCGTCTGGAACGTCCGCTGGTCGATGTTCTGGCGCGCATGGAAGAACGCGGCATTGCCGTTGACCGCCAGGTACTGTCGCGTCTTTCCGGCGATCTGGCACAGGCTGCCGCTGCCTATGAAGACGAGATTTACGAACTGGCAGGTGAAAGATTCAATATCGGTTCGCCCAAGCAACTTGGCGATATTCTGTTTGGCAAGATGAGCTTGTCGGGCGCGTCGAAGACCAAGACCGGTCAATGGTCCACGTCTGCGCAGGTGCTGGAAGACCTTGCTGCGGAAGGTCATCCGCTGCCGCGCAAGATCGTCGACTGGCGTCAGCTCACCAAGCTCAAATCCACCTATACCGATGCGCTACCGGGGTTCATCAACCCGGAGACAATGCGCGTTCATACGTCCTATGCGATGGCGTCCACTTCAACCGGACGTCTTTCGTCATCCGACCCGAACCTGCAAAATATTCCGGTTCGCACAGCCGAAGGCCGCAAGATCAGGACGGCCTTCATCGCCGAACCCGGCAACAAGCTGGTTTCTGCCGATTACAGCCAGATCGAACTGCGCGTGCTGGCCCATGTGGCCGATATCGCGCAACTGAAGCAGGCCTTTGCCGACGGCATAGACATTCACGCCATGACGGCATCCGAAATGTTCGGCGTGCCGGTGGAAGGTATGCCGTCGGAAGTGCGCCGCCGTGCCAAGGCGATTAATTTCGGCATCATCTACGGCATTTCTGCATTCGGCCTTGCCAACCAGTTGTCGATTCCGCGCGAAGAAGCAGGGCAATATATCCGCACCTATTTCGAGCGCTTCCCCGGCATCAAGGATTACATGGAGGCGACCAAGGCTTTCGCGCGCGAGAATGGCTATGTCGAAACGATTTTCGGGCGTCGTGCGCATTATCCCGATATCAGGGCATCCAACCCGCAGGTTCGTGCGTTCAATGAGCGCGCGGCCATCAATGCGCCGATACAGGGTTCCGCCGCCGACATTATCCGCCGCGCCATGATCCGCATGGAAGATGCGCTGGCGGAGCAAAACCTTGCCGCGCGCATGTTGTTGCAAGTGCACGATGAACTGATCTTCGAAGTGCCTGATAATGAAGTCGAAAAGACCATACCGGTCGTTCGTCACATTATGGAAAATGCGGCGATGCCTGCCGTCTCGCTTGCGGTGCCACTGCATGTCGATGCGCGCGCAGCGCATAACTGGGATGAGGCGCATTAGAGCGCATTCCGAAAAGTGTGAAACGGTTTTCGGGCCAAATGCGCGTCAAAAAGGACCAGAGCGGCGGTACGATTCAATCGGATCGAGTTGCGCTCAGAGGTTTGGCCGGTTGACCTGAGCGGTCCAACCCTATAGGGAAGCATCAATTCTGTTGCTTCGGTGGTCGTCAGGGGAGTCGTGGACAAGTGGGTTCACGACCAATGGGTATACGGCTTGAGAAGCTTTTTTCGTGAAAGTGGTTCATGTCTTTGCCCGAAACCATCGCTCCGGCTCTGTCCGGAGCATTAGCCGCTCGCGGTTATAATACACTCACCGCCGTTCAAAACGCCGTTCTGGCGCCTGAAACGCTTGATGCCGATCTTCTCGTTTCCGCACAGACCGGATCAGGCAAGACGGTCGCTTTCGGCCTCGCAATGGCCAACACCATCCTCGAAGACGAGCTGCGTTTCAGCGATGCCGGTGCGCCGCTTGCCATGATCATCGCGCCGACGCGCGAACTGGCACTTCAGGTTCGCCGCGAGCTGGAATGGCTTTATGCCGATACCGGCGCGCGCATCGCATCCTGCGTTGGCGGCATGGATATCCGCACCGAGCGTCGCGCGCTGGAACGTGGCGCTCATATCGTTGTCGGTACGCCAGGACGTCTGCGCGATCATATTACCCGTGACGCTCTCGACATGTCGGAGCTGCGTGCTGTCGTTCTCGATGAAGCCGACGAAATGCTCGACATGGGCTTTCGCGAAGATCTCGAATTCATCCTCGGCGAAGCACCGGAAGACCGCCGCACGCTGATGTTCTCGGCAACCGTGCCGAAGCAGATTGCCCAGCTTGCCAAGCGCTTCCAGAACGATGCACTTCGCCTCACCGTCCAGAGCGAAACCAGCCAGCACGCCGATATCGACTATGTCGCCATGCCGGTGCCGCCGCATGAGCGCGACCACGCGATCATCAATACGCTGCTCTATTACGATTCACAGAACTCGATCATTTTCTGCTCGACCCGCGAAGCGGTGAAGCATATGGCAAGCCGGCTCTCCAATCGCGGCTTTGCCGTGGTTGCGCTGTCGGGCGAACTGAGCCAGGCCGAACGCAACAACGCCTTGCAGGCAATGCGCGACGGTCGTGCCCGCGTCTGCGTGGCAACCGACGTTGCCGCGCGCGGCATCGATCTGCCCAATCTCGACCTCGTCATTCATGCCGATCTTCCGAACAATCCCGAGACGATGCTGCATCGTTCGGGGCGTACGGGTCGCGCCGGTCGCAAGGGCACCTGTGTGCTGGTTGTGCCGTTCTCGCGTCGCCGCACTGCAGAGCGCCTTCTGCATATGGCGAAGCTCGATGCGCAGACGGTTCCGGCACCAAGCATCGCTGCTGTTCAGGCCAAGACCAATGAGCGTATTTTGAATGCGGAAGTCTTCAACCAGCCGGTTGAAGAAGAATATCAGGATCTCCTGAAGGCGCTGACCGAGCGTTATACGCCGGAACAGATTGCCGCTGCTTTCCTCAACCGCGAAGTGGCTTCCTATCCGGCAGCGGAAGAAGTTTCCGATGCACCGGTGCATCCGGTTGGTGGCAAGAAACCCAGAGATCGTTTTGAAAAAGGCGAACGTTCTGACCGTGGCGACCGCTTCGAACGCGGCGAGCGTCGTGAGCGTGGCGAGCCGGGCGAACGTTTCGACCGCAATGCACACTTTGACGGCGTTTGGTTCTCGGTTTCTGCCGGTCGCAAGCATCGCGCTGATCCGAAGTGGCTGCTGCCGCTCATCTGCAAGGCGGGCGATGTTTCCAAGCGCGATGTCGGTTCGATCAAGATTTTCGACAATGAAACCCGCTTCGAAATCACGGCTTCGAAGGCCGATGAGTTCCGCCGTTCTGTCGAAGAACGCGGCACCGGTGAAAAGGGTCTTGTGATCCGCACTGCCGTTGCAGGTGCAGGCGGTGACGCTGCTCCGCGCGAAGGCAAGGGCGGTTTCAAACCACGCGGCGACAAGTCCAAGGAAGGCGGCTTCCGGGATGGCTACAAGAGCGACGGCTATAAAGGCGACCGCTCGAAAGGCGACAAGTGGGACAAGCCACGTGATTTCTCCCGTGGAGACGACTTCAAGAAAGACGGCTTCAAAAAGGGCGGTAAAAAGCCTGAAGGCGGCGGTTACAGCAAGAAGCGTCGCGGCGAGTAAATAACCACGATAAAAGAAAAGCCCGCTAAATAGCGGGCTTTTCTTTGGGTACTATAAAACCCCGAGAAGCTTTCCGGCTTTTCGGGGTTTGTGTTTTTTAAACGTCCAGATTGGCAACGCTCAGCGCGTTTTCCTGAATGAACTCGCGCCGCGGTTCCACGTCATCGCCCATCAAGCGCGAAAAGAGTGAATCAGCATCGGTCGCATCCGTCACCTTGACCTGCAGTAGCGAACGCACATTCGGATCGAGCGTGGTTTCCCAAAGCTGTTCGGCGTTCATTTCGCCCAAGCCTTTGTAGCGCTGCAGGGTCAGGCCCTTGCGGCCCGTCGCAAAGATTGCGTCGAGCAGGCCCATCGGGCCGGAAAGTGTCTCCACCTTGTCCTTGCGGCGCAGCACAGGCGGCTCGGCAAAGACCTCTGACAGACGCGAAGCCACGCGGTCGATCTGACGAGCATCGGCAGAACCGAGCAATGCCATGTCGAGAATGGCAATGTCCTTCACGCCGCGCACCATGCGCTCAAAGCGATAGCCGCCATCTTCCGTCACATGTGCTTCCCAACCACGTTCGGTTTCTTCCGAGATCATGTCGAGACGCTTTGCAACAGTATCGGCGGAACGCTGTGCGGTTGCATTGTCCCTTGATGCATCCGGATGCAGGAGCCCCGCGATGGCAGCCTGCTCCACCACGCGACGGTCATAGCGCGTGTGAAGACCCGCCAGAAGCTGACGCATGGTGCGTGCATCTTCCACCACCGAACGCAAGTCAGGCCCGGCGCGAACTTCGCCGCTTGCCATTTCCAGCGTGGCTTCTTCAAGACCCGTCTCAATGAGGAAGTCTTCGAAGGCGGCCTCGTTCTTGATGTATTGCGAGGACTTGCCACGCGAGACCTTATAGAGCGGCGGCTGGGCGATATAGATATGGCCGCGCTCGATCAGTTCCGGCATCTGCCGGAAGAAGAAGGTTAGCAGCAATGTACGAATATGCGCGCCGTCGACGTCAGCATCGGTCATGATGATGATCTTGTGATAGCGCAGCTTGTCCGGGTTGAAACCGTGCGTTTCATCCTTGCCGATTGATGTGCCGAGCGCAGTAATCAGCGTGCCAACCTGATCGGATGAGATCATGCGGTCGAAGCGGACGCGTTCCACATTGAGGATTTTGCCGCGCAGCGGCAGGATGGCCTGGTTCTGGCGCGAACGACCGCTCTTTGCAGAGCCACCTGCCGAGTCACCTTCGACGATGAAGATTTCAGATTTGGCCGGATCGCGCTCCTGGCAGTCGGCGAGCTTGCCGGGCAGGGACGTCACGCTCAGATTGCTCTTGCGGGTGATGTCGCGCGCCTTGCGGGCAGCTTCACGGGCAGCGGCTGCCTGAATGACCTTTTCGACTACAATCTTGCCGCCAGCCGGATGTTCTTCCAGCCACGTCGAAAGCGCTTCATTGACGAGGCTTTCCACAACCGGGCGAACTTCCGAGGAAACCAGCTTGTCCTTGGTTTGCGACGAGAACTTCGGATCAGGAACCTTGACCGAAAGAACGGCGGTCAGTCCTTCGCGGCAGTCATCGCCGGTCAGCGTCACCTTTTCCTTTTTGGTCATGCCCGAAGCATCGGCATAGCCCGTCACCTGACGGGTCAGCGCGCCGCGGAAACCGGCCAGATGCGTGCCGCCATCGCGCTGCGGGATGTTGTTGGTGAAGCACAGCACCTTCTCGTGGTAGGAATCGTTCCACCACATGGCGACTTCAACCGTCATGCCGTCTTTTTCACTGCGGATATAAATCGGCTCGTCCAGAAGCGATTTCTTGCTCTGGTCGATATATTTCACGAACTCCACAAGCCCGCCGTCATAGTGCAACTCATGCTCCACCACGTCCGCATGACGGCGGTCGGTGAGCTTGATGCGAACGCCGGAATTGAGGAAGGCGAGTTCGCGCAGGCGGCGCTCCAGCGTATCGAAATCGAATTCGACCATGCTGAAGGTATCGGGCGAGGGCAGGAAGCTGACTTCCGTACCCGTCTCCGCACCGGCATCACCGGTTACCACGAGCGGGGCATCGGCCACGCCATGGGTAAAGCTCATCTCATGAATCTTGCCGGCACGACGGATCTTCAGCTTCAGCCAGATCGACAGCGCGTTCACAACCGAAACGCCAACTCCGTGCAGACCACCGGAAACCTTGTAGGAATTCTGGTCGAACTTACCACCGGCGTGAAGCTGGGTCATGATGACCTCGGCCGCTGAAACGCCTTCTTCCTTATGGATGTCGGTCGGAATGCCACGACCATTATCGGTCACGGTGCAGGAGCCGTCCGGGTTGAGGGCGACGGTGACAAGCGTGGCATGTCCTGCCAGCGCTTCGTCGATCGCATTGTCCACGACCTCGTAGACCATATGATGCAGGCCGGAGCCGTCATCCGTGTCACCGATATACATGCCGGGACGCTTGCGAACAGCATCCAGGCCTTTCAGAACACGAATGGAATCCGCGCCATACTCGGCGGGGGCTTCGGAATTCATCTCGGGCATCTCGCTCATGAAAATCTTTCGAAAAACGCGCTGCGAATGCAGCTTCAAAGATATGTCGAATCACGCGACAAACATGGCTTTAATATAGGTGCTAAAGGCTTTTTTTCCAAATTTTGGCGGTAAATTTGCCGGGGATTCCGGCAGTTGGTTCATATGAGAACAGTACCGGCACCGCTTGGCTTCTGGAACCGCCACAATTGACGCTTATATCGGGTTTGACGGGGGCGTTCTCGACCTGTTTTATGACGAAAGGAACGCTTGATGGAAATTGCGAACGTCATGAGCGAAAGACCGGTTCCATTTGTGCCGCCCGCACCGCGCCCGCGCGAAAAGCCGGTGGGGCGTTTCGAGATGATGCAGGTCGTCTACAAGAACCCGCTCGAGCTTTGGGGTGAGCCTTCCTATAACGAGCGGTGGATTTCCGTCAGCTGGTTCGGCATGAAAACCATCATCGCCAATGATCCGGGGCTGATCCGCCATGTGCTGGTCGACAATGCAGCCAATTATCCCATGTCCGCCATTCGTCAGCGCGTGCTGCGCCCCTTGTTGCGCGACGGCCTGCTGACGGCTGAAGGCCAGGTGTGGAAGCGGTCACGAAAAGCGATGGCGCCGGTTTTCACGCCGCGTCATATCGGTGGTTTTGCCGAGGCCATGCGGGACCGGTCGCTGCAGTTCGTTGAGCGATACAAGACCCCCGGTACGATTACCGATGTCGCCCATGACATGACGCTCCTGACCTATGATATTCTGGCGGAGACGCTGTTTTCCGGCGAGATCGCAGGCGATCCAAACGATTTCGCACATCAGATCGACAAGCTGTTCGAGACCATGGGGCGGGTCGATCCGTTCGACCTTCTGGGGCTGCCCGACTGGCTGCCGCGCCTCACGCGGTTGCGCGGACAGCAATCGCTGGGTTTCTTCCGCGAGCTGGTCTCAAACACCATCGCGCTGCGTAAAACGCGCATGGACAGGCAAGAAGACGTGCCGAGCGACTTCCTTACCCTGCTGTTGCGGGCCGAAGGACCAGATGGCCTGAGCCGCTCCGAAATCGAGGACAACATCATCACCTTCATTGGTGCCGGTCACGAGACCACCGCTCGCGCGCTTGGCTGGACGCTCTATCTACTCGCGAAGGCTCCGCGTGAGCGCGAACGTATCGAAACGGAAATCGACGGCTTTTTTGCAAAAGGCGGACGTGATCTGCCGCCGCAGGAATGGCTGGCATCGCTGCCTTTCACACGTGCGGCCTTCGAGGAGGCTATGCGGCTATATCCGCCAGCGCCGTCGATCAATCGCGAGGCGGCGACCGACGATACATACGATGACTTGAAAATCCCGAAGGGCGCGACCGTGCTGGTTATGCCATGGGTCATTCATCGTCATAGGCTCTACTGGGACCAGCCGGACGCTTTCATGCCTGAACGCTTCTGGCCCGAAAACCGCGACAAGCTCGACCGCTTCCAATATTTGCCCTTTGGGGCAGGCCCGCGCGTCTGTATCGGCGCGAGTTTTGCCTTGCAGGAGGCTGTGATTGCGCTTGCCATCTTGCTCGACGGACGTCGCTTCGAGGTGCTGGAAACGACGAAGCCATGGCCCGTGCAGAAGCTCACTACTCAGCCGCAAGGTGGTCTACCGATGAAAGTGATGAAGCGCTGATTAGCTCTTAAGGCGTTCAGCGTGCCATTTCAGATGATCATCCATGAAGGTCGAGATGAAGAAATATGAATGGTCATAGCCTTCACGCATATTGAGCGTGAGAGGAATGCCAGCCTTCTTGCAAGCCTCTTCCAGAAGCCACGGACGCAAGCCATCATCGAGAAAACCGTCTGCGGTACCCTGATCGACCAGAAATTCCGGGAACCGATAGCCGTCTTCGATGAGCAGCGTGGCGTCATAGGCGCGCCAAGCCCGTTCTTCCGGTCCGAGATATTTTTCCAGTGCCGGTCTGGACCAGCCTGCAGTAGAAGGTTGGACGATAGGTGCAAAGGCGGATGCTGACTTGAAGCGGTCCGGGTTCTTGAGCGCAATTGTCAGCGCACCATGTCCGCCCATGGAATGGCCGGTGATCGCCTGTCGCGACATATCGAGCGGGAACTCGCGTCCCACCAGATCGGTCAGTTCCTTCGTAATGTAGCTATACATCTGATAGTTTTTGGCAAATGGCTCCTGCGTGGCATCGACGTAGAAACCAGCACCTTTGCCGAACTGCCAGTTGTCCGGCTCATCCGGAATGTCATCGCTCCGCGGGCTTGTATCTGGGCAAATGACGGCAATTCCCAGCTCTGCGGCCATTTGCCGATATTCGCCCTTGTCCATGACATTCTGATGCGTGCAGGTAAGGCCGGAAAAATACCAGAGTACCGGTACCGGACCGCCTTTTGCCTGCGGCGGCAGGAAGACGGCAAAGGTCATGTCGCACTGGTTCGTCTCGCTTTTGTGGCGATAGACGCCTTGCATCCCGGCGAAGCTCTTTGCGGTCGAAATGGTTTCCATAGAGAATTCCCAGTTGTGTTCAGCTTCCGAGCGCCACTGCGACATTGACAGACGCGGCGACCAGCACGGTGTTGAAGAAGAAGGAGACGATGCTGTGCAGCAGCGTGACCTTGCGCATCGCAGGCGTCGTCACACTCGTATCGGAGGTTTGCGCCGTCATGCCGATGACATAGGCGAAATAGGCAAAATCCCAGCCGGAAGGTTCCGATGTTCCGGGAAATTCAAAGCCACCGCGATAACGGCTGGCATGGCTGGTATCGTCGCCAGCCGGTTCGCCCGGCTGCCAGTATACGTGTGCATAATGCAAGGCCGTCATCATATGAATGGTGAACCAGCCGAGTGGGACAGACGCAAGTGTCATGACCAGTGAGAATGTATCGGCCTTTGTTTCGCTGTTGATGAGAAGGAACAGCGAGACGATTGCGACGAGAACGGTCGCGAAAGTCACCAGAAAGATGATCCAGACAGGTTCGTCAGCACTTGCGGCGTGCTTTTTCAAAAAGCTGACCGTGAGCTTTGGCAAGGCAGACGCCGCCAGCCCCAGATAGAGCACGAAGAAGCAGTTTGCACCGATGACCGGGGCAAGAGAGCTTTTGAAAAGCCAGGCAATGATGAATGTTGTTACGCCACCAAGAGCGCCAAGATAGAACGACATATGGCGGCGCAGCAGAAACATCAGGCTGCTACTTCCTTTGGATCTAACCGCATATCGACATGCGGTATACCATCTTCGAGATACTCTTCCGAAATCGCGACAAAGCCGAACGACCCGTAGAATTTCTGCAAATGGCTCTGTCCGCCAAGTTCGATCGCTATGCCCGGAAAACGGGCATGAGCGAAATCGATTGCCTCTTTCATTAGGCGCTGACCAAGCTTGTAACCACGATAATCCGGCGCCACGACGACGCGCCCGATTTTCACCGGCTTGCCAGCCTGTTCCGGTGGCAGAACTCGCAGCGATGCTGCAAGTTCCTCGCCGTCGAGAATGCGCAGGTGAAACGCCTCGAAATCCTTGCCGTCGATTTCCGGGTAAGGGCATTTCTGCTCCACCACGAAAACGTCCACGCGCAGCTTCAGCATCGCATAAAGCGCGCGCGGGCTCAGATTGTCGAGTTCATCCCATTGGGAAACGAGAAGCTTTTCACTCATCAGTAGACAATCACCGAACGGATGGACTTGCCTTCATGCATCAGGTCGAAGGCCGTGTTGATTTCATCGAGCGGCATGGTGTGGGTGATCAGATCGTCGATGTTGATCTTGCCGTCCATGTACCAATCGACGATTTTCGGAACATCCGTGCGACCGCGTGCGCCGCCGAATGCGGTGCCTTTCCAGACGCGGCCTGTGACCAGCTGGAACGGACGCGTGGCAATTTCCTTGCCCGCTTCTGCCACACCGATGATGATCGATTCACCCCAGCCGCGATGGCAGCATTCCAGCGCCTGACGCATGACGTCGGTATTGCCGGTAGCGTCGAACGAATAATCCGCGCCGCCATCGGTCAGGTCCTGAATGGCCTGCACCACCTTGTCATTGCCGACTTCGCGCGGATTGATGAAGTCGGTCATGCCGAACTTCTTCGCCATCTCGACCTTGGATGGATTGATGTCCACGCCGATGATCTTGTCGGCGCCGACCATGCGCGCGCCCTGAATGACATTGAGGCCAATGCCGCCAAGACCGAACACTACGACATTGGAACCCGGACGAACCTTGGCGGTATAAATCACTGCACCAATACCCGTGGTCACGCCGCAGCCGATATAGCAAATCTTGTCGAATGGCGCGTCTTCACGCACCTTGGCAACCGCGATTTCCGGCAGAACGGTGAAGTTCGAGAAGGTCGAGCAGCCCATATAATGAAACACTTCGCCGCCATCGCAGGAAAAGCGCGTGGTCTTGTCCGGCATCAGGCCCTGACCTTGCGTAGCGCGGATCGAGGTGCAGAGGTTCGAGCGCTGCGACAGGCAAGTTTTGCACTGGCGGCATTCCGGCGTGTAAAGCGGGATCACATGATCGCCCGGCTTGACCGAGGTCACGCCTGCGCCCACTTCGCGAACAATGCCCGCGCCTTCATGGCCAAGGATCGCCGGGAATTTGCCTTCGGAATCGAGACCCGAAAGGGTGTAGGCATCTGTATGGCAAACGCCCGTCGCCATGATTTCGACCAGCACTTCGCCAGCCCGTGGACCGCCAATCTCGACTGTTTCGATGGTGAGCGGCTTTTTCGCCTCCCACGCAACGGCTGCGCGTGATTTCATGACGATGTTTCTCCCTTTCAGTCTATCTTAGAGCAACGCACTCATTTGAGGTAGGTGCGTAGAATCCGCATGATTTCGTCGATTTGTGTATCGGGATCAGCTTTGGTTTCCTGTCCAAATGTCTCGCGGAAATGACTTTCCAGCACTTCGGCCATCAACCCGTTGGCAGCACCCCGCAGTGCCGCAATCTGCTGCAACAATGCCGCGCATTCCGTGCCAGCCTCCACCGCACGCTCCAGTGCTTCGGCCTGTCCGCGAATACGGCGCAGGCGCGTCAAGGCGCGCTTTTTGTCTTCCGGTGAATGCGGCATGGAATCTCCCGATCTCAGCGAAATCTATATACTCTAGGGGAGTATGTCAATTGTCGGTCGCCAGCCGCAGATGCAGGAGTGGATAGGGGCGTCCCTGATCGTCTGTCTCTGAACGTCCGGTTTCGATAAAACCCATATGCCGGTAAAAGCCGACACCCTGCAGGTTCTGCTCGTTCACATCGACTGTCAGCGGACTGCCGAACGTTTTTGCATGCGTTATCAACTGTTTGCCGATGCCTTTGCCGCGCTGGTCGGGTGCGATGAACAGGCTGTCGATATGACGCTCGCTCATGCCCATGAAGCCGACCGGCTTGCCAGCGTCTTCAATAAGCCAGACTTCGACGTTCGGCAGATATTGCTCGGCCACCAGCTTTTCGATTTCCAGAAAATCATCGCGGCTCAGGAAGTCATGCGTAGCGAGAACGCTGGCGCGCCAGATTTCAGTCAACGCGGGCGCATCGGCCCTGTTCGATTTTCGAATATGGATCATGTGCGTTCCCTGTGTGATAAGCACGAAAGCGGAAGCCTTATCTGACGGAAATTATTTTGACGAGCCTGCCCGACCTTCCTGTGACACGAATTCTGCCTCAGCTGGATGAGGCATTGGCGCATCATGCGAGCGCAGTCCTTGTCGCGCCGCCCGGTGCGGGCAAGACGACACTGGTACCTATTCATATGCTGAACGCGGACTGGCGCAAGGATGGCACGATCGTGCTGCTTGAACCGCGTCGTCTGGCGGCACGTGCAGCTGCTCGCCGCATGGCGCAGCTCCTGGGCGAGGAACCGGGTGAAACGGTCGGCTACCGGATGCGCCTTGAAAGCAAGGTATCAGGGAAAACCAAGATCCTCGTCGTTACTGAGGGCGTCTTTGCGCGCACGATCCTGGACGATCCAGACCTCAAGGGTGTCGCCGCAGTCCTGTTTGATGAGTTCCATGAACGCAGTCTCGATGCGGATTTTGGACTGGCGCTGGCGCTGGATGTGCAGGCAGCCTTGCGTGACGACCTCAAAATTATTGTCATGTCGGCAACACTGGATGGCGCTCGCGTGGCTCAACTGTTGGGCGATGCGCCGGTGATCGAAAGTGAGGGGCGCGCTTATCCCGTCGATATTCGCTATCGCGATCGCAAAGCGGATGAACGGGTCGAGGACGCGATGGTGCGTACGATCCGTGATGCGCTGGCAAATGAAACCGGCAGTATCCTCGCCTTCCTGCCGGGGCAGGGCGAGATTGAGCGCACGGCAGGCATTCTGGAAAAATTACTGCCTGCCAATATCATTCTGGCACCGCTTTACGGTGCAATGGAAGGCCGCGATCAGGATGCGGCAATCAAGCCTGCACCGGCAGGCCACCGTAAGGTGGTGCTGGCGACCTCGATTGCTGAAACCTCCATCACGATTGATGGCGTGCGCGTGGTGATTGATAGCGGGCTTGCACGCCAGCCGAAATATGAACCGGCCACCGGCCTCACCCGGCTTGAAACCGTGCGGACTTCGCGTGCGAGCGCCGATCAACGTGCCGGCCGTGCGGGTCGTACCGAGCCGGGCATTGCCATTCGCCTCTGGCATCAGGGGCAGACGGCGTCGCTCCCCGCTTTTTCACCACCGGAAATTCTCGAAGCTGATTTGTCGGGCCTTGTGCTGGATGCGGCTGCGTGGGGTGTGACCGATCCGGCAATATTATCGCTGCTCGACAAACCGCCGGCACCTGCGCTCAAAGAAGCCAAGGCGCTGCTTATGCGGCTCGGTGCGCTGGATGAAGCGGGACGATTGACGCCCGACGGTGAAGCCATGCGCTCTTTGGCCCTGCCTGCACGTCTGGCACATATGGTTGCAGAAGCTGGCAAGCGCGGCGAGGTGCAAAAGGCTGCTGAACTCGCTGTTTTGTTGACCGAACGCGGCCTTGGCGGCAATGAAACCGACCTTGATACGCGCATGTCGCGGTTCCGCAATGACCGATCAGATCGTGCACAGCGTGCAAAAGGGCTGGCACGGCGGCTTGCAGCAAATGTCCCAAACAAGGGTGAGGTGGCAGGCTCAAGCGTAGGTCGTATGCTCATTGATGCTTATCCGGACCGCATAGCCAAGGCTCGCGGGCAGATGGGGCAGTTTCTTCTGGCCAATGGACGTGGCGGCGAGGTCGATCCCGCTATCAGCCTCAGCAGGGCGCCATGGCTTGTGGTTGCCGATATGTCTGGAAGAGCGGGCCGCGCCCGCATTCTTTCTGCCGCGGAAGTTTCGGAAACCGAAATCCGCGCAGCCCTTGGTAACAGGATCGAAAGTGGACGACAGGTCGTCTATGACGCGGAAAAGAACGCCCTGCGGGCTCGTGAGGCTGTGCGCATTGGTGCGATAGCTCTCTCCGAAAAGCCGCTCGCCGCTCCTTCGGGAGCTGCCGCCGACGAAGGCGTGATTGCCGCCGTGCGTGAACATGGCCTCGATATTCTGCCATGGGGCAAGGAAACCGATATTCTGCGTCGTCGCCTTGGCTGGCTTCATCGCGGCCTTGGTGATCCGTGGCCTTCGATGGATAGCGACCATCTCATCGAAAGGCTGGACGATTGGCTGCTGCCCTTCCTGACGGGCGAAGCGCAACTTGACCGCATTCCCGGGCACGTGTTGAAGAACGGTCTGATGAGCCTTGTACCCTTCGATCTGCAGCGTAGTGTCGACCAGCTTGCGCCGACGCATTTCGAAGTGCCGACCGGATCGAATATTCCGATTCGCTATGACGCCGAAGAGCCGGTGATCGCAGTTCGTGTCCAGGAGCTTTTCGGTCTTGGGGTGCATCCGGCCATCGCCAATGGCAAGGTGCCGCTCTTGCTGGAACTTCTTTCTCCAGCTCATCGCCCGATCCAGATCACCCGTGATCTTCCCGGCTTCTGGAAGGGATCATGGGCGGATGTGCGCGCCGACATGCGCGGACGCTACCCGAAGCATGTCTGGCCGGAAGACCCGGCCAATGCGGAAGCGACGCGTCGCGCCAAGCCACGCGGAACCTGATTCCAACCTGCGACCGGATAACGCAGTTCCGCTTGCGTTGAGACCCGACCTTGTCTCATAAGGAGCGAGTAGAGGGACTCATGCACGCAGAATTCGAGAATCGCGCTTCCAATCTTTCGCGCCGCCCGCGCCTGACCACGTTGATACGTGTGCGCTGGCTGGCCATTGCCGGGCAGACCGCCGCCGTCATGTTCGTGGCGCTCTATCTGCAATTTCCTTTTGCAGTCGGCATCTGTTTTGCTCTGATCGCCTGTTCAGCATGGCTCAACCTTTATCTGGCCTTCCGCTTTCCGACCAACCACCGGCTCAATCCGGCGGCGGCAAGCCTGGTTCTGGCGTTCGACGTTCTGCAATTGGCAGGGCTGCTCTATCTCACTGGCGGGTTGCAGAATCCTTTCATCATTTTGATGATCGTACCCGTCATTATCTCGGCGACGTCGCTTTCGGCTCGTCATACGCTGGTGCTCGCCTTGCTGGTGGTTGCCTGTACGTCGGTGCTTACCATCAGGCACGAACCGCTGCCCTGGTATCCGGGCGAAACGCTGGACCTGCCGTTTCTGTTCGTCATCGGCATCTGGTGCGCCATTATTTCGGCGCTCGGATTCACTGGCGTTTACGCCTATCGTATCGCCGAGGAAGCGCGTCAGCTGGGCGATGCATTGAGCGCTGCCGAACTTATTCTCCAGCGTGAACAGCATCTGTCGGCGCTGGATGGTCTGGCTGCCGCAGCCGCCCATGAATTGGGCACACCGCTGGCAACGATTGCGCTGGTGGTAAAGGAAATGCAGCGCGCCCGCACCACCGATCCGGGCCTTGCCGAAGACATCGCCTTGCTCCATTCCCAGACCCAGCGTTGCCGTGAAATTCTTCAGCGGCTGACCAGCCTATCTTCGGAGGGCGAGGAGCACATGTCGCGCCTGCCGCTCTCCTCTCTCATCGAAGAGGTGATTGCGCCGCACCGCAACTTCGGTATCACGATTGACGTGCAGAAGACGGAAGGTCCGAAACCGGAACCCGTCACCCGGCGCAATCCCGGCCTTCTCTACGGTCTCGGAAATCTGGTGGAAAATGCCGTCGATTTTGCACGTGGTACGGTCAACGTGACCTGGGGCTGGACCGACGGTAATGTGAGCGTGACCATTCAGGATGATGGCGAGGGGTTCAAACCGGAAATCCTCGATCGTATCGGCGAGCCCTATATGACGAGCCGCGACAATACGCGGAACGGCGGCGGACTCGGCCTTGGTCTGTTCATCGCCAAGACTTTGCTGGAACGCTCAGGCGCGCATATCACCTTCCGCAATCGCAACAATCCCGGACAGGGCGCAGAAGTGAAGGTGGTGTGGCCGCGTTCAGCATTCACATCAGGCTGAAGAAGGATGCAGCATGACGATTCCGCTTGAAATCCAGAGGGCGACGGAGGAGTTCGACAAGTTTCTCCATATGGCTCGGGATGAGGCAGGGCTCGCTACACGCAATCAGGCCTATACGATGGTGGAAGCTGTGCTGCTCACCTTCCGCCACCGGTTGGAGGTCGATCAAGCGATTCGCTTTGCCACGATATTGCCAACCGTTCTTCGTGCGGTTTTTGTAGCAAACTGGGATATTGGTGAAGCGAAACAGCCATTTCTGAGCCGACAGGCATTGACCTGTGAAGTGCAATCTCTGCGCAAAGATCATAATTTTGCACCGGATTCAGCTATTTACGATGTTGCCAAGGCGCTGCGTGCGCATATCGATCAAGTGGAGCTGGACAGCTTTCTGGCCGGGCTATCCGCCGAGGCCCGGCAATATTGGGCCATCTGAGCAAAAGACTGCAGCTTACGCACGATTTTGCTATCAATTCCTTGTGTCCATTTTTAAAAATATTCCGAAAATACAATGGCTTGCATTGTTCTTGCGTATGGGCGAATGCTGAAATTGCTTCAACAATTCAATGGCTATTTGACTTTTTGACGCAGGGGTATCAATAAGGAAAGAAAAATACAGGCAGGAAGCACCCGATGGACGACTTGAAGCAGGAAGACACCGAAGCCATAGGCAACGATCCGACCCTCCTTCTGGTTGATGACGACAAGCCCTTTTTGCAGCGCCTTGCCCGCGCCATGGAGAGCCGGGGTTTTCAGGTGACAACTGCGGAATCGGTTGAGGAAGGCATTGCTGCCGCCAAGGCCGCCGCCCCGGCCTATGCGGTCGTGGATATGCGCCTCGGCGACGGCAACGGCCTCGACATCATAGAAGCTATTCGTTCGCGCCGTGCCGATACGCGCGCCATCGTTCTCACCGGATACGGCAATATCGCAACTGCTGTGAACGCTGTTAAGCTGGGCGCAATCGACTATCTGTCGAAGCCTGCCGATGCGGATGAGGTCTTCGCAGCATTGACCCGCCGTCCCGGCGAAAAGGTTGCGCCGCCGGAGAATCCGATGTCAGCCGACCGGGTTCGCTGGGAACATATCCAGCGCGTCTATGAAATGTGCGAACGCAATGTCTCCGAGACCGCACGTCGTCTCAACATGCATCGCCGTACATTGCAGCGCATTCTGGCCAAACGCGCGCCTCGTTAAATTGGACAGCTAAATCAATCTATTTCTGTCTCGGGTACATCGAGACCCGCAAGTTCGGCGATTGTCAGGCGGGCGGCGCCCGCCCGCGCAAAGCGTAGCATCAACGCCTTTCGGGTTGCGCCGGGCAATTTATGTTCTGGCGCATCACGCATAATTTCCGCCCCATATCCATCAGAGAGAATGAAGCCGCATTCTTGCGGAAATATTTCGCGCGGCACCGCCGGATGGGTGGCGAAGAACAGCCGGTCGCAGTAAGCGCGATATTCGGGCCATTTGTGATCTGCCTTCCAATCCTCGATCGACGATTTGATCTCCACGATCCAGATTTCACCCTTGCGGTTGACCGCCATCAGGTCGGCGCGCCTGCCGGATGCCAGCGGCAGTTCAGGCAATGTTGCAAGCCCCATTTCCAGAAAAAGACGCTGCACGCCACGCCGCACCAGCATGGCGTTCTCCGACTGTCGGCCGTCGGAAAGAGGATGGGTCTGGTTGGGAATCACGATCGGCATGGGCGCATTTTGTGCGTGGATTCAGATCGAAACAATCGGAAAACTGGGACGAGCCGTACGAAAACCGCGCTACCAAGGCAAACATGGCCAAAAAATGTCTTATTCAAGGAATTTTCAATTTACGGTTAACGCCTGGTTAACAATACTACCGCATCTTCGACAAGAATGAGCGATTCGCTTCTATCTCCGGCCCATCGTGGTCCCATTGACGGAATGAACCAATCTGGGGGAATGCATGAATTCTCGCGTCCTTAAACTGACGACGGCTCTTTTTCTGACAGGTGCATTGGCAGGCTGCTCGACCGTAGGCGGCACTTTCTATACCGCCTCCTATTCTTCGGTCACCGACGCCGGCTATGTCGTCCCGGCCATCCCGAGCGAAAAGATCCAGGCGCAATATCGCCGCCAGATCGTCAAATATCCAACGGACGAAGCCCCCGGCACGATCATCGTCGATACGCGGGAAAAGTTCCTCTATCTCATTATGCCGGAAGGCAAGGCCATGCGTTACGGCATTGGTGTTGGTCGTGAAGGATTTGAATGGTCCGGTACGGCGCGCGTCGCCATGAAGCGGGAATGGCCGACCTGGACGCCGCCTTCCGCCATGATCAAGCGCCAACCGGAACTGGCAAAATATCGCAACGGCATGGACCCCGGCCTGCGCAATCCGCTCGGCGCGCGCGCTCTATATCTCTACAACAAGGGTGGCGACACGGGCTATCGTCTGCACGGAACGCCGGAATGGTGGTCCATCGGCAAGGCAATGTCTTCCGGCTGCATCCGCCTCATGAATCAGGACATCATGGATCTTTACGACCGCACCGAACAGGGTGCCAAGGTCATCGTGAAGCAGTAGGTCCAGATGATGACAGATATGAAAAAGGCCGCTTCAAGCGGCCTTTTTCTTTACAAGTCTCAGCAAGGTCAGATCTGTTCGACCTGCTGCACTTCCGGCACGAAATGGCGCAGGAGGTTCTGAATGCCGTGCTTCAGCGTTGCAGTCGACGACGGGCAACCAGAGCATGCACCCTTCATGTTCAGGAACACGGTGCCGTTCTCGAAACCGCGGAAGGTGATGTCGCCACCATCCTGTGCAACTGCCGGACGAACGCGGGTCTCGATCAGTTCCTTGATGATCTCGACGGTTTCGGCATCGGCTTCATCGAAAAATTCTTCTTCGCCATGAGCGGCAGCAGCGTCTGCATTGCTGTTGCCAGCCATTGCAGGTGCGCCCGACATGAAATGTTCCATGATCGTGCCAAGAATGGCGGGCTTCAGATGCTGCCACTCGCCGTCTTCCTTGGTGACGGTGATGAAGTCATAACCGAAGAAAACACCGGTCACGCCCGGAACCGAAAAAAGCTTGGCTGCGAGCGGCGATGTGTTGCCCGCGGTGGAGGCGTCGCGGAAATCGGCGGTACCTTCCGGCATCACGACCTTGCCGGGAAGAAACTTCAGGGTCGCCGGGTTGGGCGTGGTTTCAGTCTGGATGAACATGCCAGTTGTCCCGCTTTCAGATTTTGGAACGATTCTCGTAAGCGCAGATACTCATGGACGCAAGTGCTATCCCGATGCTGCGTGTATCAGTTGTCATCAATATAGGGTGATTAGGTCACCGCATCAATGTCATCGTCGCTCATACCTGCCGGAATGACCGTAACCGGGATCGGGAACTGGGAGCGGCTGGCAAGCGATTGCACGAGAGGGCCGGGGCCTTCCTTGCCCGAACCGGCAGCCAGAACCAGAATGGCGATGTCCTGATCTTCTTCGATGAGGCTAATCAATTCCGAGGCGGTTTCGCCCTCACGGATGTTGATTTCCGGCTCGATGCCTTGGGCTGCACGCACAGTTGCGGCGAATTTTTCCAGCGCTGCGCGAGCACGTTCCTGCGCTTCGGAACGCATGATTTCGCCGACACCCAGAATTTGCTGGAAATCAGAGTCATCAATCACGAAAAGCAGGATGAGAGAGCCGCCCGTATTTTTTGCACGGCGCGCGGCATATGCAACGGCGCGCCCGCATTCGGGCGTCTCATCGATGACGGCAAGAAACTTGCGGCGGTGACCGGCTTCCCGGCTAAGTCGTTTTGATACCATGGCCGCAATTTGCCATCGGGATTGACCGTCTGCAAGCTGACATTTGGTAGGTACTTGAAGATCGGATGATGATTTTCAAGTGAAGAGCGGCGGCAGCAAAAATGTTGCCGCTCGCTTGATCATTGAGAAGTTTAGTTCTGCAGCCAGCCGACGATGTCGCGAACATGGCGCATGGTCTGTTCGGCAATCACGCCAGCCCGCTCACCACCGTCGCGCAGAACGCTGTCGATGTAAGCCGGATCAGCGACCAGACGGCGCATCTCATGAGTGATAGGCGAAAGCTTTGCCACCGCGAGATCGGCAAGTGATGCCTTGAATTCGGAGAACTGGCGTCCGCCGAATTCGTTGAGCACGTCTTCCTTCGACTGAGAGGAAAGTGCTGCATAGATGCCAACCAGATTATCGGCTTCCGGACGACCGGCGAGACCGTCGAGCTCGGTGGGCAGGCCGTCCGAGTCGGTCTTTGCCTTGCGGATTTTCTTGGTGATGGTCTCTTCGTCGTCGATCAGATTGATGCGCGACAGATCGGACGGATCGGACTTCGACATCTTCTTGGTGCCGTCGCGCAGCGACATGATGCGCATGGCAGGGCCGGAGATCATCGGTTCCGTCATCGGGAAGAAGCCGGAAACCTGCTCGTCACCAACCTGCATATCCACGCCCACGCCGAGCGAAGCGATGCGATCCGAATAATCGTTGTTGAATTTCTGCGCGATGTCGCGGGTCAATTCCAGATGCTGCTTCTGGTCCTCACCCACCGGCACTGCGGTGGCGCGATAAAGCAGGATGTCGGCGGCCATCAGACTTGGATAAGCGAACAGGCCGAGCGAAGCGTTTTCGCGGTCCTTGCCTGCCTTGTCCTTGAACTGGGTCATGCGGCTCATCCAGCCGATGCGCGCGATGCAGTTAAATACCCATGCCAGCTCTGCGTGCTGCATGACGCGGCTCTGGTTGAAGACGATGCTTCTCTTCGGGTCGATACCGGCAGCAAGGAAAGCCGCGGTGACTTCACGGGTCGATTGCATCAGCTCAGCCGGATCGGGCGAAATGGTCAGCGCGTGCATGTCCACGACGCAATAGATGCATTCCTGCGTTTCCTGAACCTCGACCCACCGCTTGATCGCCCCAAGGTAATTGCCGAGGTGAAGATTTCCGGTCGGTTGGACGCCGGAGAAGACAAGCGGTTTGAACGTGCTCATGGCTTTATCCTAAAAAAGTTAGCCCCGCCGGTGGAGAGCGGGGATTTTGAATGCTGGTCTTTTCGCAGAGACGCAGCCGCCTTTCAAGCTTGAATTATTGCTCGCTTTCAGGGGCTTTCTTTGCCGCACCGCGCTTGATGTTGCGACGGATCATTCCCGTATTGGCGCCACCCAGACCGAAGGCCAAACCGAAATAGACCACCATTGCCGCAACAACGATAGCGGTGACGGTTCCCGCCCGCAGAGCAAGCGGCGCTGCGGAGGAAAGCTCGTAGGCAAAATGGCCGATGGCATAGTGGATTCCGAATGCCATGATCGCGGCAGCGATGAGGAGACGCGGAATACGGGTGAGCAGCGGAATATCCCGCCCCCAATGGCCGCGCTTCACGAGCATGGCGAACAGCAGGATAGCGTTGACCCATCCGGCAACGATTTCAGCCGTGGCGATGCCGGTCGGACCGAAATGCGGGAAAAGCGTGATGGCGAGCGAGACGTTCACCGCCACCGAAATGGCAGCGAAGATCATCGGTGTGCGGGTGTCTTCGCGGGCAAAAAAACCGGGAATGAACGCCTTGATCAGCACGAACGCGGGCAGGCCGAGGCCGTAGATGGCCAGAATATTGGAAACGACGAGCGTGGAATCCGGGCTGAACTTGCCGCGTTCGAACAGAAGCCGGACGATAGGTTCCGACATGACGAGCAGGGCAGCAGCGGCCGGTAGCGTTAGAAACAAGGTGAACTCAACCGAGCGGTTCTGAAGGTTCGACGCTTCTTTCATGTGCCCGCCACGCAGCGCGCGTGACAGTTCCGGGAGAAGCACGGTTGCGACGGCGATGCCGACGACGCCGAGCGGAAGCTGATAGATGCGGTCCGCATAGACGAGCGACGATACCGCGCCTTCCATGCCGGATGCGATATTGGTGTTGATGAGCAGGTTGATCTGCGTGATGCCGCCGGTGATCGCTGCGGGCAGTGCTAGCACGAGAAGCCGTTTGACGTTCGAGGTCAGACGTGGACGGCGGAAGCCGATCTTGATACCTGCATTGCGCACGGCGATCCACACAATGGCAAGCTGGACCAGACCTGCAGCCATCACGCCCCACGAAAGGCCATAGCCGACCGAAAGCGCGTCATAGCCACGCCACCACGCGAAAGCCAGAACCCCGATCAGGATGATGTTGAGGAATACCGGCGCAATGGCCGCTGCAAAATAGCGATGCAGCGAATTCAACATCCCGCCCATCATCGCCGCCAGCGACATACAGGCGAGATAGGGGAACATGATAACGGCGAGACGCACCGTATTGTCGAACTTCACCGGATCGTCGGTGAAACCCGGTGCAATTATCGTCCGTACGATGAAGGGCATCGAAAGTTCCATCACGATGGTCAGGAACAGAAGCACCGTGAAGAGAACGCCGAACACTTCTTCGGAAAAACGGCGCGCGCCGTCCATGCCGTTCTTCTCTATTTCCTTGGCAAAAAGCGGCACGAAGGCTGAATTGAACGCGCCTTCGGCAAAGAGCCGGCGAAAGGTGTTCGGGAACCGGAAAGCGGCATTGAAGGCGTCGGCTACTGGACCGGTGCCGAGCGCTGCCGCCATGAACATCTCGCGCGTGAAGCCGAAAATGCGGCTCATCAGCGTTCCGGACGCGACCGTGGCGAACTTTTTGACCAAACTCATTTACTGAAAAACCTATGCTGCGGCCTGAGATGAGCGGCCGTTTGTCTTGCTGCCATTTTCGCCGCTGAGAACACCAAGCAGCTTGCGCCTGATATTGCCCTGACGGGTGGCGTTTGAAATCTTGTGGCCCACAAGGTCAGTCACATAAAAACTGTCGATCACTTTCTCGCCGAAGGTGGTGATATGAGCCGATGCAATATCCAGCGAAAGGTCGGAAATAAGGCCAGTCAGTTCTGAAAGCAAACCGGGCCGGTCCAGACCTTCCACTTCAATGACGGTAAACTTGTTCGAAAGCGTGTTGTTGATCTCGACTCGCGGTTCCACCTTGAACGCCTTGGCGGCCCTCTTCGGCTTGGTGCGCTTGGCCAGCACGTCGGGCAGATGGGCCTTGCCGGACAAAACATCCTCAATGACCTTGCCGACGCGTTCGGCACGGCGGCGCTCGTCGTCATCAGTGTCGAACTCGCGGCTGATGAGAATGGTATCCAGTGCGCGTCCATCGCCAGTGGTGAAAATCTGCGCGTCGACGATGTTGGCGCCAGCCGCTGCGCAGGCGCCGGTGATGATCGACAACAGACGCGGATGGTCAGGCGCCAGTACCGTGATTTCCGTAACCGCCTCGAAAGTATGCGGCTTGGCCATGGTGGCCAGCGCCCGCTCGTTGCGGTCGGCTTCGCGAATGAAATGGGCGTGCCGGACCTGATCCTCGAGGCTGACAGTCAGGAAATAGTTGGTGTAATGAAGCGCCAGATATGCATCGCGCTTGTCCTTCGGCCAATCAGAGAGCCGGTCCGCCAGCGCCTCTCGCGCCTGATGGTCGCGGTCGGCACGGGACAATTCCGAAAAGCCACCGGTCAGGACCAGTTCGGTTTCGTAGAAGAGCGTGCGCAGAAGCTGGCCCTTCCAGCCATTCCACACGCCGGGACCAACCGCCTTGATATCGCAGACGGTCAGGATCAGGAGGAGCTTCAACCGCTCCATGGTCTGCACGGTGTCGGCGAAGTCGATGATGGTCTTGCGATCGTTGAGATCACGTGACTGCGCGACCATGCTCATGGTCAGATGTTCGCGCACAAGCCATTCAACGGTTTCTGTTTCGGTAGGGGTAAGACCCAGCCGTGGTCCCAGCCTGCGGGCGATGCGCGCACCAGCAACGGAATGATCTTCCGGGCGCCCCTTGGCGATGTCGTGCAAGAGCAGCGCCACATAAAGCAGGTTGCGGTCGCGCTTGACTGTCGTGATGAGGTGGTTTGAAAGCGGGTGCTCGTTTTCAAGCTCACCATGCTCGATTTCCGACAGCACGGCGATGCAACGCAACAAATGCTCGTCCACCGTATAATGGTGGTACATGTTGAACTGCATCATGGCGACGATCTTGCCGAAGTCAGGAATGAATTTTCCAAGCACGCCGGATTCGTTCATGCGACGCAGGATGAGTTCGGGGTTGCGCGGCGAGGTCAGGATTTCAAGGAAAAGCTTGTTCGCTTCAGGATTTTCACGCAGATCGGAATTGATGAGTTTCAGCGAGCGGGTGAGGCTTTGCATCGCTTCGGGGTGAAATTCCAGCCCGTGTTTGTCGGCCAGATGGAAGAGACGAATGATATTGACCGGGTCTTCCTTGAAAACCTCTGGCCGTGCGATGTTGATGCGGTGATTTTCCGAAACGAAGTCGCCGTCGGCGGAAAGCTTGCGTTTGCGTCGCGAGAACGTAAGGAAAATGCGGTTGAAGCCCGGTACATGCTTGGCCTGCTGCTCCTCCAGCGCTGCGCTGATGATGCGGGTGAGATCGCCCACATCCTTGGCCACGAGGAAGTAATGCTTCATGAAACGTTCGACATAGTTCTGGCCGGGATGCGCCGTATAGCCAAGGCGTTGGGCGATTTCCGGCTGGATGTCGAAGGAAAGGCGTTCTTCTGCCTTCAACGTCGCGAAATGCATGTGGCACCGCACCGCCCAAAGAAAATCTTCCGCCTTGTTGAACAGCTTCAGCTCGGCTCGTGACAGAACGCCGAGCTTGACCAGCTCTTCTTTCGTTTTGACACGGTAAAAATATTTGGTGATCCAGAACAGCGTATGCAGGTCGCGCTGGCCGCCCTTGCCTTCCTTGACGTTCGGCTCAACCAGATAGCGGGTTTCGCCTGCCTTGCGGTGGCGCTGGTCGCGCTCGGCAAGCTTGGCCTGGATGAATTCCGGGCCGGTATCCTTGACGATTTCCTCGTCGAAGCGGGTAACAAGCGTTTTGAAGAGCTCGCGATTGCCGGTGAGAAATCGCGCATCGAGAATTGCCGTGCGGATCGTCATGTCTTCGCGCGAAAGCCGGATGCACTCATCGATGTTGCGCGTGGAATGACCGACTTTCAGTCCCATGTCCCACAGCATGTAGAGCATGTATTCGACAACTTGCTCGCCCCAGGGGGTCTGCTTGTAGGGCAGCAGAAACAGAAGATCGATATCTGACCCAGGCGCCAGCCCGCCGCGCCCGTAACCGCCGACCGCGACGATAGCCATGTTCTCGGCCTTCGACGGGTTGATCATCGGATAGGCTTTGGTGGTGGCGAATTCAAACAGCGCCTCAATCAGCGTATCCATGAGAAAGGACAGGCGTTTGGCGCAGAGCGTGCCGCCACCATCCTTCATCAACATGCCTTCGGCATTGGCGCGACCGCGCACCAAAGCGTCCTTCAGAGCCTGAAGCACCACTTTTCGCACGGTAGGACTGGTGTAGTTTTCGTCCGTGGAATCCGCCAGTTCGTTGAGCTTGCGGCGTAGCGTCTCGGGATTGACGATCTCTTCCAGCTTAAGGTCGTGTGCGCTCATGCGGCATGTAGATCCGGTTTGCGGAGAAAAGGATAGTGGACGATGGCTATCCTATAGCCGCTTTTATGGATGATGAATATCCAAAAGCAAAGGCCGGGAAAACCCGGCCTTTGTATTGCTCTTCGCTGATCTTTCAGTTCGTCGCGTTATAGGCGGTAATTGCCGCCATATTGACGATGTCGGAATCCTTCGCTCCGATGGTGACGATCTGCGCTGGCTTGTCGAGACCGACGAGCAACGGGCCGATAATCGTTGCGCCACCCAGTTCCTGCAGCATGTCGGCGGCAATCGAGGCCGAATGATTGTCCGGTGTGACGATCACATTGGCCGGGCCCGACAGGCGGATGAACGGATATTGTTCCATCAGCTTCGGGTTCAGCGCCACATCGGCACTCATTTCGCCGTCGAATTCGAAATCGACATGACGCGTTGCGAGAATGCGGACGGCTTCCTGAATGCGCGCGGAGCGTTCACCGCCCATATGACCGAAGGTCGAGAAGGCGGTCAGTGCAACACGTGGTACATAACCCATGCGGCGCGCCATGCCCGCAGCTTCAACCGCAATATCGGCAAGCTCGGCTGCGGTCGGCATTTCATGAACGGCGGTATCGGCGATGAACACCGTGCGTCCACGGCAAAGTGCGATGGAGACGCCAACCATGCGGTGGCCGGGCTTGGAATCGATCACACGGCGCACATCGTCGAGACCTGTCGCGTAATTGCGGGTCACGCCCGTCACCATGCCATCGGCATCGCCGAGCGCCACCATGCAGGCCGCAAAATGATTGCGGTCATTGTTGATGAGCCGGTGGCAATCGCGCGTCAGATAGCCCTTGCGCTGCAGTTTCTCGTAGAGGTAGTCGGCATAGGCCGCATTGCGGCTCGAAAGGCGCGCATTGATGATTTCGATGCCGGGACGGTCGAGATCGAGACCAGCAGCTTTGGCTGTATCCCTCACCCGTTCCTCGCGGCCAACCAGAATAGCGGTGCCGAGACCCTGATTGACGTAGGAAACGGCGGCACGCATCACCTGTTCTTCTTCACCTTCGGCAAAGACGATGCGCTTCGGCTGACGACGCACGCGCTCATAGATGCCGCGCAGCGTCGAGGCAATCGGATCGCGACGTGCCGACAGTTCGCGCTTGTAGCCTTCGATGTCGGCAATGGCACGCCCGGCAACGCCGGTTTCCATCGCTGCCTTGGCGACGGCAGCCGAGACGGATGCAAGCAGACGCGGATCAAACGGCACCGGAATGATGTAACTTGAGCCGAAACGCGGACGGCTGCCCTGATAGGCGGCAACCACATCGTCCGGCACGTCCTCGCGGGCAAGTTCGGCCAATGCATTGACGGCTGCGATTTTCATCGCATCGTTGATGGTGGTTGCACGTACGTCGAGTGCGCCACGGAAGATGTAAGGAAAACCAAGGACATTGTTGACCTGGTTCGGATAATCCGAACGACCGGTGGCAACGATGGCGTCATCACGGATGCGCGCCACTTCTTCGGGCGTTACTTCCGGGTCAGGATTGGCCATCGCGAAGATGATCGGGTTCGGCGCCATGGAACGGACCATGTCTTCGGTGAACGCGCCTTTGGCCGAAAGGCCGAACACGACATCCGCGCCGTTCATGGCATCTGCGAGGGACCGCTTGTCGGTCTTCACCGCATGGGCGGACTTCCACTGGTTCATGCCCTCTTCGCGGCCCTGATAGACGACGCCCTTGGTGTCGCACAGGATGACGTTTTCCGAGGCAAAACCCATCGCCTTGATAAGCTCGATACAGGCAATACCCGCCGAACCCGCGCCATTGCAGACGAGCTTCGTCGTCTTCATGTCGCGGCCGGTCAGATGCAGCGCATTGATCAGGCCGGCAGCGGCGATGATAGCCGTTCCATGCTGGTCGTCATGGAAAACCGGAATGTCCATCAGTTCGCGCAGGCGCTGCTCGATGATGAAGCAGTCGGGCGCCTTGATATCTTCCAGATTGATGCCGCCGAACGACGGTCCGAGATAGCGCACCGCATTGATGAAGGCATCGATATCGGTCGTATCGACCTCAAGATCGATGGAATCGACATCGGCGAAGCGCTTGAACAGCACGGCCTTGCCTTCCATCACCGGCTTGGATGCGAGCGCACCCAGATTGCCGAGGCCGAGAATGGCGGTACCATTCGAGATAACGGCGACGAGATTGCCCTTGGCCGTATAGTCATAGGCGCGGGCTGCGTCTTCGGCGATTGCCTTCACCGGCACGGCAACGCCCGGAGAATAGGCGAGCGACAGATCGCGCTGCGTGGTCATGGGCTTGGTGGGGTTGATCTCCAGCTTGCCCGGGCGACCCTGCGCGTGAAAGTCTAGCGCTTCCTTCTCACTGGCTGTGGGTGCGCGTTCTGATGTGTTGCCCTTCGGCGTCGAGGCTGGCATGTTCCCTCCGGTTTCATCTGCGGGAGAACCTCGATAGCGCCAGTCACGCATCGTGTAAACAGTGCTTCGAGGAATAGATATTCATCCAAAAACGATGGAATACGAAATTTTATAACTTTAGCCTCGTCGGCTAAGCAATAAATGAAGGTTTTTAGATGGAAACGACGGCTAACGAACACGGCTCGGAAGCGGAAGAAAACACCGCCGAGGCAGCGCCCGTTCGCCTGACGCCCATGATGGAACAATATATCGAGATCAAGGCGGCAAATGTCGATTCGTTGCTCTTCTATCGCATGGGCGATTTTTACGAGCTGTTCTTCGATGATGCAGTGGAAGCCTCTGCGGCACTCGGCATCACGCTCACCAAGCGCGGCAAGCATCTGGGCGAGGATATTCCCATGTGCGGCGTGCCGGTCCATGCCGCCGACGATTATCTGCAGAAGCTGATCGCCAAGGGTTATCGCGTCGCGGTTTGCGAACAGGTGGAAGATCCGGCAGAGGCGAAGAAGCGTGGCTCCAAATCGGTGGTGAAGCGCGATGTGATCCGTCTCGTCACACCGGGCACGCTGACCGAAGAAAAGCTGCTGGATCCGTCCGAAGCCAATTTCCTGATGGCGATGGGGCGCACGCGCGGCGATGGTGCGCTGGCGCTCGCCTGGATCGACATTTCAACCGGAACTTTCCGTGTGGCGGAAACCACGCCGGACCGGCTTTTCGCCGATGTGATGCGGGTCGACCCGCGCGAACTGGTTGTGGCTGACAGCGCCTTCCATGATGAGGAGCTACGCCCGGTCTTCGATCTGGTCGGCAAGGCGGTAACGCCGCAACCGGCGACCCTCTTTGACAGCGCGGCTGCGGAAACGCGCATCCAACGCTATTTCAACGTCGCGACATTGGATGGTTTCGGCCAGTTCAGCCGCCCTGAACTTTCAGCTATTTCCGGGGCAATCGCCTATATCGAGAAGACGCAGATTTCGGAACGCCCACCCTTGATGCGGCCCGAACGCGAACACGAGGGCGGCACGCTTTTTATCGACCCGGCCACACGCGCCAGTCTGGAACTTGCCCGCACCATGTCGGGCAATCGAGACGGCAGTTTGCTGAAGGCGGTTGATCGCACGGTGACGGGCGGCGGTGCGCGACTCCTTGCCGAACGCTTGACCGCGCCGCTGACCAATCCGAAGGAAATCGCGCTGCGGCTCGATTCCGTTTCCTGGTTCCTGAGCGAGCAGTCGCTCTGTGAAGCCATGCGTGCAGAACTGAGGGGCGTGCCGGATATGCCGCGCGGTCTTTCGCGCCTTGCCGTCGGGCGCGGTGGCCCGCGTGATCTGGGTAGCCTTGCCCGAGGCTTCGAGGCTGCGCATGTCATTGCGAGCCTGCTGGAAAGCGCTTTGCTGCCCGACGAACTGGCACATGCCCGCGATGCCGTCAGTGCCATGCCCGCCATCTTTACCGCCCATCTCGACCGGGCCTTGGCCGACGAATTGCCGCTTCTGAAACGCGATGGCGGTTTTGTGCGCGGAGGCTATAATTCCGAACTCGATGAAATGCGGGCTTTGCGTGATCAGTCACGCCGGGTGATCGCCGGTCTGCAGGCAAATTATATCGAAGAAACCGGTATCAAGTCGCTGAAGATCAAGCATAACAATGTGCTTGGCTATTTTATCGAGGTGACGGCCAACAATGCCGGGGCGATGACGGATACAGATGAAGCCAAGAGCCGTTTCATCCATCGCCAGACCATGGCCAATGCCATGCGCTTTACTACGACCGAACTGGCGGAACTGGAAAGCAAGATCGCCAATGCTGCCGACCGCGCATTGTCAATCGAGCTTGCCGTGTTTGAGGAATTGACGGCGGAAGCGGTCTCCCATGCTGATAGCATCCGTGCCGCCGCATCGGCGCTTGCTGTTTTCGACGTCTCGGCAGCGCTTGCTGTGCTGGCGGAAGAGCAGGGTTATTGTCGTCCACAGGTCGATGACAGCCTGTCCTTCAACATCGTTGCGGGTCGTCATCCGGTTGTCGAGCAGGCCCTGCGGCGTCAGGCGGCCAATCCGTTTGTCGCCAATGATTGCGATCTCTCGCCGCAAGCAGACGGCGGCAATGGCGCGATCTGGCTTCTGACCGGCCCGAACATGGGCGGTAAGTCAACCTTCCTGCGCCAGAATGCGCTGATTGCGATCATGGCACAGATGGGCTCCTTCGTGCCTGCGGGTTCTGCACAAATCGGTGTCGTGGACAGGCTGTTCAGTCGTGTCGGTGCTTCCGACGATCTGGCACGCGGGCGTTCAACCTTTATGGTTGAAATGGTGGAAACGGCTGCGATCCTCAATCAGGCAGGCGAACGCTCGCTGGTGATCCTCGATGAGATCGGGCGCGGTACAGCCACTTTCGACGGATTGTCCATTGCCTGGGCAGCGGTTGAATATCTGCATGAAAAGAACCGTTGCCGGGCTTTGTTTGCCACGCATTTTCATGAAATGACTGCACTTTCAGAAAAGCTTGAGCGGCTTTCCAATGTCACCATGCGAGTCAAGGAATGGGACAATGATGTCGTCTTCCTGCATGAGGTGGCGAAAGGGGCAGCTGACCGTTCCTATGGCGTGCAGGTCGCGCGTCTGGCGGGGCTGCCCGAAGCGGTTGTCAATCGCGCGCGCGATGTGCTGCACCAGCTTGAAGCGGGCGAAACCTCGGGCAAGGCGGACAAGCTGATCGATGATCTGCCGCTGTTCTCTGTCGTCTTGCAGCAGGAAAAGCCGAAGCAGCAGGTTCAGGGGAAAGATAGTGAACTGACCAAGGCTGTCTCTGCAATCAGTCCAGACGAACTGACTCCGCGAGAAGCGCTGGACCTGATCTACAAATTAAAGGAACTGGCAGGCAGGGCGTGAAACTAAAAAGGCGAAACAGATGTTTCGCCTTTTTGCTTACACAAAGCGGTTCGCTTCCGCGCCGTAATAGGTGATGTAGCGGCTGGAAATGCGCTCAATCGGCAGGATGATGAAGACATCGGTTGTGCCGAATGCCTCGTCGATCACTGCGCCGTCGCCGATCATTGCGCCGAGACGCAGATAACCCTTGACCAGTGGCGGCATTGAGAACAGCGCAACCTTGTTGTTGATGGCTTCCTTCGGCATCAGGTCCATGGCCTGATAACGATTGGGCAGGGCACGAACGTCCCAGTCATCGGTGGCACGGCAGTTGTGATGGAGGAACGACAGGCCGAGCGCGTGCGCTGCAGGCACCGCGCCGTGGAATGAAGCACAGCCGAACATCACATCGATGGAATGGCGGCGGCAATAGGCCCAGGCACCTTGCCAAAGAAGCTCGACAGTGCGCTTGGAGCGGTATTCCGCCTTCACGCAGGAGCGACCCAGTTCAAGCAGGCGGAGGTTCGGGCGTGAAAGGGCCAGACGCTGCACGTCATATTCATCGGCAGAATAAAAGCCGAGCGCCTGTTCCGCCTGATCGCTACGCATCAGACGATAGGTGCCGACAATCTGCTGATGCTCCGGCACGGGCAGGGCGGTGTCGTAAACGAGCAGATGATCGCAAATAGCGTCGAAACGGTCAGCGTCTCGAAGCTCCACCGCTTCGATGCTTTCCCTGCGCGCGCCCATTTCGTCGAAGAAGACGCGGAAACGCAATTCCTGCGCGGCTTCTACCGCCTCGCGTGAATTTGCAAGCCGTACTTCCAGCGATCCGATGCGTCCCAGAACGATGGGATCGCCGTTGGACGCGAACAGCGCCTGTTGTGCTTCTAAGCCTGACATGACCGTATCATCAATGATTTGCTGGTCCATTCCAAGCAGTACTGTCATGATGATGGCTCCTGATTTGTCTATTCACGTATTCCTGAACGGCTTTCCCACGGATATTTCAGCGAGAGCTAAAGCGTGTCGCATTTATTCGGCCTCATACCCAGCAGCCT